>NZ_LT629784.1:317727-635454 GCF_900105595.1 Stappia sp. ES.058 | reverse complement strand
GCCGGGAGGTTTGGCCAGGCCGGAGAGGGATAGACGACCTCGTCGCCATTGCCCGCCACCAGCCGCACGGCGATCTGGATCGCCTGCATGCCGGAGCCGGTGACGAAGTAACGTTCCGCCCCCCAGTCCTTGCCGAACTGGTGCAGGTGATAGTCGGCAAGCGCCTGGCGCAACACGGGAATACCGCGTTGATGCGTGTAGAATGTTTCCCCCCGCGCGAGCGAGGCCGATGCTGCGCGGGCGATGAACTCCGGCGTCGGCAAATCCCCCTCCCCGACCCAGAGAGGAATGAGGTCGGCACGCTCCCGGCCAAAACTCACCACCTCGACGATGCCGCTTTCCGGCGCCATCCGGGCTTCATCGCGCAGCGAGGCAATCAGATCCGTCATGTTTCGTTTCCACCGGGGAAGCGGCGACGAGCGAGGGGACGGCAAACGCGACCCGTCCGCCCGCGCCTTTGGGAGGTCGTGACGTCCGGACTGCCTAGCGTGCTTTCAGGAGATCGCGGATCTCTTCCAGAAGGACCTGATCGCGGCTCGGTGCGGGCGGAGCGGCAGGCGCAGCTTCTTCTTTTTGCCGCAGACGGTTCACCCCCTTCACGACGATGAAGAGCGCAAAGGCGACGATCACGAACTTGACAAGCGCATTGATGAAAAGCCCGAAGTTCCAGGTAACGGCGCCGGCCTCCCTGGCCGCGTCGACGGTGGCATAGGGACCCGCTGTCGCGCCACTCTTGAGAACGAGGAACAGTTCGGAGAAATCGACGCCGCCAAGCAGCAACCCGATCGGCGGCATGATGACATCGTCGACCAGCGACGACACGATCCCGGCGAAGGCCGCGCCGATCACGATGCCAACCGCCATGTCGACCATATTGCCCTTGACCGCGAATTTCTTGAATTCCGTCAGCATTGCGCCACTCCCCCTCGCCCGCGCCTCCCGATCGGGGCACGGTTCTTGATCCGATGAAGCCCCTTTAGCACGATGGTTGAAAAGCGGGAATCGAAGATATCCGCCACCGCTTCCTGCCGTCGTCAGGTCGCGTGGCCGGCACGCGTCAGGGCGGCGACATCGAGGTGTCTGGACAGGTCCTCATATGTCTCCGCAAGCGCCAGGCGCAGGGTGTTGCGGATCGTCTCGCGGTCGTCGTCTGTGAAACTGCGGTCGAGCGGGAGAAGCAGCGCGAACCGCGCCGCCTCTCGCGGCGCGACCACATCCGACAGGGACGCCGGGGGTGTAGACGGCATCGTCCTCAGCGCACGCAGCGCCTCGGCGTGATCTTCCCGATCCTCGTCCATGCGCGAGGCCGGAAGCCTGCCAAGCGAGACCACCGCGGCCCGCGCCAGGGTTTCGCACCAGATGTCATGCGGGCCGGCCGGGTCCACGCAGACCTCGCAGCAGGCCGCGGCCGTCAAGCCCGCGCGGCGCGCGGTGCGCGTCGTCCACACCAGACACAAGGGTGTCGCCGCCTTGCAGGCACAGGTGAGCGCTTCCTGAAAGGCCGCTTCGGAAAAGAGTTGCGGCCAGTTTCGCCCGACGCGCATGCGGGTGTATTCCACGATCGACCGGCGCGCCAGAACGATGGCCCGGCGCGCAAGGTCCGTGCTCAGGGCATCGAGCTCGCAAAGCCGTTCCGGCTGCTTGCGGCGAAACAGGTTCTGCAATCGGAAAATCGTCTTTCTCCCACGGGTTGGCTCCCCGGCGCCTCCGCCTTTCGGGCAGATGGACAGCACCGGGCAACTGTGATCCGATCAACGCCAAGAGACAAGAACCGCAGGGAGGCGGCGCGTCATGCTTGAGGGATGGGTCGTCGTCGTCTCGGCGCTCGGATATATATTGTCGCTCTTCGCCATTGCCAGTTATGGCGACCGCAAGGCGAGGACAATGGTGCCCGGGCGCGGACGCCCGCTGATCTACGCTCTCTCGCTTTCCGTCTACTGCACGTCCTGGACGTTTTTCGGATCTGTTGGCACCGCCACCCGCAGCGGCCTGGAGTTCCTGACGATCTACATCGGACCGGTGCTCGTCTTCGCGCTCTGCTACCCGTTGCTGCGCCGGATCATCCGGCTGGCCAAGAGCGAGCGCATCACCTCCATCGCCGATTTCATCGGCGCGCGTTACGGCAAGAGCCAGTCGGTCGCCGCCGTCGTGGCGATCATCGCCGTGATCGGCATCATTCCCTACATCGCGCTGCAGCTGAAGGCCGTGTCGCTTTCCGTCACGACCATGGTCGCCCAGATCGATCTGCCCGGCGGCGTCGGTCCTCTTTCCTATTTCAGCGACATCACCTTGATCATCGCCGTCGGGATGGCGATTTTCGCATGGCTGTTCGGCACCCGCCACATCGATGCAACGGAGCATCAGGAAGGCCTGATGCTGGCGATCGCGGCGGAGGCGGTGGTCAAGCTGCTCGCCTTCCTCGCCGTCGGCATCTGGGTCACCTACTGGCTCTATGACGGCCCGGGAGCCCTCGCCAGGGCAATGGCGGGCGATCCCCGCGTCACGGAGGTCCTGACGGGCGAATTGTCCGGCGGAAACTGGATCGTGATGACGCTCCTGTCGTTCTTTGCCGTGCTCATGCTGCCGCGGCAGTTCCATGTCACGGTGACGGAGAACAATTCCTCGGCGGAACTCAGGCGGGCAACCTGGCTGTTCCCGCTCTATCTCGTCGCGATCAACCTCTTCGTGGTGCCCATTGCGGCCGCCGGCATGATGGCCTTCGATCCGGGTACCAACCCCGACACCTTCGTGCTTGCCCTGCCGATTGCCGCCGATCATCCCTGGCTTGCGCTCTTCGCCTTCGTCGGCGGCCTGTCGGCGGCCACCGCCATGGTGATCGTCGCAACCGTGGCGCTGGCGATCATGATTTCCAACGATCTGGTGATGCCGCTGGTGCTGCGCCGGTCCAGCGAAGATGCGATCATTTCCTCGTCCGGCGAGGACATGAGCCGGATCCTGCTGCTGATCCGGCGAGCGGCGATCTTCGTGACGCTCCTGCTCGCCTATGCGTACTTCCGCGCTGCCGGCGACACGGCGGCGCTGACCTCCATCGGCCTGCTGTCGTTCGCCGCGATCGCGCAATTCGCGCCGGCCTTCTTCGGCGGGCTGATCTGGCGGCGGGCAACCGCGCGCGGCGCCATCGCCGGCATGATGTCGGGCTTCGCCATCTGGGTCTACACGTTGTTGCTGCCGACGTTCGCCCAGTCGGGGCTGATCTCCGACACCTTCCTGGAAAGCGGTCCCTTCGGGCTTTGGCTGCTTCGCCCGCAGGCCTTGTTCTCGCTGACCTTCGACCCGCTGACGCATGGCGTCTTCTGGAGCCTGTCGGTCAATCTCGCAGCCTATGTGCTCGTGTCGCTGTCGCGCGCGCCCGAACCGATCGAACGGCTGCAGGCGAACATCTTCGTTCCGTCCGAGCTTTCGCCCGCGCCCGGACTGCGTCTGTGGCGCACCTCCGTCACCGTCGGCGAATTGCAGGCAACCATCGCGCGCTATCTCGGCGAGGAACGCACGGAACGCTCCTTCCAGCGCTTCACCCGCGAGCGCGGGCGCGACACGGACCCAAACGCACCGGCGGATGCGCAGATGCTGCGGTTTTCCGAACAGCTTCTGGCGAGCGCCATCGGCGCGGCGTCCTCGCGGCTCGTGCTGTCCTTGCTGGTCAAGCGCAGCGACCCGAGCGGCAAAGGCGCGCTGAAGCTGCTCGACGACGCCACCGTCGCCATCCAGTACAACCGCGACCTCTTGCAAACGGCGCTCGACCAGGTGCGCCAGGGCATTGCCGTCTACGACCGCGATCTGCGACTGATCTGCTGGAACCGCCAGTTCCGGGAGTTGCTCGGCCTTCCTGCGGAATACGGCCAGGTCGGCACGCCGCTTGATGCCATCGTCCGCTTCAACGCCAAGCGCGGCGCCTTCGGGAACGACCCGGTGGAGGTCATCGTCAGCGACCGGATCGACAAGCTCGCCGTGCGCCAGGAGACGTTTCAGGAACATCTGGAAACCGAGGCCACCGTGCTGGAGGTGCGCACCAATCCGATGCCCGCCGGCGGCATCGTCACCACCTACACGGACATCACGGAGCGCGTTCTGGCGGAAGAAGCCCTGGCGCGAGCCAATGAAACCCTCGAACGGCGGGTGCGCGAGCGCACGCTGGAACTCACCCATGTCAACGAGGAACTCTCCAGCGCCAAACGCCTCGCCGACGAGGCCAATCTCGGCAAGACACGCTTCCTGGCGGCCGCCGGCCACGACATTCTGCAGCCGCTGAACGCCGCACGGCTCTATGCCTCAAGCCTGACGGAGCGCTTTGCCGACGGCGAGTTGCGGCATCTGGTGCAAAACGTCGGCGCGTCGCTGGAATCGGTGGAGGAGATCATCGGCGCGGTGCTCGATATCTCGCGCCTCGACACCGGCGCCCTCAATCCGGAGATCACGGTCTTTCGCATCGAGGAAATCCTCAACCCGCTTCGAATGGAATTCGAGCCGATCGCGCAGGAGAAAAACCTCGACCTGCGCATCCTGCCGAGCAGCCTTTCGGTGCGCTCCGACCGGCGACTGCTGCGCCGGCTGCTGCAAAACCTCGTGTCCAACGCGATCAAATACACCCGCGCCGGCAAAGTGCTTGTGGGGGTTCGCAAGCGTGGCGCCAAGGTGGTCGTGGAGGTCTTCGACACCGGCATCGGCATCCCCGAATCCAAGCAGCAACTGATCTTCATGGAGTTCCACCGCCTCGACGACGGCGCCCGCGAGGCGCGCGGGCTGGGCCTTGGCCTGTCCATCGTGGAGCGCATCGCGCGGGTGCTGAACCATCCCGTTTCCCTGCGCTCGACAGCCGGCGCCGGGTCGCGGTTTTCCCTCTCCGTTCCGCTGGCGGCAACCGTTCCGGTGCTGAAGGAGACGCCGTCGCCGGTGCCCCTGCCCGGCGCCCTCGACGGTCTTCACGTGCTCGCGATCGACAACGAACCGCAGATCCTCGACGGCATGCGGGTGCTGCTGACCGGCTGGGGCTGCCGGGTCACGATCGCGCATGACGCCCTCGAGGCCGCGCGCAGGACAACGGAGGGCGGCCAACAGCCCGATGTCCTGATCGTCGACTATCACCTCGACGAGGGCACCGGCGTGGAGGCCGTGGTCCAGCTTCGCTGGCGCTTCGGCAGGGAACTGCCGGCCATCCTGATCACCGCCGACCGCACGCAGGCGGTGCGCGCGGAAGCCGCCGACAAGGGCATCGATCTTCTCAACAAGCCGGTCAAGCCGGCGGCGCTGCGCGCACTTCTGTCGCGGTTGCGCCTGGCGAGTTCGGCGGCGGAGTAGGCAAGGTAATGACCCGCGATCAAGCGAGCGTGTAAAGCTTTGACTTGCCTGTGCGCGCGCGCCAAAGGACGCTCCCGTGACGCCGCGCCATAGCCGTTCGGCCCGGCAGCGGGGATCGGGAATCTTGAGGGAGCAAAGCATGCACACATCGGCAAAGACGGCCCTGGCCGCAGGGGTATTCGCGCTCGCATCGGGAGCGGCGCAGGCCGCCTGCGACGTCGACAAGCCGGGCTACGAACTGACGCTTCAGGAAGCGGCGCAGGTCTATCACTGCCTCGAAAAGGAGCTGCACGCCGGCTACGTGCAAGGCGACAAGCGCTGGATCCCGAGCGACTTCGTCACCGGCTATCGCGGCTGGAAGGCAGCGAGCGACTTTCCGGCAGCACCCGGCTTTCACGGCAAGCGCTTTCTGGTGACTTTCGTCAATCCCGTCGGCGAAGCGGAATACATGCAGTTCAAGGAAGAGAACGTGACAATGCCTGTGGGCAGCGTTCTCGCCAAGGAATCCTTCACGATCAACGACGACGGCAAGGTCTCGAAAGGCCCGCTGTTCCTGATGCAGAAAGTGGCGGAAGGCACCTCGCCGGCAACCGCCGACTGGTACTACATGGCTGTCATGCCGGGCGGCGCTCCGATGGCGGTCGACGTCGTCTCCGCTTGCAGCGAGTGCCACCAGGGCAATTTCGGCCAGCGCGACGGCATGGCCTATCCGATCGAGGAAGCGCGCGCAAAACCCTGACCGTTTCGGCGCTGCACGGACCGCTTCGGCACTGCCAGCAATGCCGGATCCCGGCCCCGCGATCGGGCGCGGCATCCTCCGCGCCCGTCCGTCATGTCGCGCGGCGGGACGCGGAAACCGTCAGCGCGCGATCGCCGTGTGCCACTGTCCCTGCTCGATCTTGGAGGCGGCAATCACCGCCTGCGTCCGGCTTTCCACGCCGAGCTTTTGCAGGATCGCGGAAACATGCGCCTTCACCGTCGCCTCCGACACGCTGAGTTCGTAGGCGATCTGCTTGTTCAACAGGCCTTCCGACAGCATCATCAGGACACGCACCTGCTGCGGCGTCAGGCTGGACAGACGCTGCACCATGTCGGCGATTTCGTTGCTTTCCGAACTCAGATCGACGTCCGGTGGCGTCCAGGTTCCGCCGTCCATGACCGAGGCGACCGCGTCGCGGATCACCTCGATGCCGAGGGATTTCGGAATAAAGCCGGACGCACCCAGTTCCATGCAGCGGCGGATGGTGGAGACGTCCTCGGTTGCCGAGACGATCACCACCGGCACGCCCTGATACTGCGCGCGCAAATACATCAGGCCGGAGAACCCGCGCATCCCCGGCATCGACAGGTCGAGAAGAAGAAGATCGACCTCCTCGTGGGCATCGAGATCGGCGACCGCTTCCTCCAGGGATCCGACCTCGGAAATACCCGCTCCCGGATAAACGGTCTCAAGTGTCTGGCGCATCGCGCCGCGAAACAATGGATGATCATCGGCAATAACAAAATGATAGGTTGTGGTTTCCGACACGCAATTCTCCTCCCTTCAGGCCGACTGTCGCCGCCGGCGCTGAACCACGCAGGCCGCGAATCGCCTCCCGCCGATCCGCATGCCGCGTCCCCCTTGTTCCGGTTGCCCGGGCAGCCGACCCGAAACAGGGGCTCCCGTTGCTCGGTTGCAGTATTGACCCTGACACCACGCGCATCAAGCGAAGAACCGGAGCATCGGCGGGCGGCCACCCCCCGGGGCCGGAAGCGCTTCTCGTATTCTCACAGTTTTCGCTTTTGCGAAAGTCGTATAAGCATCGCTTCGATCAGGGTGTTAAGCATCGGGGGACGGCGTCGCACCGCCGAGCTGTCGCAGCGTCACGCGCGCACGGATACCTGTCGGACGAGACCGGCACACAAGACGGGGGAACCGCGATGACTGGACGCGCAAAGACACCGAAGCGCCGGCACCAGCCGTGGTGGCGCCGGACAGTGCGCCTTGCGCTGATCGTGATGGCGCTGTGGGCTGTCTTCGGTTTCGCGGTTCACGGCTTCGTCGTCCCGCTCAACACGCTCACGGTCGCCGGTTTCCCGCTCGGCTTCTACATGGCGGCGCAAGGCTCGCTGATCGCCTTCGTCGGCCTCGTCTTCTGGTTCAGCGCGCGTCAGGACCGCATCGACCGCGAGGCCGGCGTTGCCGAACCGGACGTCTCCGGCGAGGAGCCGCCGCTATGAGCCGCCCGCACCCCGACGACGCCTTTCTCGCCAACATCGGGCGGATCTACGGCACCTACGCGGGCGGGTTTGCGGCTTTCGTTGTGCTGCTTGCCATCCTCGAGCAGATGGGCGTTCCCGACCCGATCATCGGGTATCTCTTCGTCTTCTGCACCCTTGCCGTCTATGCCGGGATCGGCATCGTCACCCGCACCGCGCAGGTTTCCGAATACTATGTGGCCGGACGGCGCGTTCCCGCGCTCTACAACGGCATGGCGACGGCGGCCGACTGGATGTCCGGCGCCTCCTTCGTCGGCATGGCCGGCACGCTCTATGCGCTGGGTTACGACGGGCTGGCCTATGTGGTCGGCTGGACCGGCGGCTATGTGCTCGTTGCAGTGCTGGTCGCGCCCTACCTGCGCAAGTTCGGCGCCTATACGGTTCCCGATTTCCTCGCCGCGCGCTTTGGCGGAAATCTCGCCCGCCTCATCGGCATTGTCGTGCTCCTTGCCTGCTCGTTCACCTATGTGGTCGCGCAGATCTATGCGACAGGGATCATCGCCTCGCGGTTTCTCGGGATTTCCTTCGAGGTCGCGGTCTACGTCGGCCTTGCCGGCATCCTGATATGCTCGATGCTGGGCGGCATGCGCGCGGTCACCTGGACGCAGGTCGCGCAATACATTGTGCTGATCGTAGCCTACATGCTGCCCGTGGCGATCCTCTCGGCGCAGAAATTCGGCTTTCCCGTTGCCCAGTTCACCTATGGAGCGGTGCTTCAGGAGATCGCCGTTCTCGAGCAGGACCTGCTGGCGCGCGGGCTGGCGAGCGTGGAGACCCTGAAACCCCACCTTACCCCCTTCACCTCGCTCGATCCGCTGAACTTCTTCGCGCTGATCGCCTGCCTGATGATCGGCACGGCATCGCTGCCGCACATCTTGATGCGGTACTTCACGACGCGGTCCGTGCGCGATGCGCGCCGCTCGGTCGCATGGTCTCTGCTCTTCATCGTCCTGCTTTTCGTGACCGCGCCGGCCTATGCCGCCTTCGCCAAGCTGGAGATCTATCAAAACGTCATCGGTGCGGGTCTCGATGCCCTGCCGCAATGGATCCATACCTATGGCAAGCTGGGGCTTGTCGATATCTGCGGTGTCCCTGCCGCAACCGCCGATGCCGTGCGGGCGGCCTGCGCCGGCGTGCCCGGCAATGAAGGCGTGCTGCGGCTTCCCGATCTCGCCATCGACCGCGACGTGATCGTCATCGCCATGCCGGAAATCGCGGGACTGCCGTATGTGATCGCGGGCCTCGTGGCCGCCGGCGGTCTTGCCGCCTCGCTGTCGACGGCGGACGGACTGCTGCTTGCCATCGCCAATGCGATGAGCCACGACGTCTACTACCGCATGCTCGACAAACGCGCGCCGGCAAGCCACCGCCTGGTGGTGGCGCGCGTGCTTCTAGTGGCCACCGCGGGGCTGGCCGCCTACGTCGCCTCGACACGTCCCTCCGACATTTTGTCGGTCGTTGCATGGGCGTTTTCGCTTGCCGCCGCCGGCAACTTCCCGGCGATCGTGCTCGGCATCTGGTGGCGGCGCTGCACGTCCGCCGGCGCCATCGCCGGCATGATCGCAGGCTTTGGCGTCACGCTCTACTACCTGGCGATGACGCAATACGGCGGAATGCCGGAATGGTTTGGCGTGAAAAACATCTCGGCTGCCCTCTTCGGCCTGCCGGTCGGTTTCGTGGTAACCATCCTCATCAGCCTCGTCACGCCCGCGCCCTCGCGCGAGGTGCAGGCGCTGATCGACGACATCCGCAAGCCTTCGGGTGGGCCCGTGATGAAAGACGGTCCGCTGTGAACCGCGCGCATGAGCGGCAATCGGTGTGCAGGGCACGGCAACCGTGAGCGTGCTGGTCTTCCAGACCGCCAATTTCGTGCTGGCGGCGCTGATGTACACCCTGCTCGGGCGGCTGGCGCTGACGCTTCTGCTGGGCGCCGATCACCCCGGCTTCATGCTGCGCGCCTTTTGCCGCCTCACCGATCCCGCCGTGTGGCTGGTGCGACAGGTCACGCCCGCGCTGCTGCCGCATGCGGTGCTTCTGCTCTTCGCGGTGACATGGGCAATGATCGCGCGCGTGCTGCTCGCAGTCGGTTTCGCCGCAAGCGGCGCGCTTTCCGGGGCCGCGTGATCCGATGAAGCGCCCCGCCACGGACACCGGCCGCATTGCCCTTGCCATCGCGGCGTTCGCGCTCTTCAACGGCGTGTTCAACCCCTGGCTCCTGCCGCAGACGACCGCCGCCGTGATCCTGCTCGCACCCGGCCTGCTGGTGTCTTCGGCTGCGCTTGTCATCTATCTGGCATATCTGTTCGGCGCGCTGGTGACACTGGTCGTCGCCGGTGTGCCCGCCGCCCTCTACGAGCGCTTTGCCGGCGGACGCGCCTCGCCCTTCGCCGTCTGCCTCGTCTGGCTCGCGGCCACCGCGCTCCTAACCCTGCCGGCTGCGGGGATGGCCGCGCTTCTGCTTCTGGGTTAGGCTCGCCCGAACGCCGGGCGCGGGTGATCGACGCGCGCCCGCACCGCCCTTGCCTACCCCTGCATTTCAAGGACACTCGACCATGCGCGAGCCGCTTTTTCCGCCGCTGGAGCCCTATGCCTCCGGCCTGTTGCCCGTCAGCGACCTGCATTCCATCCACTATGAGGAATGCGGCAATCCGGACGGCGTGCCGGTCGTCATGCTGCACGGCGGGCCGGGCGGCGGAGCGGGCGAGATCATGCGCCGGTTTCACGATCCCGAGATCTATCGCATCGTCCTGTTCGACCAGCGCGGCTGCGGCCGCTCAACGCCACATGCGGAATTGCGCGAAAACACCACCTGGGATCTCGTCGGCGATATCGAGGGCCTGCGGTCGCATCTGGGCATCGAGCGCTGGCAGGTGTTCGGAGGATCCTGGGGCTCGACCCTGTCGCTCGCCTATGCGCAGACGCATCCCGAGAGGGTCACCTCGCTCGTCCTGCGGGGCATCTTCCTGCTGCGTCGCGCGGAACTGCTTTGGTTCTACCAGGAGGGCGCAAGCTGGCTCTATCCCGATCTTTTCGCGTCCTACCGGGACCTGATCCCAGAGGATGAACAAAACGACCTGATCGCCGCCTATCACCGCCGGCTGACCGGAACGGACGAAGCCGCTCAACTTGAAGCGGCAAGGCGATGGGCGCGCTGGGAAGGTTCGACGCTGTCGGTGCTGCGCAATCCGCAACGCGAGGAGGCCTTTTCGGATCCGCACTACGCCCTCGCCTTCGCGCGTATCGAGGCGCATTACTTCGCAAATGGCGGGTTCTTCACCCATGACGACCAGTTGTTGCGCGATATCGGCAAGATCCGCGATATCCCCGGCGTGATCGTGCACGGTCGGCATGATGTGGTCACGCCGATGAAGAACGCCATCGACCTCGCCGGTGCCTGGCCCCAGGCCGATCTTCGCATCGTCGAGGACGCGGGTCATGCGGCCAGCGAGCCGGGCATCGTCTCGGAACTGGTGGCGGCGACGCGCCGGTTCGCAGCCCACCGCTGATGCCGATGCCGCCGCCGCGCGCGGGCTCTCAGGTTCCCAGATAGCGCAGCGTCAGGCTGCGCTGGTGGGGGTCGCGGCGGTGCTCCACAAGGTAGATCTCCTGCCAGGTGCCGAGGTCGAGCCGGCCGGCGACCACCGGCACCTGCAGGCTGACATCGGTCAGCATCGTCTTGACATGGGCCGGCATGTCGTCAGGGCCTTCGCTGCGGTGACGCCAGGGCGTATCCTCGCGCGCAAGGCCGGCAAGCGCATCGAGCAGATCCGCCTGAACGTCGGGGTCGGCGTTTTCCTGGATGGTGAGCGAAGCGGAGGTGTGGCGCAGGAAGATCGACGCCGCCCCGTCGCGCGCAGTCTGCTCCATGAGCCAGTCGTCGATCCGCCGGCCGATGCCGTAAAACCCGCAGCCGCGCGTCGCGACGACAAGCCGACCCATGCGCTGCCGCAGGTCGAGGCCGTCGTCCTCGAAGGTCCAGGCCTGGTCGGTCAGGCCGAGTCGGGAACGGGTCATGATTGCGCAAATACCTCCCTTTTCGATAACTATGTGAGGAGCGCGCGGGCAGCGCAAGCGCGGCAGGGCTTGGCAGGCGATTGCCCACGCTTTAGCCTGCGCATCGCGCCGCGTCGTTGCGGGGCAATTTCGCAAACACCGACGACAGGATACTGGCCTCAATGGCTGCAATGGGGTTCGACTTCGGCCACCGGGGCGAGGCCAGCGTGGAAACGCTCGACTTCAACCGTGACCTGATTCACCGGCTGACGCTTCTGCCGGATCAATGGGCTTTCGCACCATCGCTCATTCGCGAAAAAAGGGCGGAGGGGCTCGGTCCCTTTCCGTGTCCTCCGCGCGATCCGGATGCAGAGATCAGATCGATCCCCGGCCCTCACGGCGACATCGGCCTGCGCATCCTGCGCCCGAAAACGCGCGCCTGCGAGGGGGCTTATCTGCACATCCACGGTGGCGGATGGACGCTCGGAGCCGCCGACGAGCAGGACCCACGGCTGCGCGAAATCACTGAAAACACCGGACTGGCCGTCGTGTCCTGCGACTACAGGCTTGCCCCGGAACACCCTTACCCGCACGCGCCGGACGATTGCGAGGCGGCGGCGCTTTGGCTGCATGAACACGGGGGACGGGAATTCGGCAAGGCGCGCTTCGCCATCGGCGGGGAATCGGCAGGTGCCAACCTCGCGGCGGCAACCCTCCTGCGCCTGCGCGACCGGCACGGTCTCGGCCGCCTGTTTTCGGCCGCCGTCTTCGTTTGCGGCTGCTTCGACCTGCGGCTCACACCCAGCGCCCGCGCCTGGGGGAGCCAGAAGCTGGTGCTGAACACCCGTGACCTGACGATGTTCGTGCGCCACTATCTCGCACGCGGCGGCGATCCCGCCGCCCCCGACATTTCCCCGATGATGGGGACCCTGGACGGGCTGGTGCCGGCGCATTTCGTCGTCGGCGACGCCGACCCTCTGCTCGACGACACGCTGTTCATGGCCGCGCGCTGGCGGGCGGCGGGAAACCGGGCGGACCTTTCGGTTCATCCCGGCGGTTGCCATGTCTTTCAGCATTTTCCTCTTGCGATCGCGGAGGAAAGCAATCGGGCGATCGACGCATTCCTGCAGGAAATACCGCCCTCCGATTGACACCCGCCGCCGCCAGGCCCACACACCATCACCGAACACCCCCGGAGAGCCACACATGGCCGCTATCGAGACTTTGTATTCTTTTGTGAATTGCTGGGAATGCGATGAAAACGATCATCTGAACGTTCAATTCTATCTGGCGCGCTTCGAGGAAGCCGACCGGCAGTTCCGCCTGTTGAGCGGACTGAGCGATGCCCTGGCGGGCCCGCGCCGGGCGCGGCATATGCGCTATCACGAAGAGCTGTATTCCGGCGACACGCTGGTCATGCACAGCCATGTCGCTTTCGACGGTCCCTATATGCTCACGGTGGTGCACGAGTTGCGCCGCAGCGCCGACAATGTTCTCGCCGCAACGGCGACCGACGGCTACGCCCCCGCCGACAGCGTCGCGCGCGAATTGCGCCGCCGTTTTCAGGACGTCAGCGCACCGATGCCGGACGCCGCACTGCCGCGCAGCCTGGGCACCGCCGCGGAAACAAGTTCGGTGACCGTGAAACAGCTGGAGGCCGCGGGCGGGCGTATCGTGCATCGCGCCACCGTGCTGCCGCGCCATGCCGGACCGGACGGACGCGCCGACGATGCCTTTGCGCTGTCCTGCTTCACCGAAGGGGCGCCGCATGTGTGGAACATGACACCGATGACAGACGCCTGGCTCACCGAGCGAGGGTTCGGGCGTGTCGCGGTGGAGATGAAGCTCGCCTGGACCGGTCCGATCAAGCCCGGCGATCCGGTGGTCACCCACAGCGGGCTGACGGGGGCCGCGAAATCCACCTTCTCCTTCCGCCATCACCTGTTCGAGGCACGCACGCACCGGCTGGCGGCGGTGTGCGACGTCGTGGCGCTGACGATGGATCTCAAGACGCGCAGCGCCGTCGCGCTCGATGACGAGGTCCGCGCCGATATTCTCAAGCATGTGCTGAAGGCCTGACACGACGCACATTCCCGGTCGGGGCGGAGCGTATCCGGCCCGATCAGTTCGCCATTCCGTCGTATTCCTCGCGCAGGGTCTTCATCAGGCCGAAAAAGCGGCGCATGGCTTTTTCGGTAAAGTCGAGCGCCTTGTCGAGTTCGGCCTCTTCCTCGGGCGAAAAGGCCGGCGCGTTCTCGTCGCCGGTCTCGAGGTCCGGCGTTTCCGACCCGCCTGGCGGTGATGTTCGACCTGTCGCGGCCAGCCGTTTCTCCAGCGCGGCATTTTTCCGCCGAAGATCCACAAGTTCATCGCTCAGCCGCGAAATCTCCTGTTCCATCGCCAATTGCGCGTCCGGCACGGCGACGCAGCGCCATGTCTCGCCGCGCCGGCGGCATTCGGCGACGCGCCCGCTTTCCCGGTCGAGGCGCAGGAAGGCCTCGCCGGCTGGGGCAAGCAGATAGCGATCCTCCGACGCCGAGGGACGCGGCCCCGTTCCCGCGTCAGCCGACTGGGCGGCTGCGCCCGTGACAAGCGACACCGCAAGACCGGCGGCGGCAAGGGCGGTTGCGAGCTGACGCATCACGATAGTCTCCATCTGTTCCGCGTTTTGCCGGGGCGCCGGCACAAAACATACGACCGGTGCATTCTCAAGGGCCGCGCCCAAGTATCGACACCGGTCGTGGCAAAAGCACGACGCCCCGGAGACCGGCGCATTTTCGTTACGGCGCGACGAAGGGGGCGCGGCCGTCGGCAAGTGCCGTATCCAGCAGGTCGAGACGGTCCTGCCCCCAGAACACCTCGCCGTTCAACACATAGCTCGGCGACCCAAAGACACCGGTTTCGATCGCCTCCGCCTGATTGGCCATGTAGCGTTCGATGATGGGCTTTTCACCCGCCTGGGCGAGCGTCGCGTCAGCATTCAGCCCGAGCCGGTCAAGGATTGCGCGATGCACGTTTTCCTGTGCGATATCCAGTTCATCCGTCCAAAGCGCCTGGAACACGGCCAGCGAGTAGGCCGCCACCGGTCCGCCGTCCACCGCGATCGCCAGCGCGATGCGGTCGGCGAGTTCCGGGTTCACCGGAAAATGCGCGGGCTTCAGGGTCAGCGGAATGTTGCGATAGGCACGCCAGCGCTGCAGTTCCACCAGACGATAGGCCTGGCGCACCGGATGGCGCTTGGCAAGCGGAAGCCCGCCGGTTTCAGCGAACACCGTGGTCAGCGAAACAGGACGAAACCGCACGGCGTATTCACGCTTGTCGGCAAGTGTCAAAAACGCGTCATGGCCGAGATAGGCCCAGGGTGAGGCGTGCGTATAGTAATAATCGATAATGCGCTGCATGCGGGAGCTCGTTGCTGATTGCGTTGTCCGGCACCGTGCGCCGGGACCCGCGCGCGATCAAGTGCGATTGCGACGAAAGCGCGCCCGCATCAAAGCATCAAAGGGGCCTGGCAAGGCCATCTCATCCCCTGCCCGCGATTTTCGGTTTTTCGGGCGCGCGCTCGTCGGCCGGAAGCAGCGCTTCCAGCGCTTCGATGCGGTCGGCCTCCGCCGGCGGCTTGTCGAACCTGAGCCGCGCCACCCGGGGAAAGCGCATCGCCACGCCGGACTTGTGCCGCGTCGAGCGGTTCAGCCCCTCGAAGGCGATCTCGAGCACCAGCCCGACGTCCGTATCATGGCGCACCTCGCGCACGGGACCGAAGCGGTTGACGGTGTTCTGCCGCACGAAACGGTCGATCTCCGCCAGTTCGTCGTCGGTGAAGCCGAAATAGGCCTTGCCGACCGGCACGAGCTCCTCGTCTCCCTCCCCGCCGTCGCCGGCCGCGCGCCACACCCCGAAGGTGTAGTCGGAGTAAAACGACGAGCGCTTGCCGTGGCCGCGCTGCGCATACATCAGCACCGCATCGATCCGGTGCGGGTCGCGCTTCCATTTGTACCACTCGCCTCTGGGGCGGCCGGGCACATAACCGGACGCCCAGCGCTTCAGCATCAGCCCCTCGATGGCCTGCGCATCCGCGCCCGCATGCAGGGTTTCCGGCGCATTGCGCGCTCTCGCCAGTGCATCGAGATTTTCAGCCTCGACAAGCGGCGACAGGTCGATGCGCGGCGAGGCGAGCCGTGCGACGAACGCTTCCAGCCGCACCCGCCTGTCGCGAAAGGCAAGATCGCGCAGATCCTCGCCATCCAGCGACAGCAGGTCATAGGCGCGGATCGCCGCCGGGTGAGAGGCCATCAGCTTCGCCGTCACGGTCTTGCGGTTGAGCCGCTGCTGCAACGCGTTGAAGGAGCGAACCTCGCCATCGATGATCACAAGCAATTCGCCGTCGATCACCGCCTCCACATCGAGCGCCTCGACGAGATCGGGAAAGGCGGCGGAGAGATCGTCGCCGGTGCGCGAGTAAAGCCGCCGGCGCAACGCGCCCTCTCCGTCGCGACCCGCCGCCGCCTGCACGCGGATGCCGTCCCATTTCCATTCCACGGCGAAGGTCTCCGGCGTGTAGGCCTCCAGATCGCGGTCTTCCGCCGGATGCGCCAGCATCGGCGGACGAAAGGGCACCGGATCGTCGGAGCGCGGGCGTGCGCCGGTCCCCAGCGCCCAGGCGAAGAGCGCTTCATAGGGCGGATCAAGCCCGTGCCAGACCTCCTCGATATCATCCGGCTCTAGCGGGCCGAGACCGGCAACCGCCGTCTTGGCAAGCCGAGCCGATACACCGACGCGCAATCCGCCCGTCACCAGCTTCAAAAGCGCCCAGCGCCCGGTCTCGTCCAGCGCATCGAGCCAGCCGGCAATGAGCGCCGGAACGTCGCCGCGCCTTGCCCCCTCGAGCTTTGCCACAACCTCTTCCAGAGCCGGCGGCGCGGCATCGTCTGCCGTCTCGCCCGGCCAGATCAGCGCGATGGTCTCCGACAGATCGCCGACGAAATCATAGGACAGCGCGAAGAGATGCGGATCGACGCGTTCGGAAACAAGCGCGCGCAACATCGCCGGCTTGGCATGGCGAAACGACAGTCCGCCGGTGAGCGCGGCCAGCGCAAGCCCGCGTTCCGGATCGGGCGTCTCGACGAAATGCTCGCGCATCAGCGCGAGCTTGGCGCTGCGGCGCGGCTCGAACGACAGGCGGTCCAGAAGACGGGCGAAACGGATCATCAACGGCCCATGCGGATCACGGTTCGTTGACGATCATCGCAATCCGCCATGTGTCGCCGTCGAAAAGCAGATGATAATGGCAGGTGAACTCGAAGACCGCCTCGCCCTGGGCGTCCGACTGGACCCAGCTCAAGGTCGCCACTGCGGTATCGCCGCCGATATAGCCGGCCACGATCTCGTAGTCGGAGGCGACAACGCCCTCCTTGTCGAGCGCGGCCAGGAGTTTCTCGATGTTTTCCAGCAGTTCCTCGTCGTCGGCGAAGACATTGCCCTTGCCGAACTGCCAGATGACGTTCGGATAGGCGAAACAGTCGGCGACCGCATCCGCATCGAAATCGTCGAACGCCGCGCGATAGTCGTCGAAGAGGTCGAGAACCGCCGGCTCCAGCTCCGTTTCCCTCGCAACGTCGGAGTCTTCGTCCCGTTCCGCACCATTGTCCTGTGTCATGTCAGCCTCCTGCAGCCTTCCCCGCCATCGTTTCAGTTTCAGCCGTCCGCCCTGCGGATGTCCCATCGGGCGAGCCGGATTGGAGATCCTGTTCCGCCTCGCCATCGTCGCCGTAGCCGATGAGATTCAACGGCCTTGCCGCCAGCCCCTCTCCACGGCACCAGTGCACCAGCGCCTCTTCCGCGCCATGCGTCACCCAGACCTCGCCCGCGCCCGTCTCGCGGATCGTGGCGCGCAGATCGTCCCAGTCCGCATGATCGGAGATCACCAGCGGCAGCTCCGCCCCGCGCTGGCGTGCCCGCGCCCTGACCCGGACCCAGCCGCTGGCAATCGCGGTCACCGGGTCACCGAAGCGACGGGCCCAGCGGTCGGCCAATTGCCCCGGCGGGCACAGAACGATCTCGCCGGCAAGCTCCTTCGAGCGTCGCCCGACCGTTTCCAGCGTGCCGAGATCGACCCCTTCGGCCTCATAGAGACGGCAGAGCTTTTCCAGCGCGCCGTGCAGATAGATCGTGCGGTCGTATCCGGCGGCGCGCAGTTCCGCAATCACCCGCTGCGCCTTTCCAAGCGCATAGGCGCCGACAAGATGCGTGCGGTCGGGAAAGGTCTGCATCGAGGCCATGAGCTTTGCAATCTCGGCCCTCGCCGGCGGATGACGAAACACCGGCAGGCCGAAGGTCGCCTCGGTGATGAAGACGTCGCAGGCCACCGGCTCGAACGGCGCGCAGGTCAAATCCGCCTGGCGCTTGTAATCGCCCGAAACGACAACGCGCGTCCCCTGCCCCTCAAGCCGGATCTGCATGGAGCCGAGCACATGGCCGGCCGGATGAAACGACACAAGCACACCACCGATCTTCAGCGTTTTGCCCGGTTCGGCGCTTTGGCGGGTTCCGGTGAAGCCTTCCCCGTAGCGCACGGCCATGATTTTCAGCGTTTCGTCCGAGGCGAGCACGGCGCCGTGTCCGGCGCGCGCGTGATCGGCGTGGCCATGGGTGATCAACGCGCGCTCGACGGGGCGCGTCGGGTCGATGTGGAAACCGCCTTGCGGGCAATAAAGCCCCGCATCGGTGAGGGCGAGCAGATCGGCGCCAAGGGTCATGATCGGCAATGTAGGGTCGCCCCCGACGAATTGGAATGGACGACGCGTGGCGCGCGCCGCTCGACGCGAGGTCGGCAAGCCTCTATCTGTGAGCGCGATGGATGCCGCCGGCCCGCCCCTTCTTCCCGCCGACTTCCAGCGCTGGTTCGAAAGCCGGGGCTGGCAGGCGCGTGCGCACCAGCTCGACCTGCTGGAAACGGCACGGGGCGGGCGTTCGGCGCTCCTCATCGCGCCGACCGGCGCCGGCAAGACGCTGGCCGGCTTCCTGCCGAGCCTGACGGAGCTCGCGGAACGCCCGCGCGCGAAACCCGGCTCCGCGAACGTCCGGCGCGGGGTGCACACGCTCTACATCTCGCCGCTCAAGGCGCTCGCCGTCGACATCGCCCGCAATCTCGAAGCGCCGGTTGCAGGCATCGGCCTCGACATCCGCATCGAGACGCGCACCGGCGACACGCCCTCCCACAAGCGCCAGCGGCAAAAGAAGATCCCGCCCGACATCCTGCTGACGACGCCGGAGCAGGTCGCGCTGCTCCTGTCCGACGCGCAGGGCCGCGAGATGCTGTCGGATGTGAAGACCGTCATCCTGGACGAACTGCATGCGCTCGTCACCTCCAAGCGCGGCGACCTGCTTTCGCTCGGACTTGCGGCGCTGCGCCGGCTGTCGCCGAAGCTTCGCACCATCGGCCTGTCGGCGACGGTCGCAGAGCCCGACGACCTGCGCGCGTATCTGGTCGAGCAGACCGACGCGGAAACGCGGACGCTTGCCGATCTCGTGACGGTCTCGGGCGGGGCCGCGCCCGACATCACCATTCTCGACACCGACGAGCGGCTGCCGTGGTCCGGCCATTCCGCCCGCCACGCCGTGCCGGACATCTACGAGATCATCAAGAAGCACAGCACCAGCCTCGTCTTCGTCAACACGCGCTCACAGGCCGAAGCCTTGTTTCAGGCGCTGTGGCACGTCAACGACGACAATCTGCCGATTGCCCTGCACCACGGCTCGCTCGACGTCGGCCAGCGGCGCAAGGTGGAGGCGGCAATGGCGGCGGGCACGCTTCGCGCCATCGTTTGCACCTCCTCGCTCGATCTCGGCATCGACTGGGGCGATGTCGATCTCGTGGTGAATGTCGGCGCGCCCAAGGGCGCAAGCCGTCTTGCGCAGCGCATCGGCCGCTCCAACCACCGCATGGACGAGCCGTCGCGCGCCATCCTGGTGCCGGCCAACCGCTTCGAGGTGATGGAGTGCCAGGCAGCGCTTGCCGCCTCGCGCGCCGGCGAACAGGACACCCCGCCCCTGCGCACCGGCGCGCTCGACGTGCTCGCCCAGCACATTCTGGGCGTCGCCTGCGCGGGGCCGTTCTCCCCCGATACGCTGTTTCGGGAGATCCGTACGGCGGAACCCTATCGCGGCCTCACCCGGCACGATTTCGACCGCACCGTCGCCTTCGTGGCGACTGGCGGTTATGCGCTGCGCACCTATGAGCGCTACGCCCGGCTGAAGGACAACGGCGACGGACGGCTGCGCCTCGCCCACCCCTCCTTCGCCCAACAGTACCGGCTGAACGTCGGCACCATCGTCGAGGCGCCAATGCTGAAGGTGCGGCTGGTGCGCTCCAAGGCCGAAGGACGACGCGCGCCGATCGGGCGCGGCGGGCGCATGCTCGGCGAGATCGAGGAATGGTTCGTCGACCAGCTCATCCCCGGCGACACGTTTCTCTTCGCCGGCGAGATCCTGCGGTTCGAGGCGATCCGCGAGAACGAGGTCTACGTTTCGCGCGCCCGCGCCCAGGCGCCAAAGGTCCCCTCCTATCAGGGCGGCAAGTTTCCGCTGTCGACCTATCTGGCGGCCAGCGTCAGGGCGATGCTCGCCGATCCGCAGAGCTGGTCCCGGCTGCCCGGACAGGTGCGCGACTGGCTGGAGCTTCAGCGGCTCCATTCCGCGCTTCCAAAGGCCGACGGCCTGCTGGTGGAAACCTTCCCGCGCGCCAACACGCATTATCTCGTCTGCTACCCCTTCGACGGGCGGCTGGCGCATCAAACGCTCGGCATGCTGCTCACCCGGCGGCTGGAGCGCGCCGGCGCGCGCCCGCTCGGCTTCGTCGCCAACGACTATGCGCTGGCCGTGTGGGGCCTGTCGGATCTCGGCACCATGATCAAAAGCGGCGACCTGTCGCTCGATGCCCTGTTCGACGAGGACATGCTCGGCGACGATCTCGATGCCTGGCTGGCGGAATCGAGCCTGATGAAACGCACCTTCCGCACCTGCGCGGTCATCGCAGGACTGATCGAGCGCCGGCATCCGGGCAAGGAGAAGAGCGGCCGGCAGGTCACCGTTTCCGCCGACCTGATCTACGACGTGCTGCGCCGGCACGAGCCGGATCACATCCTTTTGGACGCAACCTGGCAGGATGCGGCGCAAGGACTTCTGGATATCTCCAGATTGGGCGAACTTCTGCGCCGAATTCAGGGCCGAATCGCGCATACTGCGCTTGATCGGGTGTCCCCGCTCGCCGTTCCGGTGATGCTGGAAATCGGCAAGGAGCCCGTGATCGGCGCCGCGCAGGAAACCTTGCTGAGCGAGGCCGCCGACGATCTTGTCAGGGAGGCAATGGGGTGAGTCCCTTTACCGCGCAGCAACCGGCACGGCGCTTTGCGCCCGTGTGCCACGACATCTCGCTTGCCGGCGAGCTTGTCGGTCTCCACGACAGCGGTGCGCTGTGGTGGCCGGACGAGGACACGCTGATCGTCTCCGACCTGCATTTCGAGAAAGGCTCCAGCTACGCCCGTCGCGGCGTCATGCTGCCGCCCTATGACACCGCCGCGACGCTGGAAAAGCTTGCCGGCGCGATCGACGCCTTCGACCCGAGCCGCGTGATCGCATTGGGTGACAGCTTTCACGATGCCAACGGCTCCGACCGGCTGCCGGCCACGTACCGGGCGATGCTGACGACGCTGCAGCTCGGACGCGAATGGATCTGGATCACCGGAAATCACGATCCGGTCGCACCGGTTTCGCTGTGCGGCGAGACGATGGAAGAGGTCCGGCTCGCCGGCCTCGCCTTCCGGCACGAACCGGCCGAGGACGCGGCACCTGGAGAGGTCTGCGGCCACCTGCATCCGGCGGCGCGCATCCGCCGCTACGGGCGCAGCGTGCGGCGCCCCTGTTTCGCGACCGACGGACACCGTCTGGTGCTTCCGGCTTTCGGCGTTCTGACCGGCGGCCTCAATGTGCTGGACGAAGCCTGGTCGGGACTGTTTCCGCCCAGAAGCTTCTCGGTGTTCATGCTCGGAGAAGGCCGTCTCTACCCCTTCACGGCGAGCCGCCTCGTCGCGGACTGATTGCAGCCGACCACCCGCCGCAGCCCTTCAGAACCTGAGAAGAATGAGCAGGCTTGCCGCCGAGACGAGAAGGCTCGCGACAACGATCACGGTCAGCCGACGGCGCAGGGTCACATACCATTGGGGCAGCGTGCCGCTTTCGCCGGCGTACAGGTCCCAGCCGCCTTGCAGCAGGAACCCGCAGGCAAGCACCAGCAGGCCCCAGCTTGGCGGAAGAAGCGCCGCACACCATCCGCCGAGTGAAGGCGCGACCGACCAGACGAAGACGCGGGCGTCGGCGCGGGCTGTGGCGACCGCAATGCCCCATCGCACGCCACCGAGAAATGACAGGATCACCGCGCCATAGACGACAAGCGCCATGGCCGCGAAGGCCGGGAGGTCCTTGGCTTCCACGAAGCGGAACGCGGCCGCCGTCAGGCAGACCGCACCGGCAATGAACGGAATAAGGCCGGCATACCCAAGCTCACGTGAAAAACGCGGTGAACGATGGTCGGGGCCGACTGGATCTGCGGGTTCAAAGGTCACAGCAACGACCCTGACTTGGCCTGGTTGTCCTTGTCAAATCTACGTCTCAATCGCGGCGGAAGATCACTCCGGCCAGCCAGCCCGTGAAAATCGCCAGAGCAACGGCCAGAAGGCCATAAAGGGCGGAATTCTGATAGGCCAGCCTGTAGGTGAATTGCTCGAAACCGGACTTGGCGATGGTCAGCCGTTCTTCGGCCTGGGCAAGCAGCGCCCCGCCACGCAGCAGATAGGTGGACACCGTGTATTCGCCCACCGGCACATTGGCGGGCAGGGAAACCGACGTCCGAAACAGCGAATCACTCAGGAACTCGATGCTTTCCGTCTCTTCCTGATAGAGACCGCTTTGAATTCGAAGGCGCAGGAATGCGGCCCGGAAATTGTCACGGTCGCCGATGGGAACGTCGGAGGCGACCGCGATCGGCAGATTGAGATTGTTCAGGCCGATGCGGTGTCGCTCCAGCACCGTGCGCGAAGCCATTTCATACGGCGCGCGGGTGGTGTGCACAGCCAGAAAACTCGGCACGTTCTCGAAGGTCTCGGAATCCCGGTTCACCCAGATACCCATGAAACGGCCCTTGCGCCGGGTGGTGACCTGCTGCTCCGGCCCGGAGACCACGACTGCGAGGTCATAAGGATCCGGACGGGCAACGGTCAGCGCATCCCGGGAGATTTCGCCGAACACGACGATGCGCGTACCGGTGAAGTTGGATTCGATGTTCACCCGGTCGGAGGACAAGGCGGAGATCAGGTTTTCCGCGCGCGCGGGAGCCACCACGGCCACGGCGAACGGCAGCGCAAGGCCGAGGAGCAAGACCGTGCAAAGTGCCTTCCATCTCATCGCAGCACCTCCGCGATCGCGACGGAAACAGAGAAGATCTCGTCAGGCTGAAGCACGAGGTTGACGGCGAAGCGCACGCCCACCGACAGCACGAGAAGCGCAAGCAGCAGCCGCAACTGGTCGCCGCGCAGTTTCTGGCCCATGCGCGCACCGAACTGGGCGCCGATCACGCCGCCGATCATCAGGGCCAACGCCAGAACGATGTCGACGGACTGGGTCGACATCGCGTGCAGAAACGTCGCCGCCGCCATGGTGAAAAGGATCTGCAGCAGCGATGTTCCGATCACGATATTGGTCGGCACGCGCAGCAGATAAATCAGCGCCGGCACCATCATGAAGCCGCCGCCGATGCCGAGGATACTGCCGAGAAAGCCGATCACCGCGCCGAGCACGACGATCGGGATCACGCTGACATAAAGACGCGACTGGCGGAACCGCATCTTGAACGGCAGCCCGTGCACCCAGTTGTGACGGCCGGGCCGGCGGGTGGCAACGCGCGCGCCGCTCTTGCGTCGCGCCATCGCGCGGATCGATTCAAACAGCATCAGCCCGCCGATCGCGCTCAGGAACGTCACATAGGACAGCGAGATCACCAGATCGAGCTGGCCGAGCGCGCGCAAGAGGTCAAACAGCCAGACGCCGATTGCCGAACCGGCAACACCGCCGACCAGCAGCATTCCCGCAAGCTTGAAATCGATCATCTTGCGTCGCCAATAGGCGACCACACCCGACGCGGACGACGCAACGACCTGTGTCGTCACCGTCGCGACGGAAACCGCTGGCGGGATGCCTGAGAAAATCAGCAAGGGGGTGAGCAAAAAGCCGCCGCCAATGCCGAACAAGCCCGACAGAAAGCCGACGGCCCCTCCCATACCGAACAACATGAACATGTTGACGGGCAACTCGGCGATGGGCAGATAGATTTGCACGTCACACCGGCGACTGGGCCGCTCGCTTGCCCGGGCGGCATGTTGGAGATGAGGCGGCACATGGTCGAACAGCTTGTCGACCCCCGGGCGCGCCACCAAAACTATCTGGCGGCAGCGCCTTCATCTCGATAAAGCGCGCTTGCGACAGGCGTGTCAACGCCAGACGCCTGTCGGCTCATCGAAATCCGCCGTGAACTTTCAACGCGTTTGCTTGCCGGACCGGAACCCTGAAACCTCAGGATGCAGACCCTTAGATCGACTGACCGGACAGTGCTTTCAAAAGATCCGCGCTTACCTTGCCCGTGACCGGCAGACCGGACGCCTTTTCGAAGGCACGCACCGCATCCCTTGTCCGGGTGCCGATCTGGCCATCCGGCGCACCGGGATCGAAACCGCGCTTTGCAAGCAGCTTTTGCGCCATCATCACCATGTCCCTTGGATCACCGGAGTAGGCGGCACGCGACACCGAGTCTGCCGGGGCCGACCATGACGGCTTCAAGTCGACCTCATTGGCTACGGCGGAACGCGGTGCTTCCTTCCAGTTGGCAACGGCAAGCCGAGCTTCGGCCAGTTGCTCCTTGGACAGCATGTTCGCCAGTTCGTCGCGCTTGTTTGCGGCATCGCCGTCGCCCTGGGCGGCGGCAAGCGCGAACCACTTGTAGCTCTCGACGAGGTTTTTCTCCAGGCCAAGTCCGCGCGCATAGAGAATGCCGAGATTGTACTGACTGTCGGCCAATCCGAAGTTCGCGGCTTTCTTGAACCAGAAGGCGGCATCACGGAATTCCGGATTGCCGGAAATACCTTCCGCGTAGAGCACCGCAAGATTGTGCGATGCCTTGGCATTGCCCTGCTTTGCGGCAAGCGCGTACCAGTCGCGCGCCGCCGAAAGGTCGCGCGTCACCCCGCGCCCCTTTTCATAGAGCGAGCCGAGACGGTATTGCGCCGGAGCGAGACCGGCCTGCGAAGCCTTTTCATAGTAACTCGCAGCCTTCTGAAGATCCGGCGTCACGCCGGTCCCTTCCGTGTAGCGGGCGGCGATGGCGAACAATGCCTTGGGATCCCCCGCGGCGGCGGCCTGGCGCAACGACAACGGGCCAACGTCCTGGGGAATGGCGGCAAGAGCGTCGCCGCCGGCTTCGGCCACGGGAGCCGAACGGTCGCCCTCCGGGCGCGCACCCGCATCCAGTCCGCTCATGCTGGCGGGTCTCTGGAACTGCGTGGCGGGAATGCTTCCGGGCTCGGCGGAAAAGCCGTTCTGGACATTTGCCGGCGGCGCGAACGCCATGTTCGGCATGTCGCCAGAGTCGGCCGGCGCCGTTTCCGCGCGTCCGGCCCCGGCATCAGACCCTCCGGGCGCTGTGGCAGAAGAGGTCGCAGGCGGGGACTGTTCCGGAGAGCTTACGGATGTTTCGGCAGCAGGTGCGGCGCGCTCGGACTGCGAGGTCGTCGACGCCTGCTGGACAGGCTGTTGTGCGCCGGGTTCGTCGACCGGCTGCTCTATGGCCGCCGGGGCGTCCAGACCTGCGACGTCGCCGGAGGTCGGCGATACCTGCTTGAAGATCTGAAGCGCGCCGATGGCGATCACCACCGCCGCCGCCGCCAAAAGCACGGCCCGGCGCCCGCCGCTGGAAAACAGCGACCCCTTGCCCTTCGTTTCGCTCAGGTCCTGAGGATCGGGCTCCCCGGGACGTCCTTCCGCCCGCAATTCCGGAGCTGCCGTGGGCGGCATGTCCGCCTTGCCGTGCCGACTGCGCGGGCCGTCGCGACGATCCTTGCCGCTCGCCGCCTCGACAGGCGCCTCGACAGAGGGTGCCGACGCATCCGCCGCCTTGCGCTTTCCAGGCAGACGCGAGCGCAACCAGCCAGCCGCCGTCGCCGTCTTGCCGCCGTCGGTTGCCGCTTCATCGCGGGACTTGCCGCCAAGAAGACTGCGCGGCGACTTCTGTTCCTGAACCTCGGCGGCGGCCGCCTGGGCGGCGCGGCGCGCGGCGGCGATGAAATCGGCCTTGCGGTCGCGCGGGTCACCCTGCACATCGGACGGGTCGGCTGTACGTTGCGCCTGCGGGCGCGCCTGCGCCACGGGTTGCGCAGAGGCGTGTGCAGCCGGCTGCCGGGGGTGGCTTTCCCTAACGGGGACGGCAGCGGACTGAGACCGCGGATCAAGCCGCATCTGCGGCTTTTGGGCCGAAACAGGCTTGCCGGACCCCGGCTCGAGCGGCCGATCGTCTTCCACCGCTCCCATATCGCCGCCGACCGGGCCGGGGGCACCGACTTCCAGTGACATCAACCGCTTGTTGATCGAGGCCATGACGTCCTGGACACTGTCCATCGATTCCCGGGTGCGGCGTTCTGAGCTGGTCGCCGCGTCGAGGAGCCGGTCGAGATCGCCGCGCAACGCGTCGGCCACTTCACCGCCGGCGCTGCCATTGGCGCTCACCAGGGACTGCAGATCGCCGAGCCGCGAGAAGCCGTGCTCGGCCGCATCGAGCTTTTCGGCAAGCGCTGAAATCTTGTCTTCGATCAGGGAGAGTGCGGCGCCGTCATCCCCCGGCGACTCCCGATTGATGGCCTCCGAGAGATCGCGCAACTGGGCTTCCAGCTGCGCCGTTGCAGGCGCTGCCGACAGTTGGTCACGCAGCGAGGCGATCTCCTGATGCAGCGTGGAGAGGTCCTCGCCCTGCGCGGGAGCGCCGGCACTTTCCATGCGCTCGTTGAGGCGCGCGATACCGCCTTCCAGCCGCGAAATGAGATCAGCCTCGATGGACGCCTCATTGCCACCCGCGTTCAGCGTCACGGTGCCGGGCCGGTCGAGAGCGTCGATCTTGCCATCGATGGCGGCGAGACGCTTTTCCAGAAGCGTAAAGGCCGCGTCGTAGCTCGGCGGCATCTGCCGCGCGTTCTCGATGCGCTTCAGCCGGCCGGCGATTTCGCCGAGGTGCTCCTCGAGCCTCGGATCGGGTGCGGCGGCGCGCTCGGCACGGTCATCGGCCAGCATTCCGGCAATCTGCTCGAGACGGTCGTTGAGGCGGTCCACGGCCCCGGCCTGGGGCGCGCGGGTTTCCATCGCCTCCAGCCGGCCCTCGATGGCGCGCTGCCCGTCCGCGAGCCGCTCGATCGCATCGAAACGAACCGACAGCGCGGACAGACGCTCGTCGATCCCGCCAAGAAGATCCTGGACATCGATGCGTTCGACCAGTTCGCGCACGGCCCGGATTTCGCCGCGAAGCGCCGCAACATCCTCACCGCCGGACCGGCGCACAAGTTCTTCGACCCGGTGACCGATATCGGCGACCCGGTCGTCGAGCGCGACCAGCTGGTCGGCGCGCGGCACCACGCGAAAAGCGTCCTCGATCTCCATCAGCCGCTGGCCGAGGTCTTCCAGAAGACGCGGTTCGGCGCGGTCGCGGGCCAGTTCGTCGAGACGCTGGACGAGATGCGCATAGCCGCTTTCCAGCGACTTCAGCATGCCGTCGACATTGGACTGGCCGATCAGCGCGCGCAGGTCCGAGATCTCGGCGCGCATCTCGCGCGACAGGCGCATGTCGGAGCGGTCGGTGCGCATCCGCTCAACCGCCTCGGACAGACGGCGGATCTCGCCGCTGTCGCGGGCGGGCGGGCGATTGCGTTCTGCACGCAGCGAGTCCACAAGCGCGGAGCGCAGATCTCCGATGTCGCGACGCATGGTGGCGAGGGCTTCGTCGCGCGGATCGTTGGCTTCGTCGATGCGGCGGGCGAGATCGTTGAACAGGGGACGCAGTTCCTCACCCAGTTCCGAGGCATCGCCGATGGGCGAACGCTGCGGCGCAGCACTTGCCCGAAGGTCGCGCGGATCGGCGTCATACGCGTCGTAGGCCGGTGCGGCATCATGATAGGCGGGCGCATGGCGTCCCCTTGAGGGGGCCGCCGGAGCATAGCCGTCGATGCCGCCGGGTCCGTAGTCCGGCACGAAGCGCGAGGGCTGACGCGCGTGGCGGACAGGACGCGCCGGCTCCTCGTCTTCAACCTGCTGGGCGTGAGCGGTATGCGAAAGGTCCTCGACGCGACGGTCGAGCCGGTCGAGCGCTCCCAGCACCGCCTCGATGCGGCTGGTGCGGGCGTCGTCGACGGAGTTGGGGCCGGCATCACCCGCCGGGGCCGGGCGCTGCGCGGAGCGCGCACGAGCGGCGGCGGCACGGCGGGACTGACGATTGGGAGCGGTTTGCGGCGCCGTGTCATGCCCTGCGGCGGCGGGATCCATCAACCGCTCCAGGGCGTCGGCGACCTCGCTCAGCTGTTCCTGCGCACGGGCCCGGCCCGGATGTGGCGCAGACGGGGGCGGCTCCGAAGCGCCGCGCCAGGCCGGAGCCCGATGATGCGGTTCATACCACGCATCGTCGGCGCCCTCCGCGCTGTAGCGGGGGTCTGTGTCCGGCTGTGTGCCGCGGGGGGTGCGATAACGCGCTGTCCAGGACATGCTAGGGGCCTCTTCACCCGATACGGAGCGCCTCTCGACGCGCACAGTCTTCTTCATCCATTTCGCCAAACGCCATCCGGCAGCGCGACGACCTGGAGTCAAACTCTCACCGGTTATGGTAAACACCTGGTTAAGCGCCAAAATTACATGGTTAACCAAAGATGAAGATATTCCGGCGCCAGCGATGAACGCCCCGGTTCCGGACGCGATGAACCTTGACGCTTACGTTTACGGAAGATATTCGGAAGCCTGAGGTTACGTACTGTCATGCGTCGGGCACCGGCGGATGACCAAAGGCCGCGCCGCCCCTTCGGGACCGGCACCCCGGCTCTTCAGGCAAGACAGGAATACGGCATGAGCGAAGCGCTTTCGGTCAACAACGACATCGTCGAGGCGGTCGCCGCCAAGGACGATTCGACCAAGAAGACGCTCTTCACCATCGGCGATCTCGCCAAGGAGTTTGGCGTCACACTGCGGACGCTGCGCTTCTATGAGGACCGCGGCCTGATCAACCCGCGCCGCGACGGCATGAACCGGGTCTACACGCGCCGCGACCGCGCGCGCCTCAAACTTGTTCTGATGGGCAAGCGCGTCGGCTTCTCGCTGGCGGAAATCCGGGACATGCTGGACCTCTACGATCTGCGCGACGGTCAGGTGACGCAGTTGCGCGTGGCGCTGTCGCGCTTCCAGGGCCAGATCGACGTGCTGGTCGATCAGCGCCGCGACATCGACCAGGCGATCGAGGAACTCGGCCGCACCGTCGAGATCGTCTCCGGCATGCTGAAGCACAAGGAAAGCGAACCGGCGGAGTGATCCGCCTGTAGCCTCCCCCCTCGTCGCTCGCAACCGGCACCGCTCCGGCCCGGACGGGGATAATCGCGGCCGCCGCACGGGGGCCCCTCGTCTCTCCGCCACCGCCGCTCATGCGACTTGTCCCCTCCCCTTGCACGGGGTGTCCCCGCCACCGAGACATTGTCAATTTCTGCGGAGCGGATGCAATTCGCGTCAACTTCGTAAATTTCGAGATCAAATTTGCCAATTTCGCGATCAATTTTGACGCGTATTGCAACAAAGCTGGCCGGATTTCGAGAAAATAAGCGCATGCTGCCGCGAGGACACGTCTTGCTCCGTCGCGGACACGGCCCTATAAAGAGCCCGAGGTGACGTTTACGGAAACGTCAGGTGCGGATCTGCCGGGCAGGCCGCAGCCGAGATCGACAATTGGACCGGGAGGCAATGCCATGCCGAGCTACACAGCCCCAGTGAAGGATGTGACTTTCCTGCTCAACGATGTGCTGGACTTCCAGCGCCACGGCAACCTGCCGGGCTTCGGCGAGGCGACGCCGGACCTGATCGAGGCGATTCTCGGCGAAGGTGCGCGCTTTTGCGAGGAGGTGTTGACGCCGATCAACGTCTCCGGCGACCGCGAGGGCTGCACCCGCCACGACGATGGCTCGGTGACGACGCCGGCCGGTTTCAAGAACGCCTATCGCACCTATACCGAAAACGGCTGGATCGCCCTGTCGATGCCGGAGGAATTCGGCGGCCAGGGCCTGCCGACGACGCTGAACACCATCATCCAGGAGTTCATGTCGGCCGCCAATCTCGCCTGGGGCATGTACCCCGGCCTGTCGCAGGGCGCGGCGGCGGCCCTTGTCGAGCATGCCTCCGAAGAGCAGAAGGCGCTCTATCTCCCCAAACTCGCCTCCGGCGACTGGTCCGGCACGATGAACCTGACGGAGCCGCATTGCGGCACCGATCTCGGCATGATCAAGACCAAGGCCGTGCCGAACGGCGACGGCAGCTACAAGATCACGGGCCAGAAGATCTTCATTTCCGCCGGCGAGCACGACATGACGTCGAACATCGTCCATCTGGTGCTCGCCCGCATCGAGGGCGCGCCGGAAGGCACCAAGGGCATCTCGCTTTTCGTCGCCCCGAAGTTCCTGCCGGATGAAAACGGCGAGCCGGGCGAGCGCAACGCGGTCTCCTGCGGCTCGCTGGAAGAAAAGATGGGCATTCACGGCAACGCCACCTGCGTGATGAACTACGACGGCGCCACCGGCTGGCTCGTCGGCGAGGAGAATCGGGGGCTCGCCGCCATGTTCGTGATGATGAACGAGGCGCGGCTCGCCGTCGGGGTGCAGGGTCTGGGACAGTCGGAAGTCGCCTATCAAAACGCCGCCGCCTATGCGCGCGAGCGCATCCAGGGGCGGGCGCTTTCGGGGCCGAAGAACCCGAACGACAAGGCCGATCCGATCATCGTGCACCCGGACGTGCGGCGAACGCTGATGTCGATCCGCGCCTTCAACGAGGCGGCACGGGCGCTGGTGCTTTGGACCGCGCTGCAGTCCGATATCGCCCATCGTTCGGACGACGCGGGCGAGCGCCAGGCCGCGGACGATCACATGGGGCTGATGACGCCGGTGATCAAAGGCGTGCTGACGGATGTCGGTTTCGACAACACGGTCGCGGCACAACAGATGCTCGGCGGGCACGGCTATATCGAGGAATGGGGCATGTCGCAATTCGTGCGCGATGCCCGTATCGCCATGATCTACGAGGGTGCAAACGGCATCCAGGCGCTGGATCTGGTCGGCCGCAAGTTGCCGAAGGACGGCGGCCGCGCGGTGATGGCTTTTTTCAACGAGGTCGGCGCCTTCCTGAAGGACAACAAGAACGAGGAAGCGCTCGCGCCGCTGCTTCCCCCGCTCAAGGCCGGTCTCGACGACCTGCAGGCGGCGACCATGTGGTTCATGAACAACGCCATGGCGAAGCCCGACAATGCCGGCGCCGGCTCGACCGACTACATGCATCTCTTCGGCATCGTCGCGCTCGGCTACATGTCGGCCCGCATGGCCAAGGCCTCCGCCAAGGCCCTTGCCGCCGGCGAGACCGACGACGCCGCCTTCCACGAGACGAAACTGACACTGGCGAAGCACTTCATGGAACGCCACATGCCGGAGACCAGCTTGCGGCTCGCCCGCGTTTCCGCCGGCGCGGACACGATGATGGGGCTCGACGCCGAAGCGTTTTGATCGCGTCCGCCAGAAGACGCGCGAACGACACGGAACACAGGGCGCGCGGCAATCCGCCGCGACACGCCCACCACGCCAGGGGAGGAGACTTGCGTGACTGTTTTGAATGTCGCACCGCCGGACTGGATGGACGACGAGCTGACCATGCTCGACGATGCCTTCATCCGTTTTCTCGAACGCGAGATCGCGCCCGACTATGAGGAGTGGGTCGAGGCGGGCAGCGTCACCCGCGATGCCTGGAAGGCGACCGGCGCCGGCGGTTTCCTCTGCCCGGCGATGCCGGAGGAGTATGGTGCGGCCGGCGGCACCTTCGCGCATGAATCGGTGATCATCCGCCGTCTCGGCCTCGAGGGTCTCGACCATTTCGGCATCGCGCTGCATTCCGCGATCGTCGCCCCCTACATCGCGCATTACGGATCGGACGAGCAGAAGGCCCGCTGGCTGCCGGGTCTCGTCTCCGGCGAATTGGTCGGCGCCATCGCCATGACGGAACCAGGCGCCGGCTCCGACCTACAGGCGGTCAAGACGAGCGCCGTGCGCGACGGCAACCACTATGTGATCAACGGCTCCAAGACCTTCATCACCAACGGGCAGCTCGCCAATCTGATCGTCGTCGTCGCCAAGACCGATCCGAAGGTCGGCGCCAAGGGCGTATCGCTTTTCGTGGTGGAGACCGACAAGGTCGAGGGGTTCCGGCGCGGCCGCAATCTCGACAAGCTCGGCTTCAAGGGCAACGACACCTCGGAGCTTTTCTTCGACGATGTGCGGGTTCCCGCCGATGCGCTGCTCGGCAGCGAGGAGGGCCAGGGGTTCTATCAACTGATGGAACAGCTTCCGCAGGAACGCCTGCTGGTCGCCGTGCAGGCGATGGCGGCGGTCGAACGGGCGCTGGCGCTCACGCTCGACTACGTCAAGGAGCGCAAGGCCTTCGGCAAACGGGTGCTCGATTTCCAGAACACCCAGTTCAAGCTGGCCGAGCTCAAGACGGAAGCCACCATCGGGCAGGTTTTCGTCAATGACTGCATCGCCAAGCTCGTCGAGGGCAAGCTCGACAGTGTGACCGCCTCGATGGCCAAATACTGGTGCACCGACCTTCAGATGAAGGTGATGGACGAATGCCTCCAGTTCTTCGGCGGCTACGGCTACATGACCGAATACCCGATTTCCCGCCTGTTCGCGGACGCCCGCGTGCAACGCATCTACGCGGGAACCAACGAGATCATGAAGGTGCTGATCGCGCGCAGCCTCCAGTGACGGACGTCCGAGACGCATCCGAATTGTAAAAGGCAAGGAGACTTCCATGGCCGACGCATTGATTTTCGATCACGTCCGCACGCCGCGCGGGCGCGGCAAGAAGGACGGCGCTCTTTATGAAGTACCGGCCGTCCGGCTGGCGGCGCAGCCGCTGGAGGCGCTGCGCGCGAGAAACGATCTCGACACGAGGCTGGTCGACGACGTGGTGCTCGGATGTGTCGATCCCATCGGCGAGGCCGGCGGCGACATCGCCCGCGCGGCCGTCTTCGCTGCCGGCTATGACGCGAGCGTCCCCGGCATCCAGATCAACCGCTTCTGCGCCTCGGGCCTCGACGCGGTGAATTTCGGCGCCTCGCAGGTGATGAGCGGCCAGCACAACCTGGTGATCGCCGGCGGCGCGGAATCGATGAGCCGCATCGGCATCGGCGCCAGCGGCGGCGCGTGGCCGGTCGATCCGCAGGTCGCCCTGCCCTCCTACTTCATGCCGCAGGGCGTCTCCGCCGACCTGATCGCGACGAAATACGGCTTCTCGCGCGACGACGTCGACGCCTATGCGGTGGAAAGCCAGCAGCGGGCGGCCGCCGCCTGGGAAAAGGGCTATTTCGGCGCATCCGTGGTGCCGGTGCGCGACATCAACGGCCTGACGATCCTCGCCCGCGACGAGCACATGCGGTCGGACACCGACATGCAGTCGCTCGCCTCGCTAAACGCCTCCTTCGAGATCATGGGGTCGATGGGCGGTTTCGATGCCGTCGCGATCCAGGCGCATCCCGAGATCGAGCGCATCCGCCATGTGCATCACGCCGGCAATTCATCGGGCATCGTCGATGGCGCCGCCGCCATCCTGATCGGCAACCGCAAGGCCGGACGCAAGGCGGGGCTGAAGCCGCGCGCGCGGATCAAGGCCTTCGCCAACATCGGGTCGGATCCGGCGCTGATGCTGACCGGCCCGGTCGACGTGACCGAAAAGCTGCTGGCCTCGGCAAAGATGAAAATGTCGGATATCGATCTCTTCGAGATCAACGAGGCTTTCGCCTCGGTGGTACTGCGCTACCGGCAGGCGTTCGATCTCGATCCCGCGGTGGTCAACGTCAACGGCGGCGCGATCGCCATGGGCCATCCGCTGGGCGCGACTGGCGCGATGATTCTCGGAACCGTGCTCGACGAACTGGAGCGGCGCGACCTGAACACGGCACTCGTGACGCTGTGCATCGGCGCCGGCATGGGCACGGCGACGATCATCGAGCGGGTGTGAGTGCAATGATGTCCGGTCTTCGGGTGAATTCAGGAATGCCTTCAGGCGACCCGAACGCTCATCAAGTCGTCGACGGGAGGAAGGGCTGTGAGCGCGGGTCGGGCCAGATAATACCCCTGCGCGAGCGAAACGCCGGCGGCCCGAAGCACCGTAAGCTCCGCCTCTGTCTCGATACCCTCGGCGAGAACCGTGATGTCGAGTTGCCGGCAGATGCCCATGATGCCGGCGACGATCGCCTGACGCGCCGGGCTTGTATCGATGTCACGCACCAGATCCATGTCGATCTTGACGAGGTCGGGCTGGAAATTGGCGAGAAGCTTGAGACCGGCATAGCCGGCACCGAAATCGTCGATCGCTGTGATGAAGCCGCGGCGCCTGTATTCGGCGATGATGCCCTCGACATGCTTGGTGTCGATCATCGGCTCGTTTTCGGTGAATTCGAACATGATCCGGTCGAGCGCGAAACCGGCGCGGCCGGCGGCAAGCAGCGTGGTGCGAATGCAGGCGGCCGGATCGTAGACGGCGTTCGGCATGAAGTTGATCGACAGCCGTGTGGTGTCGTCGGGGAAAAGCCCGGCGGCCAGTTCGATCGCCTTCACCCGGCAGGCCTGGTCGAAACGATAGCGGTTTTCGGGCGTGACCTTCGACAGGATCTCGCAAGCGGACTGCCCGTCGAGACCGCGCACCAGCGCCTCGTAGCCCCAGACGCGCCCGGACCCCAGATCGACGATCGGCTGGAACGCCATCGTGAAATCGAAATCCAGCCGAACACCGTTTCGGCACCCTTCGCAAGAATCAGTCATGAGCCGCCCGAAAATTCATGTCCACGCCGGTTCCAGTTCTTGAAACTAGTCGTGGGAAATTGAAACTTTCTTACTCCGCCTCGTTTTCCATAACGGGCAGCACAACAACGTTCCGGCGGAATGGTGAGGAGACCGACGATGCCCAAGATCGACATTGACGCGATCCCGGCGAAGACGATGACCATCTATCCCGCGCCCTTCGCCGCGCTCACCGAGGGGCGAGCCAAACGGGCGCTGGGAAATGCCGGCGGCCTCGCCCGTTTCGGCGTCAACCTGACGCGACTGGCGCCGGGCGCGATTTCCTCTCTGAAACACTGGCACGAGAACGAGGACGAGTTCGTCTTCATCCTGGAGGGCGAGGCAACGCTGGTCGAAAACGACACGGAAACGCAGCTTTCCGCCGGCGAAGCGGCCACCTTCAAGGCCGGCAACGACGTCGCCCACCAACTCTTGAACCGATCCGCCTGCGACGTTGTCTATCTGGAAGTCGGCAGCCGCGCGGAAGAAGAGCACGCGCATTATCCCGATCACGACCTCGACTATCGGCGCGACGCGACCGGACACCATTTCACCCGCAAGGACGGCACGCCCTACTGAGCCCAGGAGGCCAAGATGGCTTACACGAATTTCTCGATCGAAACGCACGCCGACGGCATCGCCCTGATCACATGGGACATGCCGGGAAAGTCGATGAACGTCATCGATCTTGGCGTGATGGACGAGTTGGATGCGCTGATCGATGCGGTCGCCGGCGACGACAAGATCACCGGTGCGGTGATCACGTCCGGCAAGCCGGCGTTTTCCGGCGGCGCCGATCTCACCATGATGGAAGGGCTGCTCAGCGACTACCACGCCAAGCGCGCGAAAGACCCGGAAGGTGCGGCCCGGCTTCTGTTCGACGGCTCGCGGCGGCTGTCGCAGATCTTCCGCAAGCTGGAAACCTGCGGCAAACCCTTTGTCGCAGCGATCAACGGCACCTGCATGGGCGGAGCGACGGAGCTGGCGCTTGCCTGCCACGCGCGCGTGGCCGCCGAGGAGGACGCCTTCAAGATGGCGCTGCCGGAGGTCAAGGTCGGCCTCTTTCCGGGCGCCGGCGGCACGCAGCGCGTGATGCGAATGGCGGACGCGCAGCAGGGGCTGCAGTTCCTGCTGCAGGGCCGCACGCTCAACGCGGACAAGGCGAAGGCGCTGAAACTCATCGACGAGACCGCCCCGGCGAAGAAACTCGTCGCCACCGCGCTCAAGATGCTCAAGGCCGGCGTCGACCCGGTCAAACCTTGGGACAAGAAGGGCTTCAAGCTGCCGAACGGGCCGATCTACTCGCCCGCCGGCTTCCAGTTCTGGCCGGCGGCCAACGCGATCTATCGGCGCGAGACCCATGACAACTATCCGGGTGCGCGCGGCATCATGCAGTCGGTCTACGAGGGGCTGCAAATGCCGATGGACCAGGCGCTGACGGTGGAAAGCCGCTATTTCGCGCATGTGCTGCAGACGCCGGAAGCCGCCAGCATGATCCGCTCGCTGTTCGTCTCCATGCAGGAACTGAACAAGGGCGCGCGCCGGCCCGAAGGAATTAAACCCAACAAGATCAGGAAGGTCGGCATTCTGGGCGCGGGGTTCATGGGCGCGGGCATCGCCTATGTCTCCGCGCGCGCCGGCATCGACGTGGTGTTGATCGACCGCGAGCAGACCGCCGCCGACAAGGGCAAAGGCCATTCCGACGAGTTGATGACCAAGGCGATCAAGCGCGGCAAGGCGCAAGAGGGCGACAAGGAAAAGCTGCTTGCCCGCATCGAGGCGACCACCGACTACGAGCGGCTTGCCGATTGCGACCTGGTGATCGAGGCGGTGTTCGAGGAGCGCAGCATCAAGAAAGGCGTGACGGAACAGGCCGAAGCCGTGCTGAAGTCGCGGGCGATCTTTGCCTCCAACACCTCGACCCTGCCGATCACCTCGCTGGCGGAAGCCTCCAAACGGCCGAAAAACTTCATCGGCATCCATTTCTTCTCGCCGGTCGACAAGATGATGCTGGTGGAGGTGATCCTCGGCAAGAAGACCGGCGAGCGCGCGCTCGCCATGGCGCTCGACTATATCAAGGCGATCAAGAAGACGCCGATCGTGGTGAACGATTCGCGCGGCTTCTACACTTCGCGCGTCGTCATGACCTATATCCGCGAGGGGCTAATGATGCTGGCCGACGGCGTTCCCGCGGCGATGATCGAGACGGCGGGCCGCATGGCCGGCATGCCGGTCGGGCCGCTGTCGCTCGGCGACGAGGTGGCGCTGGATCTGGCGTGGAAGATCGTGTCTGCCACACGCACCGACCTCGGCGTCAAATACGTGGAAGGCCCCCTCGACAACATCCTGGAAGAAATGGTGGTCAAACGCGAGCGCTTCGGGCGCAAGAACGGCAAGGGCTTCTACGACTATCAGGGCCGGGAAAAGACCCTGTGGCCCGGCATCCCCGACGTAGTCGGCAAGCCCAAACCGGCGGAAAGCTTCAATCTGGACGAGATCAAGCAGCGCTTCCTGGTGATGCAGGCGCTGGAAACAGCGCGCATCTTCGAGGAAAACTGCCTGACGGACGTGCGCGAGGCGGATGTCGGCTCGATCCTGGGCTTCGGCTTCGCGCCCTTCACAGGCGGCACGATCTCCTACATCGACGGCATGGGCACGGCCCGCTTCGTCGACATCTGCCGCAGGTTCACCAAGAAGTGGGGACCACGCTTCAAGGCGAACCGGCTCTTGCGCGAGATGGCAAAGACCGATGCGCGCTTCTACGACCGCTTCGCACCGGATCGTCCGGCGGAAAAGGACGCCGCCTGAGCCTCCCGCCAAAGCCGAAACCACAAAGGGCGGCCGCGTGCCGCCCTTTGTCGTCGCAAAAACGGGAAACTGGAATTCCGCCCAACGCCGCCTGGCGTCAGTCCTTGCCGACCAGCAGCACGACCACGGCGCCGCCGGCATCGCGCAGAAGCAGTCTCTTGTCCATTCCGTCAACCTCGACGGCGCGGGGGAAATAGCGCAAGAAGCGTTGCTCGAGATCGCCGGAGGGGCCCGCGCAGGCCATCTTCGTCGCCATCACGCGTTCCGATACCGACAGCGCCCGCCCGGATTGCTCCAGCGTTCCGCGAAGCCGGTTGCAGCCGGCGGATGCGGCCCAGAGGCCGTGCCGGTCGATGACCACTTCCGTCTTGCGGACAAGGGCGGCGTCAAGATCGACCAGCGCGCCGTTGGCGGTCGCCAGTGCGGCAATCTGCCATTCCCCGGCGATCGACGGCTTGTCACCTTGCGCCGACAACGCCCCGCCCATTCCCAGGATGGCGAGCAGAACGACAAAGAGGCGAAAGGCGATGGCGCGGTGTCCTGCGAGAGTCATGCGAATAGCGGGTCCTTGGACTTCGGTCATGCACATCGGGGCGGGATCGCGATAACACAGCATTACGCTCCGTTTCTCAAGGGGTCTCCCAACCCAATGCGGCATAAGGAAGGCCGCCCGGGTCGGGCCGCAGCCACACACCGGCAAAGCGGTTGGCCTGACGCGGCCGAGCCCCTACATTCGCACCATCGCCAATCGGGGAAGCCCCGTGCAAGGACACCAGAGCGCCATCATGCCATCCAACCGGATCCGCGACACGCTCCTGCGCACCGGCGCCATCCGCGAGGACCGTCTGGAGGTTCTGGCAACCCGCACCCGCGATGTCGACCCTCTGACCGTCCACCGCGACCGCGTCAGCGGCGTGATCTTCATTGACGGCCACTATGCGGGCGATGCGGAATACCGCAGCGGCGCCTATCGCGACCGTGCCGAACCGACCGGCGCAACCCCGCCGCCCTCGCTTGAGGACATTGCAGACACAGAGCGCCGGCTGGCCGACCACCGCGCGTTCATCACTGGGCGCGACATCTGCGATTTCGGTTGCGGCGCAGGCTCCTTCCTCAAGGAAGCGGCACCGCTTGCCGGCAGCGCCTGCGGGATCGAACTGCAGGACGACCGCCGCGTCGCGCTCAATGCGTCCCGGATTGCCTGTCACGAAAGTCTGGACGACGCGCCGGGCAGCTTCGACACCGTCTTCCTGTTCCATGTGCTGGAGCATCTGCCGGACCCCGCCACGACGCTTGCCGAGATCCGGGATTGCCTGAAACCGGACGGCAAGGGCCGCATTGTCGTGGAGGTTCCGCATGCGCGCGACATGCTGATCGAGCCGCTCGGGTCGCGCGCCTTCCTCGCCTTCACGCTTTGGTCCCAGCACCTCGTTCTGCACACGCGCGAGTCCTTGCGTCTGTTCCTCGCCGACGCCGGCTTTCGCGACATCCAGATCGCGGGTGTGCAGCGCTACGGTCTTGCCAATCACCTCACCTGGCTTTCCAGGGGAGAGCCCGGCGGTCACCGCACGACGCTTGCCGCTTTCGAGACGCCAGCGCTCGGCGAGGCCTATGCGGATGCCCTGGCGCGCATCGACGCAACCGATACGCTGGTCGCGATCGCCAGCACCTGACCTGTCCCATTTCATGACGAACGCAAGGATGCCCTCTCAATGTCGAACCGCTCATTCTCCCGCTTCCTCGGAGACAGTCCCGGACGCGTGCTGATCAAGCTGATCTTCCTGTCCTTCGTGGTCGGCGTGCTGCTCTCGGCGCTCAACCTGCACCCGCTCGACCTGTTCGACGGGCTGATCGGCTTCATCGAGCGGCTCTGGAACATGGGCTTCGAGGCGCTCGGACGCTTGGGCAGTTATTTCGTGCTCGGCGCACTCGTGGTGATTCCGGTGTGGGTGGTGCTCAGGCTGCTGAGCCTTGGCCGCCGCGACTAGAAACGAAGCCGCTCAGGCGAACTCGGCCGCCACGCGGTGCAGCGTGGCGTGGCGGCGCGCCAGCCGGTCGATGTCGGCCAGATAGCCGCCGCCAAGCACGCCGGCGAGCGGAATGCCGGCCGCACGCACCGTACGGATGACGAAGCGGTCGCGCGCCTCAAGCCCTTCGTCGCTGAGCGACAGACGACCGAGCCGGTCATCTTCATGCGGATCGACGCCGGCGTTGAAGAACACGATGTCCGGCCGGTAGGAGGCGAGCGCCTGCGGCAGGCTGGCGGCGAGCACCTCCAGATAGGCGGCATCGCCCAGACCGTCCTCCAACGCGATATCAAGCGTCGAGGCGACTTTGCGAACCGGATAGTTGCGCCTTGCGTGCACCGAAAGGGTGAAGACGGCCGGGTCGTCGGTGAAGATCTGTGCCGTTCCGTCGCCCTGATGCACGTCGAGGTCGACGACCATCGCGCGCCGGATCGCGCCGTCGGCCATCAACAGACGGATGGCGACCGCGACATCGTTGAAAACGCAGAACCCCGCACCGTGGAGCTTGCGCGCGTGGTGGCTCCCGCCGGCCGTGTTGCAGGCAATACCATGCTCCAGCGCGAGATTTGCCGTCAGCACCGTTCCTGCCGTGGCGCAACGTGCGCGAAAGCCGACGGCCTCGCTCATCGGCAGGCCAATCTCGCGCGCGACCGGCGCCGGGACATTTGCCGAAAACACCTGGTCGACATAGGCCCGGTCATGCGCAAGCGCCACCCATGCGGCCGGCGCGGGCACAGGCTGATGAAAGCCGCCGGGCACAACGATTCCCTCTTCCACCAGAACCTCCGCGACACGGCGGAACTTGTTCATCGGAAACCGATGGTTCGCCGGGATCTCGGCGCAGAATGCGGGATGATGAACGACGGCAAGGGACATGAAACGCAAGACCTGACGCAAGGGTGAGTGCTGGCGGGAAAACCGCTTCCGGATATGGCGCGAGGCGGGCGGAGGGCAAGCACGCCAAAGTGCCTTTCGCTTCGCGCGACACTTGATTTCCACGGTAGAAAATCCGATATTGAGATCATGTATGATCCCCGTCGGACACGCTGAAAGGCCTCCGGCGGGGTTATTTTTTCGCGAGCCCGGAGCATCCGCACAGGTAGGCGGACAGGCAGGCGGGCTGATCCGACCGCGGGCCGAGCGCGTCGTCAGGGCCGAGCCATGCAGCCTCCCTCCCCCATTCGGGCCATCGCGTTTGTCGACGGGCAGAACCTTTTTCATTCCGCCAAGGCCAGCTTCGGGCATCGCTACCCCAACTACAACGTCAGGAAACTGGCAAAAGCGGTGTGCGAGGCCCAAGGCTGGGAGCTTGAGGCCGTGCGCTTCTACACCGGCGTTCCGGATGCAAAGGACAACGCCTTCTGGAACCACTTCTGGGTGGCAAAGGGTGCGCAGATGGGCCGCGAGGGCGTACATGTTCACACCCGCGCGCTGCGCTACCGCACAAAGACGGTGCGCCTGCCCGATGGCAAGAAGCACAGCTTCGTTGTCGGCGACGAGAAGGGCATAGACATCCGCATTGCCCTCGACGTCATTCGCCTTGCCCAGGACAAGGCCTATGATGTCGCGCTGGTCTTCTCCCAGGATCAGGACCTTTCCGAAGCCGCCATCGAGCTTAGGAGAATCGCAAGCGAGCAGAACCGCTGGATCAAGATCGCCTCCGCCTTTCCCGAAAACCCCCGCCACAAAACGCGCGGCATCGAGCAGACCGACTGGCTGCCGATTTCCCGCGAAGTCTATGACGCCTGTCTGGATCCGCGCGACTACCGCCCCAAGACATAGCCGAAGGCGCGCAGACCCGCCGAAGGTGCGTGAGCTTTGCAGCACCTCCGGCGGGCGCGGGGGCGGTGCGCATCGCCCGTCTATGCGGCCACTTCGGACTTCTGCCGCGACTGGCCGCCGAGCCCGCGATAGAGCGCATCAAGCTGTTCCACGGTGACCGTGGTCTGCGGCAGACCCGCCGCCACATCCGCGACAACGCCGGCCGCGTCGCTCAACAGGGTCTCGCCCGCCGGCGCCAGTTTGGCGAGACTCTGACGCGCGTCGCGGTCGCTCTTTTCCGTCGTCACGAAGCCGAGCTTTTCCAGCGGCTTCAAGGCGCGCGTTACCGCGGAAGGGGTCAGCCCCACCGCACGCGCAAGATCGACGCGGGTGGCGCGTGCCTGCGGAAACGCCGAGAGGCTGCGCAACAGCCGGTATTCGCCCAGACTGACACCACGGACGGCGGACAGGGATCGGTCGAACCGCTTTTCCAAGAGGCTCGCAACATCCATGAGGGAAAACGCAAGCGTTTCCATGAATTTTACTCCTATACGTGATTTATAACGGATCATTGCGCGATATATACGTGAGCACTCACGTATTTACAAGGAGCAATCCCGGACGGTCAGCCACCGGATGTGCTGCGGCACATTCGCCACACAACCGATCCCCCGCGCCGTTGCGGCAGATGCCGATCACGGGCAAAAGCGTGAGAGTTTCCGATTGCGTGCGTGCGTGTGACAGGTAGCCTTCGGCGTGCGACGGGTCTTCGTCGCGATTCTTCGATCGTCCCCGCCCTCATTCCCGCCGTCCGAAAGCCATCTCCCGTGCGTGCCAGTGCCGCCATTCGCCCCTTCGACGTGACCAACCGTACGGTGCTCGCCATCGCGGTGCCGATGACGCTCGCCTATCTGTCGACGCCGCTGCTCGGTCTGGTCGATACCGCCGTCATCGGGCAGTTGGGCGATGCGGCGCTGCTCGGCGGCATTGCGCTCGGCGGCATCCTGTTCGATCTGGTGTTCGCCAGTTTCAATTTCCTGCGCTCGGGCACCACCGGCCTGACGGCGCAGGCGGTGGGCGCGGGAGATGGAAAGGAAGAACGCGCGGTGCTGTTTCGCGCCGGCCTTCTGGCGCTGGCGCTCGGGCTTTGCGTGGTGGCGCTGCAGGTGCCGATCCTCTCCGCCGGCCTGTGGCTGATGGGCGGCAGCGAAGAGGTGAAGACGGCAACCGCCAGCTATTTCACCGTGCGCACGCTCTCCGCGCCGGTCGCGCTCCTGAACTACGCGTTTCTCGGCTGGTTCATCGGACGCGGCCAGTCGATGACCGCGCTTTTGCTGCAAACCGGCCTGAACGGCCTCAACATCGCGCTCTCCGTCTGGTTCGTGCTCTATCTCGACTGGGGGGTGGCCGGCGTCGCCGGCGCGACCGTGCTGAGCGAACTGGCGACGGCGGTCGCAGGCGCGCTGCTCGCCGCGCGTGCGCTCGGCGGCCGGGCCTGGCCGTCGCGCGCGCGGATCTTCAACCCGGCCCGCTTCAAGCGCATGGTCGCGCTCAACCGCGACATTCTCGTGCGCTCCTTCGCGCTGATTTTCGCCTTCGCCTTCTTCGCCTCACGCTCCGCCGTGCAGGGCGACACGATCCTGGCCGCCAATGCGATCCTGGAAAAATTCTTCATGATCTCCGGCTTTTTCCTCGACGGGCTTGCAACAGCGGCCGAACAGCTCGCCGGCAAGGCGGTGGGCGCACGCTACCGGCCCGCCTTCGACAAGACCGTGCGGCTGAGCATCCTGTGGGGCTTCGTCCTGGCGCTCCTGGCCGCGCTGATCTTTTTCGCGGGCGGACAGGCGCTGATCGACTTCATGACGACGGCAGAAGACGTGCGCACTGTTGCCGCGATCTATCTGCCCTGGGCGGCGGCGATGCCACTGCTTGGCGTGCTCGCCTTCCAGATGGACGGCGTCTTCATCGGCGCCACCTGGTCGCGCGACATGCGCAACATGATGCTTGTGTCGCTGGCGCTGTTTCTTGCCGCCTATTGGGTGCTCTTCCCGCTCTTCGGAAACCACGGCCTTTGGCTGGCGTTCTCGCTGTTTATTGCCGCACGCGGATTCACGCTGCTGGCTATCTCGAAAAAGCGCGCGGCCGAGACCTTTCCAGCAAGCAACTGAAGAAATCCATCAGCGCAGGCAGTCGAGGATCTCCGCCTCGTCAATCAGACCGATGGCCGCGCCGGCCTCCTCGACCACCAGCGTGCCGCTTCCCTGGCGCTTGAGTGCGATCACCTCACGCACCGGCGTTTTCGGCGCGCAGCGCGCAGCGTCCACCGCCGGCGCATCACCGTTCAGCGGCCGCATGATGTCGCGGGCCCGCAACACGCCGAGCGGGTTCATATGGGCCACGAATTCGGCGACGTAATCGGTCGCGGGCTTGCGCACAATCTCCTGCGGAGTGCCGAGCTGGATCACCCGCCCGCCTTCCATTATGGCGATGCGCGAGCCGATCTTGGCGGCCTCGTCCAGATCGTGGCTGACGAAGACGATGGTCTTGCCGAGCTTGTCCTGAAGCGCCAGAAGCTCGTCCTGCAAATGGTCGCGGATCAGCGGATCGAGCGCGGAAAACGGCTCGTCCATCAGGAGAACCGGCGCATCGGTGGCAAAGGCGCGCGCCAGACCGACACGCTGCTGCATGCCGCCGGAGAGCTCATGCACGAACTTGTCGCCCCATTGCTCCAGTCCGACGAGTTCCAGCTGGGCGTCGACCTTTTCCTTGCGCGCTTTGGTCCCCATGCCGGACAGCTCCAGCCCGAAGCCGACATTGTCGCGCACGCTGCGCCAGGGCAGCAGGGCGAACTGCTGGAACACCATGGCGATGCGGCTGCGCCTCAGTGCCCTGAGCTCCTGCGGCGAACAGGCGGACGGATTGACGGCATGATCGCCGTTCTGCACCCAGACCTCGCCGCGCGTCACCTTGTTCAGGCCGTTGACCGCGCGCAGCAGCGTCGACTTGCCCGACCCCGACAGGCCCATCAGCACGATGAGCTCGCCCTCGCGAATGTCGAAGCTCGCGCCCGCGACCCCGAGGATCTGGCCGGTCTGTTCCTGGATATCCACCCGCGACACGCCCTGGTCCACCAGCGGCAGTGCGGTTTCCGGCCTGTCGCCGAAGACGATGTCGACGTCCTTGAAGGTTACGACTGCCGCGCTCATTGGCCATGCCCCTTTTCATCCCGGCGGAAGAACCGATCCAGCACGATGGCCACAAGCACGATGGCAATGCCGACCTCGAAGCCCTTGGCGATATTGACCGTATTGAGCGCGCGAAGCGTCGGCAAGCCAAGCCCGTCCGCGCCGACAAGCGCTGCGATCACCACCATGGAGAGCGACAACATGATCGTCTGGGTCAGGCCCGCCATGATCTGCGGCAGCGCATAGGGAAGCTCCACCTTCCACAGGAGTTGCGACTTCGTGGCGCCAAAGGCCTCGCCGGCCTCCAGCAGTTGCGTCGGTGTCGAGGAAACGCCGAGCTGGGTCAGCCGAATGGGCGCGGGAATGGCGAAGATGACGGTCGCGATCAGGCCCGGCACCATGCCGAGTCCGAAAAGGATCAGCGCCGGGATCAGATAGACGAAGGTGGGGATCGTCTGCATCAGGTCCAGCACCGGGCGCATGGCGGCAAAAAGCGCCGGCCGATGCGCGGCGGCGACGCCCAGCGGCACGCCGATGATCATGCACACGCTCGTTGCCGCGATCACCAGCGACAGGGTTTCCGTGGTTTCTTCCCAATAGCCCTGGTTGATGATGAAAAGCAGGCTCAGGCCGACAAAGAGCGCGAAGGAGAGCTTGCGGCGCACCGCATAGGCGAGCATCGCGGCTATCGCGACGACGACCAGCGGATGCGGAGTCTGCAGGAGCCAGAGGATCGCATCGATCAGCGTTTCCAGGTCCGCCGAGATCCCGTCGAAGATCCAGTAGGCATTGTCCGTGAGCCAGTCGACCAGTGTCTGCGCCCAGTTTCCAATGGGCAGTTTGTGTTCTGTCAGCCACTCCACTGCGTGTCTTGCCCCCGCTTTTCGTGCTTGCCGGTTGTGCCGCCGCGATGGAATGCCGTCATCAGCGGCATGCCGTCACGAACCTGCGAACGTTCGTATCGGAAAAACCGGGGCGCGGGCCTCCTGCGGTCCACGCCCCGGTTCGGTTCTCAGCCTGGCGATGCCAGACGGATCAAAGCCCGAGCGCGCCCTTGACGGCCGGCATCGCTTCGCTGCCGTCGAAGGTGGTCACGCCGTCGAGCCAGGCATCGAGAACGCCCGGGTTCTCCTTCAGCCATGCGGTGGCCGCCTTGTCCGGATCGGTGCCGTCGTTGAGAATGGCGCCCATGATCTCGTTTTCCATTTCCAGCGAGAAGACGAGATTGTCGAGCAGCTTGCCGACGTTGGGGCAGTCGTCGCCATAACCGGCGCGGACGTTGGTGTAGACGGTGGCGCCGCCATAGTTCGGGCCGAACACATCGTCGCCACCGGCGAGATACTCCATCTCGATGTTGGCGTTCATCGGATGCGGCGCCCAGCCGAGGAAGACGACGTCCTCGTCGCGCTTGGTCGCACGGGCGACCTGCGACAGCATGCCGGCTTCCGAGCTTTCCACGATCTGGAAGCCCTCGAGACCGAACTGGTCGCCCTCGATCATGTCGATGATCAGGCGGTTGCCGTCATTGCCGGCCTCGATGCCGTAGATCTTGCCGTCGAGCTCGTCCTGAAATTTCGCGATGTCGGCGAAGGACTTGAGACCCTTGTCATAGGTGTATTTCGGAACCGCGAGCGTGTATTTCGCGCCCTCGAGATTCGCGCGCACGGTCTCCACGGAGCCGTCCTCGCGATAGGCCTTGATGTCGGCTTCCATCGTCGGCATCCAGTTGCCGAGGAAGACGTCGATGTCCTTGTTCTTCAGCGAGGCGTAGGTCACCGGCACGGAGAGGATCTTGATCTCGCTCTCGTAGCCAAGCGCATCGAGCACCACGGAAGTCGCCGCTGTCGTTGCCGTGATGTCGGTCCAGCCAACGTCGGAGAAGCGCACGGCCTTGCAGGCGTCGGCCTCGGCGGCGAAGGCGCCACCGGCCGTCAGGCCAAGGGCAAGGGTTGCCGCGCCAAGGCGCAAAGCGAATGTGTTCATCTGGTTCTGTCCTCCATTTGTTGCCCGGAAAAAGAGCGCCGGGCCCCATGATAATGTGTCAGCGGCGCGGACCCGATATGCCTGGCGGCACCGGCGATCGTCTGCGACCCGCAGCCCCGGACCGGGTTCGCCGTCCGGTCAAGTCTGGTCAGGGCCGCTTGCGCAGCGGTCCGCTCGCGTGGGCGCATCAAAGCACTTTTGACCCTGTCGCGCAAATGCTCGCACGTTTCTCGTTTTTTTGTTGATTGAACGATCAATCAAAATTACTCCTTGCTGTCCAAGGGCAAAGCGCGCCCGACAGGAGACGGATCCGTTCATGCCGCGCATCGGAATGGAAGTGCACCGGCGCAAGGCGCTGATAGACGCCACGGTGGAGACAATCCACGTGCGTGGATTCGGCGATGCGACGATGGCGGAGATCGCCCGTCGCGCCGGGGTCTCGGGCGGGCTGGCGCATCACTATTTCGGCTCCAAGGCCGGATTGCTGAACGCCACCATGCGTTCGCTGCTGCTCGACCTTTCCAGGGAGACAACAGCGCGAATGGCGAAGGCGGTGGGACCGCGCGCGCGGCTGTCGGCGATGATCGGCGCAAGTTTCGCCCCGACACAGTTTCAGCCGGCATTGATCTCGGCCTGGCTCGCCTTCTACCTGCAGGCGCGCACCGACACCGAGACCCGCCGCCTGCTGCGCATCTATCACCGGCGCCTGGTCTCGAACCTGGCCCATGCCTTTGCCGCGCTTCTGCCCGGCGACCGCGCCCGCAATGCGGCGGAGGGAACCGCCGCGCTCATCGACGGCTTGTGGCTGCAACGGGTCTTCGCAGACGGCCCGCCGCAGCCGCGCTCGGCCATTCGCCGCGTCGAGGACTATGTGGAACGCCAACTCACGGACTGACCAATGCTTGAGGCAACGCATATCGTGATCGGTGCCGGATCCGCCGGCGCCGCCCTCGCCTATCGGCTTTCGGAAGACCCGGATACGCGCGTTCTGATTCTTGAGGCGGGCGGTAGCGACGTCGGCCCGTTCATCCAGATGCCGGCCGCGCTCAGCTATCCGATGAACATGAGCCGCTACGACTGGGGCTTTTCCAGCGATCCGGAACCGCATCTGGGCGGACGTCGCCTCGCCACGCCGCGTGGCAAGGTCATCGGCGGGTCCTCATCGATCAACGGCATGGTCTATGTGCGCGGTCACGCCCGCGATTTCGACACCTGGGCCGAAATAGGCGCGCAAGGCTGGTCCTATGCCGACGTCGCCCCCTACTTTGAGCGCATGGAGACCTCGCACGGGGGCGAAAGCGGCATGCGCGGCACCTCCGGCCCGATGCATGTCACGCGCGGCACCAAATGGAGCCCGCTCTACGATGCCTTCATCAAAGCCGGCCACCAGGCCGGCTACGAGACAACGCCGGACTACAACGGACTGAAGCAGGAAGGCTTTGCCGACATGGAGATGACCGTGTGGCGCGGCCGCCGCTGGTCGACGGCGAACGCCTATCTGAAGCCGGCGATGAAACGCGAGAATGTACGCCTGCTCACCGGCGTCAACGCCCGTCGCGTCGTCATGGAAAACGGCCGCGCGACCGGCGTGGAGTTCACGCGCGGAAACGGGATCGAGACGGCTCATGCCTCGGCGGAAGTGATCGTTTCGGCGTCCGCGATCAACTCGCCGCGCCTTTTGATGCTGTCGGGAATCGGCGACGGCGAGGCATTGCAAAACCTCGGGATCGAAACGCTCTCGCATCGGCCGGGCGTGGGGCAGAACCTGCAGGACCATCTGGAACTCTACATCCAGCAGACCTGCACCCAGCCGATCACACTCTACAAGCACTGGAACCTCGTTTCCAAGGCTCTGATCGGCGCGCAGTGGCTGTTCACCGGAACGGGTCTCGGCGCCTCGAACCATTTCGAAGCTTGTGCCTTCATCCGGTCGCGCGCCGGCATCGAGTATCCCGACATCCAGTATCATTTCCTGCCCTTCGCCGTGCGCTACGACGGCAAGGCGGCGGCCGAGGGTCACGGCTTCCAGGCGCATGTCGGGCCGATGCGCTCCAAGTCGCGCGGCCGCGTGGCGCTGACCTCCGCCGATCCGGACACCGATCCCTCGATCCTGTTCAACTACATGTCGCATCCCGACGACTGGGACGAGTTCCGCACCGCCATCCGCCTGACCCGCGAGATCTTCGGCCAGGCGGCCTTCGCGCCCTTCCGCGGGCATGAGATCCAGCCGGGCGAAAGCGCACAGAGCGATGCCGATCTCGACGATTTCATCCGCGAGCACGCCGAAAGCGCCTATCATCCTTGCGGCACCTGCCGGATGGGGAATGCCGACGACCCGCAAGCCGTGGTCGACCCGCAGGGCAAGGTGATCGGAGTGGAGGGCCTGCGGGTGGCCGACAGCTCGATCTTCCCGCAGATCACCAACGGCAATCTCAACGGACCGTCGATCATGGTGGGCGAGAAGATCGCCGACCATATCCTTGGTCGCACGCCGCTGCCGGCCAGCAACCGGCAGCCGTGGATCCACCCCGATTGGCAAACGTCGCAGCGCTGACGCGCGACACCTGCCCCGCGACACCCGAAAGGAGACGCCCATGCGTGCCCAACCCGCAGCCTCCCATTTCATCAACGGCAAGCCGTTTGAGGACGCCGCAGGCACCCTGCTGGAAAGCCGCTATCCGGCAACCGGCGAGGTGATCGCCCGGCTCAATGCCGCGACCCCGGAAACGGTCAATGCCGCCGTCGCCGCTGCGCGCAGCGGCTTCAAGGTCTGGGCCGCGACGCCGCCGGTGGAACGCGGCCGCGTGCTGCGGCGCGCCGCCGACATCCTGCGCGAGCGCAACCGCGCGCTTTCGGAACTGGAAACACTCGACACCGGCAAGCCCTTGCAGGAAACGCTGGTGGCGGATGCGGCCTCCGGCGCGGACTGCCTGGAATACTACGGCGGACTGGCGGCGACGCTGACCGGCGAGCACATCGATCTTGGCGGCTCCTTCGCCTACACCCGCCGCGAGCCGCTCGGCGTCGTCGGTGCCATCGGCGCCTGGAACTACCCGATGCAAATCGCCTGCTGGAAGGCGGCGCCCGCGCTCGCCTGCGGCAATGCGGTGGTGTTCAAGCCCTCCGAGGTCACGCCGCTCTCAGCCCTCAAGCTCGCCGAGGTCTTCAAGGAAGCCGGACTGCCCGACGGGGTCTTCAACGTGGTGCAGGGCTTCGGCGAGACCGGCGCGCATCTCGTCTCCCACCCCGATGTCGCCAAGGTGTCGCTGACGGGATCGGTCCCGACCGGCAAGCGGATCGCGGCAACGGCGGCCGAAACGCTCAAGCAGGTGACGCTGGAACTGGGCGGCAAGTCGCCGCTGATCGTCTTCGACGATGCGGATCTGGAAAACGCCGTCTCGGCAGCCATCAACGCCAACTTCTATTCCAGCGGACAGATCTGCTCCAACGGCACCCGCGTCTTCGTGCAAAAGGGCGTCAAGGAGGCCTTCCTCGCCCGGCTCGCCGAGCGCACGGCAAACGCGCGAATGGGCGATCCGATGGACGAGAGCGTCGACACCGGTCCGCTGGTCTCGGCATCGCAGCTCGACAAGGTGATGGCCTATATCGACAAGGGCGTCGAAGAAGGGGCGCGGCTGGTGTGCGGCGGCAATCGGGCGACCGTCGACGGCCTCCCCGACGGGCTCTTCGTCGAACCGACCGTTTTCGCCGATGTCGTCGATCACATGACGATCGCGCGCGAGGAGATTTTCGGCCCCGTGATGTGCGTGCTCGACTTCGAAGCCGAGGAAGAAGCCATTGCCCGCGCCAATGCGACGGAATTCGGCCTCGCCGCCGGCGTCTTCACCCGCGACCTCAAGCGCGGCCACCGGGTGATCGCAGCCCTTCAGGCCGGCATCTGCTGGATCAACACCTACAATCTGACACCGGCGGAAGTGCCCTTCGGCGGCTACAAGATGTCCGGAATCGGCCGCGAGAACGGCCATGCGGCGATCGCCCACTACAGCCAGATCAAGTCGGTCTATGTGGAGATGGGCGACGTCGAAAGCGCCTATTAGGCCCGCTTCCATCCCGTCTGGGGCCGGGCGCCTCTCACACGTCGCCATCCGGATCGATCCGCGCCCAGGCGTCGGTGTTTGTGCCGACAGCCTCGCTCAGCGATGAAAGCCCGTGACGGTCGAGGCATTGCGACAAATGCCGCAGGATATTCGGCACCAGTCCCGGCCCCTCGTAGACCATCCCGGTGTAGATCTGAATCAGGTTGGCGCCGGCGGTGATCTTGGTCCAGGCGGTCTCGCCGCTGTCAATGCCGCCGACCCCGATGATCGGAAGCTCCGGGCCGACCCGCTGGCGCATGCGGGCAAGCGCAACGGTCGCCCGGCGAAACAGGGGCCGCCCCGACAGCCCCCCGGCCTGTTCCGCTCCCGCGCGGTCCGTCAGCCCGTTGCGGGCGAGCGTGGTGTTCGACACGATCAGCCCGTCGACGCGCGCCGCGAGCACTTCGGCCGCGACATCGTCGAGCTCCGCTTCGTCGACATCCGGCGCGATCTTGAGAAAGACCGGCACCGCGCGTCCATGCCGAACGGCAGCCAGATCGCGTGCCTCCATCACCCTTGAGAGAAGCTCGGAAAGAGCCGCACGCGCTTGCAGGTCCCGCAGGCCCGGCGTGTTCGGCGAGGAAATATTGACGGTGAAAAACGACGCAAGGTCGGCGAAGGCCTCGATGCCGGCGGTGTAGTCGGCAATGCGGTCCCCCGTATCCTTGTTGGCGCCGACATTCACCCCGACGATGCCGACACGATGGGCGCGCGCCTCAAGCCGGACGCGCACGGCCGCGTGGCCGTCGTTGTTGAAACCCAGACGATTGACCACGCCCCTGTCCGCCACAAGGCGAAAGACGCGCGGCTTCGGGTTGCCCGCCTGCGGGCGCGGCGTCACCGTGCCGGCCTCGGCAAAGCCGAACCCGAGACGCAGAAGCGCGTCCGGAACCTCGCCGTTCTTGTCGAAACCGGCAGCCATGCCGAGCGGATTGGGAAAGCTCAGATCGCCGATCCGGACGTTCAGCCGCGCGTCCTGCGGTGCCCGGCAGGCCGGCATCGCTCCGGAGGCCAGCGCCTTGACCGTCAGGCCATGCGCGGCTTCCGCATCCAGCGTGAAAAGCGCACGGCGGGCCGCGCCGCCGATGAGATCGCGCAGCATTACAGGCCCTCCGGGAAGCGGTGCACGCCATCATCGCCGAGCGACAGCGGCTTTGCCCAGACGACAGCGGACATCGGAAGATCCGCGTAAAGATGCGGGAACAGCGCGCCGCCGCGCGACGGCTCCCACTTGAGCGCATCGCCGAGCGCGTCGGTCTCGACCGCGATCAGGAGCAGGTCCGCCTGACCGTGGAAATGTTTCGCCGCCGTCTCGCGCAACTGACTGGCTGCGGAAAAGTGGATAAACCCGTCGGCAAGATCGACAGGCGCACCCGTATGGACGCCAGCGGCCTCCGCATCACGCCAGGCATTCGCGGGAGAGATCTTGTAAATCAGGGGCATGACCGACGTACCTTTTCAGCGAATGCGGTTTACTCCCGCCCGCAATAAAGCCGGCCCGCCCGCAAGACAAGGGAAAGCGCACGCCCCGGGGTGGCACTTCGGCCGCTTTAGGAATATATACCGTAGCGGGGATATCCGTGCCGGGAACACGCGGCACGAAGGTGCCAGCAGGAGACGGGGCCGCAAGATGCTGTCGCATGAAAGCGTATGGACCGCCATCGACCGTCTGGCCAGCGGCCATGGGCTGTCCGCCTCGGGTCTCGCGCGGCGCGCGGGACTGGATCCGACGACCTTCAATCCGTCCAAACGCACCGCGCCGGACGGGCGTCCGCGCTGGCCGTCGATGGAATCGGTGTCCAAGATCCTCGCCGCGACCGGTGCCAGCTTTTCGGAGTTCGTCGACCTCCTCGACCACCCTGCGGATCGCTTGCCAATCCCGTCCGACCTCCGGCGCGCCAGCGACATCTTGCCCTTGCCGGGCGACATGTCCAACGCCGATCCGCTTGCCCACGGCGCCAGCGGCTTTTTCCACGATGGCGGCTACCCGGAGCAAACCGACTGGCCGGCCGCAGGCCCCGACGTGCCCGCGCGCGACACCGCCATCCGCGTCTCCGGCGATGCCTTGCTGCCGCTCTACCGCGATGGCGACATCGTCGTCGTCTCGCCGGCCGCCCGCATTCGCAAGGGCGACCGGGTGATGCTGCGCCTGGCGGACGGCGCGTTGCTCGCCCATGTCTTCGAACGGCGCACCAGCGCCCGCATCCACGTGCGCTCGTTGCTGGAGGATCGGGAGATCGTGAGTTTCTCCCAACCGGACGTCGACTGGGTGGCGCGGATCATCTGGGCAAGCCAGTGAGCCGGGCCTCGTCCTGGCGCATGCGGATCGGCGCGATGGGGTTGGGCCTTGCCCTTGTTGCCATCGCCGGCGCCTGGCTGATGGATGGCGATCTGCCGGCGGGCGATCCCTTGCAAGACAACAAGGCGACGACACCAAGCCCCACGCCCCTCCCGGAAACGAATGCAACAACTGGCCGGTCAGCCCCGCCTGATCCGCTTCCGCCGGCTCCGATGCCGCAGTCCATCCGCAATGTGACAACGGCGGACATTCTGCCGCCACCACCCGTGACAGGGCCCTTGAAACGTGTCGAGGCCCGACTGCCGGAGCAGCCGAAGATTGAAGTTCCCGATGAACTCACCTTCCGCCGCCCCCTGGTGGTCGACGCCGGCACATTGCGCCACAAGACCCTGACCATCCGGCTGGCCGGCCTCGACGCGCCAAAGGTCTCCGAGACCTGCCCCTCGCGGCTTGGGGGATCCTGGCCCTGCGGCCGACGCGCGCGCACCGCGCTTCGCGCTTTCGTTCGCCGGCGGGCCGTCACCTGCGACCAGGTGTCGGAAATCGCGAGCGGTCTGGTCGCGGCACAATGCCGGCGCCAGGATACGGATTTGAGCGAATGGATGATCGCCCAGGGGTGGGCACGGCCTGAACCGGACGCCGCCGCCTCTTTACATGAGGCAAGCAAGGCCGCGCGCGCGAAGCGCAAGGGCATCTGGCAGCTCGACTGGCGGGGAGATCTGGACCGGCCAGGTGCGACCGCGAGCGATGCCCCTTCGCCATCACGTCCCGGGGATGGATCGCGACCGGCCGCGGACCCCGGCGACGCCTCGCTCGAGGGGCTTCTGGGCGACGTGGAGATCGTCGACACGCCGTGGCACCCGCAGAGCGGCGATGCTGCAGACGGGCAGTCTCCGGACACGCGACAGGACGCGCAAGATGCGTTGACGCGCTGACAGCTCAGTCGCCGGCGTGCATGTGGCTGGCCAGATGTGTCGCCCAGCCGCGGAAACCGGCTTCCGACGGGTGGATGCCGTCATCGCAAAAAGCCTCGGGCACGAGACCGCGCATTGCCGGGATCGCGGTTGCGCCACGCTCGCGGCACAGGCATGCCCCGACCGGATCGAGGATCGACATGCGCAGCTTGAGGATCGCAGCGAGATGCGCGGGCAGGCCGGGGACATCGGCCGGATCGAGCGTGCGCGACCAATAAAGCCGGCTTTCGGGAAACCGCGCCTTGACGGCGTAGATCAGCCCGCCGAACTCCTTCAGGAACCGCCGACGCGCGTGATAGTTCTTCATGTCGTTGAAGCCGACCGACAGAAGCACATGCGTGTAGGGCACCGGTTCCAGATTGTGGACGACGTGATCGCGCAACATGCCGGCGGTGGCGGAATTGAACCCCGCCGCCCGCCAGTCCACCGGCCGCCCGGTCTTTTCGCAAAGCGCCTCGGCCAGACGGGGCGCAAGGCCGTGCTCCTGCCGCTTCAAACCGACCCCGGCGGCCGAGGAATCGCCCAGAACCAGAAGCCTGAGCGGGCGGCCCGCATCATCTCCGACCCGCCCGGACACCGGGCCCGGCGGCGGTGGATGGCGATGGGTGCGGGCACGCACCCGCGTGCCCTCGACCGCATAGAGCGGCAAGGCAAGCCAACTCAGGAGCGAGGTGAACGCACCCATGCCAATCCCCTTTGATGCCACCGGGCTGTCCGATCGGGATCAGGCGGCCGACAATTCGCCCGACAGGGCCTTGGCGATCAGCGCCCGCGTCTCGCCGATCCCATAGAGAGCGACGAACGACCCGAAGCGCGGCCCGCGCTCCTGCCCCAGCAGCAGCTTGTAGAGCGCGGAGAACCAGGCAACCGAAACGCCCGGCCCGCCGTCGGGGCTCTTCTTTTTCGGATCCTGATAGCGTTCGATCCCGCGCGCGACATCGAGGACCGCGTCCTGGATGGCCGCAGCGTCCGCATCCGCCGGCAGGGCCGCGAGCTTTTCATCGAGCGCGGCAAGGGCGGTTCGTTCCGTCTCGTCGGGGATGTGAAAGGTCTTGGCCGGCTTGACGAAATCCTCGAAGTAACGGATCGCGTAGCCCACCAGTTCGTCGAGCTTGGGATGGGTCGTGGCCGTGACCCCCGGCGCATAGCGCGAGATGAAGGCCCACAAGACGTCCTTGTTGACCGCATTGGATGCGGACACCAGGTTGAGCAGCATCGAGAAGGGCACCGGCAGGTCGACGGCCGGCGGATTTCCGGAATGAATGTGCCAGACGGGGTTTCCGAGTTGCTGCTCGAGCGGCATCTCCGGGTACTTCTGCGCGAAGGTGAAATACTCGTCGACGGTCTTCGGGATGATGTCGAAGTAGAGCTTCTTTGCGGTCTTCGGCTTGGAATACATGTACAGCGACAGGCTTTCCGGCGAGGCATAAGCCAGCCAGTCGTCGATGGTCAGGCCGTTGCCCTTCGACTTGGAGATCTTCTGGCCGTTTTCATCGAGGAAGAGCTCGTAGTTGAAGCCTTCCGGCGGCGGACCGCCCAGCACCTTGCAGATCTTCGACGACAGCATGACGCTGTCGATCAGGTCCTTGCCCGCCATCTCGTAATCGACGCCGAGCGCGAACCAACGCAGCGCCCAATCGGCCTTCCACTGGCACTTGACGCGACCGCCGGTCACCGGCGTCTCGACCTTCTCGCCCGTCTCCGGATCGATATAGACGATGGTGCCCCTGGCGACATTTCGCTCCACGGTCGGAACCTGAAGCACGGTACCGGTGCGCGGGCACACCGGCAGGAACGGCGAATAGGTTTCCTGACGCTCGGGGCCAAGTGTCGGAAGGATGATGTCCTTGATCTTGTCGTAGACGGCGAGCATGCGCAAAAGCGCATCGTCGAACCGGCCCGAGGTGTAATAGTCGGTCGCGGAGGCGAACTCGTATTCGAAGCCGAACCGGTCAAGGAAGGCGCGAAGCCGAGCATTGTTGTGATGCGCGAAGCTTGGGTGACCGGCATCGAAAGGATCGGGCACGCGCGTCAACGGCTGGCCGATGTAGCGCTGCATCGCCTCGCGGTTCGGGACGTTCTCCGGCACCTTGCGCAAACCGTCCATGTCGTCCGAGAAGCACAGAAGGCGCGTCGGCACGGTGTCTTCCGTCAGCAGGCGGAAGGCGGTGCGTACCATGGTGGTGCGGGCAACCTCGCCAAAGGTGCCGATATGCGGCAAGCCGGACGGGCCATAGCCGGTCTCAAACAACACCGGACGGTCGGCGCCGCGCGCCTCGACCCGTTTCAGCAGCTTTCGCGCCTCCTCGAACGGCCAGGCTTTGGAAGCCATGGCCGCGTCTCTCATGGAGGGGGAGAGGTCAAGCGTCGGCAGCGAAACTGAGGTCATGATCGGACCATTGTTGTTGAAGGGTGGATAGACGGCCGCTTCCCGGTGAAGGTGCGTGGAAACGGAGGCCGGACACTACTGGATGCGCCGCACAAACGGAACAGGGTCGCGGCAAAAAAGCCCGCAGGGGCTCAGCCTGCATTTCGCGGGTTGCACTGCTTCCGGGTTGGCTTTACGTCACCATGCAACAAGGAACGTCGATACAGGGGCTGCACAGCCGATGAGCGAACAGGTTTCACTTCAGGAAGCACTGATCTACGTGATGGTGATGGTCTCCGCTGCGGATAGCAGCATGACCGACCAGGAACTGCATTCCATGGGCGAAGTCGTGAAGACACTGCCCGTCTTCGCCGGGTTCGACCAGGACCGACTGGTGCGCGTGGCCCAGGATTGCGGCGATCGGCTGCAAGCGGAAAACGGCATGGTGGACACCTTTGCGGTAATTGCCGCAAGCGTCCCGCCGAGCCATCGCGACACGGCATACGCCCTGGCCGTGGACGTTGCCGTCGCCGATCTCGCCGTGCAGCAGGAGGAACTGCGTCTTCTCCAGATGCTTCGCGACACGCTCGGCCTCGACAAGCTGACCGTCGCCGCGATCGAGCGCGGCGCGCAGGCCCGCTACCGCGCGAGCTGAGACGGCATCGGCCGGGCGCCCACCCAGGGCGCCGGGCGCCCGATATAGTATCCCTGCGCCATTGTCACACCAAGGTCGCGCAGGATCGCGAGCGTCTCCGCGTCCTCGACATACTCCGCGATCACACCGATGCCGAGCTTGCGCGCCACCGCCACGATCCCGGCGACAATCGTGCGCTGCACCTCGTCATGCGCGACCTCGCCGATGATCGCCCCGTCGACCTTCAGACTGTCGAGACAAAACTGCCTGAGATAGGCAAAGGATGACAGGCCCGATCCGAAGTCATCGAGAATGATCCGGCAGTTTCTGGTGCGCAGCGCAGCGATCAGGGCCTGGGCGGTCACCATGCTGCGAACCGCCGCGGTCTCGGTAATCTCGAATGCAAGGCGTCCGGCCGCGTCGGGCCTGGTGTCGAGCGTCTCGAGCAGGAAGGCGGTGAACTCCGGGTCGCCGATCGACAGACCGGACAGGTTGATCGTCAGACAGGTTCGCGGATCGACAGTGTGCAGGTTCTCCAGGGCCGTCGCGACGACCCATCGGTCGATCCGCGGCATCAGGCCATGGCGTTCGGCCGACGTGATCAGCGCGGCGGGCGCCAGCACCCGGCCATGGTCATCGACAATCCTCAACAGCACCTCCATATGGGGCGCGGACGCCCCATCGATCGGCAGAATCGGCATCGTATAGAGCTCGAGGCGGTCGCTCTCCAGGGCGTTGCGCACAATCTGGAGATTGCCGATGTCGAGCCGGTGCGCCACCATTTCCTCCGCGTCGGGGCGATAGACAACGGGACGTGCGCCACCAATGGATTTGGCATGCAGACAGGCCTGATCGGCCTCGTTGAGAACCTGGAAAGCGCTTTTTTCAGGCGCTGCACCAAAGGCAGGCTCGATGAGAGCTATGCCGACACTGGCGGTGATCGCATGGGGAACGTCCTGCCAGACAAAGCGCATCGATGCCAGCCCGGACGTGATGCGATGTCCCAGATCACGCGCGGCGGCGGCGTCAACTCCCGGCGCAAGCACGGCAAACTCGTCGCCTCCAAGACGGGCGCAGAGCATGTCCTGCGAGGCGAAGCTGCGCAGCAGACCCGCGATCTGCTGAAGAAGGGCATCGCCGCCGCTGTGGCCGGCGATATCATTCACCACCTTGAATCCGTCCAGATCAATCGTCAGCAATGCCGCCGTTTTCCCGCACGATTGCATGTCATCCAGAACGCGCTCCAGTTCCTCCCGCAATGCATGTCGATTGGCAAGGCCGGTAAGCGCGTCCTCCCTGGCCTGGCGACGCAGCTTTTTCGCCAGACGCGCCGCCTCGGTAATGTCGCGCAAGACGATAAGCGCCCCGGTGACACTGCCCTCGTCGTCGCGATACGGATCCATCCGGACGCGGATATGGCGCGGTTCCTGTCCCGCCACGGGCAGTTCGTGCTCGTATTCGACCGATTGTCCCGCAAAACACCGTTCAAAATGCGCTTTCGCGCGCTTGTCGAAGCGCTCCGCGCCGATATGGTCGCGCACATGCAGCCCGACGAAGTCGTCCGGCGTCTTTCCGCTGAACGCCGCATTGGCGGCATTGGTCATCTTGTAGCGAAAGTCCGTACCGATCACGGAGATCCGGTCGGTCGTCTGCCGCAGGATTTCCTCGTGCATCGACAGGCGTTCGTTGAGGTGCTGGAACTGCGTGACATCGCGCACGGCGCAGATGACGCAGACGACCTCCTCGCCGCGGTCAAAAACCGGCTGGAAAAACACCTCCAGAAATTTCCCCAGGGTCTTGTCGCGCACGCCGGGCACGCGAATGCGCAATGCCTTTCCGGCGAAGGCCTCGTCGAGATTCTTGCGGCGCAGCGAGAACACCTTCGATCCGAGAATTTCCTCCACCGTGCGCCCGATGACATCGGCGCGCGACATGCCTTCCATGTCGAGAAAGGCCCCGTCCACGTCCCAGATCCGATAGTTCCGGTCGCAGACGAACACGCCGGCACGGTTCATCTCGATGATGGTGCTGCGCACGACCTCGCGGTCCACCGCGATGGGCCACCAGGCGGCATCCTCCGCACTGGTCTCGGCACGCTCCGTCGACGGGCTGCCAGTCGTTTCCGGTTCCGGCTTTCGCAAGCTCAAGTGGCCCCAATGCTGCGCACGGACATGTCATGTGCGATCACAATAGGCACGTCGAACCGATATGACCACCGCGAACAGCAGACAACGCCGCACAGGAGCGCGTTCACCTTCCGAAGGTCTCCGACCACGCCGCCGGGCGTCCGACATGATAGCCCTGCACCAAACTCACGCCGAGGTCACGCAGCGTCTCGAGCGTCTGCTCATCTTCGACGAACTCCGCCACGACCCGAACGTCCATGGCAGCCGCAACGGCGACGATGCCGGCGACAATCGTCTGCTGAACCGGATCGTTGGCGACATCGCCGATGATGTTGCCGTCGATCTTGAGCATGTCGACATCGAACTTGCGAAGATAGCCGAAGGACGACAGGCCTGACCCGAAGTCATCGAGAACGATGCCGCAGCCGCGCCCGCGCAGCGCCTTGATCAGGTCGCGCGCGGTCTCCATCGAGCGCACTGCTGAGGTTTCGGTGATCTCGAACGCAAGCCGCCCGTGAACCTCCGGCCTTTCGTCCAGGGCGGCAACCAGAAAGTCGCGAAACTCCGGATCGCCGACGGACTGTCCCGACAGGTTGACCGTCAATTGCAGGTCCGCGGGCGCCGTCCGCAGGCGCTCCAGCACGTTGCGCACCACCCACTTGTCGACCGGGACCATCATCTGATGCCGTTCCGCAGCAGAAATGAACGCTGCCGGCACCAGCATCTGCCCGTCGGTCCCGACAATGCGCAGCAACACCTCGAAGTACTGACCGCTGACCCCGTCGATCGGCGCAATCGGCATGGCATAGAGCTCAAAACGTCCGTTCAGGAGCGCATCCTGAACCACGCGCAGGTTTCCCGTTTCCTCAAAGCGCGCCTGGATTTCCGTATCCGCCGCGTGGTAGACCGCCATCCGCGATCCACCGCGCTCCTTGGCAAGGCGACAAGCCCGGTCGGCCCAGTTGATGACGTCGTAGATGCTCGGCACCGTCGCCTCGAACATCTCCTCGTCAAGCATGGCGACGCCGACACTGGCACGCACGGAGTAGCGGGCGCCGTCCCAGTCGAAAGGGGTCGTTTCCAGTCCGCTGATGATCGTCTGGCAGGCCGCCTCCACCTTGGCCGCGGTGCAGGCCGAGAGCACGAGCGCAAACTCGTCGCCGCCCAGCCGCGCGATCATGTCCACCTTGTCGATGGTCCGCAGGAGATCGGCGACCTGTTTCAGCAAGGCATCGCCGGCACTGTGTCCGGCGATGTCGTTGACCACCTTGAACCCGTCGAGATCAACCAGAACCAGCGCGGACAGGCGCACATCGCTGTCGGCGAACGTGGCGGCGCATTGCGCCACACGCATCTCCAGTTCTTCTTCAAGGGCATAGCGGTTCGCAAGACCGGTCAACGCATCCTGGCGCGCCTGCCGCAGCAACTCAGCTTTCATCATGGTGGCACTGGTCACGTCGCGCCGGGTTACCGCGGCGGCGATCACCTCGCCCGTGCTGCTGCGGAAGGGCACGCAGTTCAGCTCGAAATAGACAATGTCACCGTTCGCAAAATCGTGCTTGAATTGATACTCCACCTGTTCGCCGGAAAAACAGCGATCGAGATGGGGCTTCGCGCGTTCGAGAAATCCCCGTTCGCCGATGACATCGACGAGACGCTTGCCGATGATTTCCTCGGCCGTATACCCCCAGGTCTTCGCAGTGGCCGGGTTCGACCAGATAAACCGGAAATCCAGCCCGACAATCGACATGGCCTCTGTTGATTGCCGGAACACCTCCTCATGCATGGAAACGCGGTTTTCCAGCTCGAAAAGCTCCGTCGTATCCTCTATCAGCACAATCAGGCCCGTGACCGTGCCGGCGGCATCGAACACCGGCTCGTGACGGATCCGCATGAGACGTTCGCGGGTCGCCCGGCGCAGCCCCCAGGTCGTCGTGACCTGCGGCTCGCCGCGCAGGGCCGCCTCGACAGCCGGACGCGCGCGTTCCCAGATCGCGTCACCCATGACGGTCCGCATGGGGCGCCCTATCACATCCGCCCTTGTAAAGTCGTCGTTTTCAAGAAACGCCCTGTTGACGTCCCGAATAATCATGTCGGTGTCGTAGTAGATCATTCGAATGGACGAGATCTGGAAAGCCGTGAGAAAGGCATCGTCCACCGGGCCTCTCAAGTCGAGGGGTACGGCACCGGCATCCTGCACGACGTTTTTTATCGATGCCACTGTCGTACTTTCCTCCGAGCAAGACGGCAAAAATCGCATCGTCCAATCTAGACAGGCAAAGTATTAAGATAGCAGAAACAAATCCCGATTCGAAAATAACAATTCGCAAAGACCGATTTTCACGACTGGAGACTTCATCTGCCCCTCTATCGGCCCCCGGGCGTTGACTGTCCACTTTTCTTTGGCGCAATCTACTGGGGAGAGCCTCGAGTAAAACAACTCCACACAACGCAATGGCCGATCCGACGAAAGATCCGCTCAGTTGATGCTGCGCACCTCACCGGGAATGTCGAGAGAAAACGGCGGGATGGCGACCTCGAAGCGCCCGCCCCTCACATCCTCCATCTCGTAGCTGCCGCTCATCATGCCGGATGGTGTGCTCAGCGGACAGCCGGAGGTGTACTCATAGCGCTCGCCCGGCGCCAAGACGGGTTGCTCCCCGACCACGCCGAGGCCGCGCACCTCTTCCTCCCGTCCGGCCCCGTCAACGATCAGCCAGTGGCGGGCGCGCAGCCGCACCGTTTCCGTACCGTGGTTGGCAATCTCGACCGTGTAGGCCCACAGATACTGCAAGGTATCCGGATCGGACTCCTCCACGAGATAGAACGGCTCGACGGTCACCTGTATGTCATGCGTCACAGCCCGGTACATGGCAGTCCTCCCGACGCAGTCCGCCCGCAACCTCGCGGCGTGGACAACTGACGAAGTCTAGCGCGGCGCTCGACGGATTCCAGTAAGAGAACAACACAAATTTTCCGCGTTCCCCAGCACCGCGTGGGTGCTGCCGCGGCGATCGCATGACGCGCTTGTGAGCGCGGAGCGCTTGAACCGGGCGCGCAGCTGGGCCATCCAGAGCACCCAGTAACCGGAGGTCCCATGTTCGACGCCCGTCTGCGCCCGCTGATCGACCCGCCCATCAACGCCGCCGGGCGGTATCTCGCCGCGCGCGGCGTCACGGCTGACGCCGTGACCGTGGCCGGCTTCGGCCTCGGGCTTCTCGCGGCACTCATCGTCGCGCTCGGCGCGCCGGTGGTGGCGTTTTTCCTGATCGCCCTCAACCGGTTGGCCGACGGTCTCGACGGCGCGGTGGCGCGTGCAAGCCACACAAGCGACCGGGGCGGCTATCTCGACATCGTGCTGGATTTCTTTTTCTACGGCGCGGTGCCCTTCGCCTTCGCCTTGCTCGACCCCGATGCGAACGCGCTTGCCGCCGCAGCGCTCCTGCTCGCGTTCTACATGAACGGCGCGAGCTTCCTCGGCTTTTCGGTGATGGCCGAAAAGCGCGGGATCACCACGGACATTCAGGGCCAGAAGTCGCTCTACTACCTTGGCGGGCTGGCCGAAGGCGCGGAGACCATCGCCGTTTTCCTGGCGATGTGCCTGTGGCCGCAAGCCTTCCCGCTGCTCGCCTGGGGGTTCGCGGCGATCTGTCTCGTCTCCGCCCTGGCGCGGGTGATCCTCGTCGCGCGGATGCTCAAGGACTGATCAGCCCCGTGCGGCCTCCAGAGCCTGCCCGAGATCCTCCGCCAAATCATCAGCGTGTTCCAGACCGACCGAAAAACGCATCAGAGCATCCGAGATTCCCAGCTCCACACGCGCCTCCTCGCTCAGGCTCTGGTGGGTCGTTGTCGCGGGATGGGTGATCAGGCTCTTGGCATCGCCAAGATTGTTCGACAGGCGGATGATCTTCAGCGCATTGGCGAAGCGGAAGGCCGCCGCCTTGCCGCCCTTCACCTCGAAAGCGATCATCGTCGATCCGGCCTTCATCTGCCGGCGAACAAGGTCGGCCTGCGGATGATCGGCACGGCCGGGATACATCAGCCGCGACACCGAGGGGTCGCTCGCAAGCCGGTCGGCAAGCGTGGCCGCCGTCTCGGTCTGGCGCGCCACGCGCAGCGGCAGCGTCTCCAGTCCCTTGAGCAGCACCCAGGCGTTAAAGGGGCTCATCGCCGGCCCGGTGTGCTTGACCAGCGGCATTACCTCGTCCTTGATCCACTCCTCGTCGGAGAGCACGACCCCGCCCAGGCACCGCCCCTGCCCGTCGATGTGCTTGGTCGCGGAATAGACCACCACATCCGCGCCAAGCGTCAGCGGCGACTGCCACATCGGGGTTGCGAAGACATTGTCGACGATCAGCCGGGCGCCCACGCCGTGCGCCATCTCGGCGACCGCCGCAATGTCGATCACCTCGAGGGTCGGATTGGTCGGGCTTTCCAGAAAACAGGCCACCGTTTCGGGTCGGATCGCGGCGCGCCAGGCATCGAGGTCGGTGCTGTCGACGAGCGTCGAGGCAACACCCATGCGCGGAAGCAGCGTTTCCACGATGTAGCGACACGAGCCGAACAGCGCCTTGGCCGCGACCACATGATCGCCCGCCCTGCAGCAGGCCATGAGCGCCAGATTGACCGCCGCCATGCCGCTGGCGGTGCCGCGCGCGGCCTCGGCGCCTTCCAGCTCGGCGATGCGTTCCTCGAACATGGCAACCGTGGGATTGGCGTAGCGCGAATAGACAAAGCCGGGATCGTCGCCCTTGAAACGGGCTTCGGCCGCCTCGGCGCTGTCATAGACGAAGCCTTGCGTCAAAAACATCGCTTCGGAGGTTTCCCCGAAGGACGAGCGGGTCGTACCACCATGGACGAGAGCGGTTTCGGGGTGCCAGCGGCGCGTATCTGAACTCATGCCTTGCCTCCAAATGCAAAAACCCCGGCCACGGGCCGGGGTCTTGCAACCCGGCCTTTTTAGCAACTTCTTTAACGTGGCTGCAAGCCGGCCGGCCCAAATCACCACGGAACGTATTGGTGATACGCCAAGGCTCGACCGGCGTCAACGCTGCGTTGACGCCGGTCGAGGCGCCCTTCGCACGGGAACCGGACGAGTTCGCCATGGCAAATCGCGCAAGCTTGCGCTAAGCACGGCAAAACCCGAAGGCTTCTTGGAAAGACACATGACCGAAACCGCGCATGGCATCCTTCCCGCACAGGCGATCGGCGCGATGTTCACGCGCGGCGAGATCTCCGCGCCGCGCCACCCCGACGCCGACCAGATCCAGCCGGCGAGCCTCGACCTGCGCCTCGGTCCGCTCGCCTACCGGGTGCGGGCAAGCTTCCTGCCCGGCGTCGGCGCCAAGGTGATGGACAAGCTCGACAAGCTGAAACTGCACGCCTTCGACCTGACGCGCGGCGCGGTGCTGGAAACCGGCTGCGTCTACATCGTGCCGCTGATGGAAGGACTGTCGCTTTCCGCCGCCGTCTCCGCCACCACGAACCCGAAGAGCTCGACCGGCCGCCTCGACGTCTTCACCCGCGTCATCACCGACGAGGGCCGAGCCTTCGACACGGTGCCGGCCGGATACCGCGGCCCGCTCTACGCCGAGATCAGCCCGCGCACCTTTCCCGTGCTGGTGCGCGAGGGCTCGCGGCTGTCGCAGATCCGGTTTCGCACCGGCGACCCTTTCGTGCAGGACGCCGACCTCAGGGCGATCCATGCCGAGCACATGCTGGTGGCCGGCGGCGACACCACCATCGGCGGCGGCGTTCATCTGACCATCGATCTGGAGGGCAAGGGCCCGGGCAGCCTGATCGGCTATCGCGGCAAGCGTCACACCGGCGTCATCGACATGGACGCCAAGGCCGCGCAGGAGCCGCTCGATTTCTGGGAACCAATCGTCCACCGCGGCGACAGCACGCTGATCCTCGATCCGAACGAGTTCTACATTCTCGTCTCGCGCGAGGCGGTGCATGTGCCGCCGCTGTTTGCCGCCGAAATGGTGCCCTTCGATCCGCTCGTCGGCGAGTTCCGGGTGCATTACGCCGGTTTCTTCGATCCGGGCTTTGGCCACTCGACGCTGGGCGGCGGCTCGCGCGCGGTGCTGGAAGTGCGCTCGCACGAGGTGCCCTTCATCGTCGAACACGGCCAGACCGTCGGCCGGCTGGTCTACGAGCACATGCTGGAGCGCCCCGAAGCGCTCTATGGCGAGGGCATCGGCTCCAACTACCAGGGTCAGGCGCTCAAGCTGTCGAAGCACTTCAGGGCGAGTGCCTAGGGTGCGAGTTCACATATGGCCAGCATTCCGGAAACAGAGCTCTACCCTCCGATAAAGGCGTTTCTCACGGCGCAAGGCTACGAGGTGAAGGCCGAAGTCGGCGCCGCCGATGTCGTCGCCTGCCGCGGCGACGAAGATCCCGTGATCGTCGAATTGAAGACAGGGTTCACGCTGGGTCTCTTCCATCAGGCGATTGCACGGCAATCGATCACCGATGCCGTCTATGTCGCGGTCCCCCGGATGGCGGGCCGAAGATTTCAAGCGGCGCTGAAGAACAATCTCAAACTCGCCCGCCGCCTCGGCCTCGGCCTGATCACGGTTCGCCTCGCCGACGCCCTTGTCGAAGTGCATCTGGATCCGGGCCCGTTCAACCCGCGCAAGTCGATGGCGCGCAAGGACCGGCTGCTCAGGGAGTTTGCCCGAAGGGTCGGCGATCCGAACACCGGCGGCTCGACACGGGTCCGGCTCGTGACGGCCTATCGGCAGGACGCGCTGCGCTGCGCCACGCATCTTGCCGCCAATGGCCCCAGCCGGGGCGCGGAGGTGGCGAAAGCGACCGGCGTTGCCAACGCGACACGGCTGATGGCCGACGATCACTATGGCTGGTTCGAACGGGTCGAGCGCGGTGTCTATGCGCTGACCCCGAAGGGAACCGCCGCCCTTCCCGCTTCTGCAAAAGGCGCGGAATAGCGCCATGCCCCTGATGACTATCACCCGCGAGAACGAGGGATTTCTGGAAGATCGCAAGTCCCGGTTTCTGGCGCATCTCGTTCCCGTCGGGATGTTCGACCGGCGGCTGGAGGAGTTGCGCAAGCAACACCGCAAGGCCAACCACATCGTCACCGCGCATCGACGGATTCTCGACGACGACCGCATCGAGGAAAGCGGCAAGGACGACGGCGAACCGGCGGGCACCTCCGGCATGCCGGTGCTGCGCGTGTTGCAAGGCGCGGAGCTGGTCGATTGCGCCGTGCTGGTCGTGCGCTATTTCGGCGGCATAAAGCTTGGCGGCGGCGGCTTGGCGAGGGCCTATTCCGGGGCGGCGCAAGCGGCCATCGCCAATGCCGAGTTGATCCCCTTCCAGCGGTTTGCCGTGAAAGAGGTCAGCGCCGATTTCGCTTCAAGCTCGGAGCTGGAACGCCAGGTCGAGCAGCTCGGCCTCAGCGTGATTGCCCGCGATTTCACGCAAGCCGGCGTGACGCTGACGCTGGAAGGCCCGGAAGAGGATCTGGCCCGGCTAGAAACCTGACGGTCCGCACGTCAGTCCTCACGCCCCGGCTTCGCGATCTCGGAGCGCAAGGCGTTGACCTCCGTTCGAAGCGCCTTGACCTCCGCCAGAAGCACCCCCGTCTCGTCGTGGATCGCCTGGCGGTCGGCTTCGGCAAGTTGGTCGTGCTCCTGCTGCATTGCCGAGACGATGACACCGATGAAGAGGTTCAAAACGGTAAAGGCCGTGCACAGGATGAAGGGCACGAACAACAGCCAGGACAGCGGATAGACCTCCATCACCGGGCGCACGATGCCCATCGACCAGCTCTCCAGCGTCATGATCTGGAACAGCGTGTAGAGCGAGCGCGAGATCGTGCCGAACCACTCCGGAAACGAGGCGCCGTAGAGCTTGGTCGTCATCACCGCGAAGACATAAAAGACCAGCGACAGCAAAAGCACGATGGAGCCCATGCCGGGAAGGGCCGCGACCAGTCCCCCGACCACCCGGCGCAGCGACGGCACCACGGAGATCAGCCGGAGCACGCGCAGGATGCGCAGCGCGCGCAGCACGGAGAGCGCGCCTGTCGCCGGCATCAGGGCAATCGCCACGACCGAGAAATCGAACAGGCTCCAGGGATCGCGGAAGAACCGGAGCCGGTGGGCGTAGATGCGCAGGGCGATCTCGACGACGAACACCGCAAGCACCGTCCGGTCGAGCGCATAGAGAAACCCGCCCGCCGCCTGCATCGCGGTTTCGCTGGTTTCCAGCCCGAGGGTGATCGCATTGATCACAATCAGCGCGATGATCGCCGCTTCCCAGCGTTTCGATTGAACGAGGCGTGTCACCCGCTCGCGCATGTTCGGCACTCCCTGAAATTGCAAATCCCCACGCCCGGAAACGGGCTGCTGGCGGCGCCGCCAAACGTGGCGATGGGAGAGGGGAAATCAAGCGCAAACTTTTTGCGCCGCCTGCTTTGCGTTGGCAGCACCGGGAAAGCGGTGCGCAGCAGTGCCGGGCGCTGTCTCGCCTCTTGACAGGCCGCCGCCGCGCCGCCGATATAGCGTGGTACAAGCGGGTGTAGCTCAATGGTAGAGCAGAAGCTTCCCAAGCTTAAGACGAGGGTTCGATTCCCTTCACCCGCTCCATTTTTTATGTGTACGACCCGGACCTAGGACCCGCGGTTTTCTAGTTCCGCGATGGCGCGCTCCGTCTTTTCAAGCCAATGCGCGATGCGCGCGCGATATAGATCGATGCCGGCCTCCTCGAAGACCTCGTTGGCGCCAAGAAGCGCCGTTCTTGCCTCGGCAAGCTTTTGAAGGTCCTTCATTTTCCAACCCAGCGACATAAGCGCATTGCCAAGATTCATCTGCGTACCTGCCCAGTCGACCGGAACGCGCGCCCGCGTAATCTCCTCAAGCGCAAGCCGACAGGCCTCGACGGCTTCCTCCAGCTCATCTGTCCTGCCGTTTCGCTCTCCTACGAACAAAAGCGAATTGCCGAGATTCATTTGCACCCTCGCCCATAGGAAAGGCACACGTGCACGAGTGTTCTCCTCAAGCGAACGCCGATACGCAGTAACGGCTTCCTCCAGATAATCCGTTCTGTTCTGTCGGTCCCCCAAGATCGTAAGCGCGTTGCCGAGATTCATCTGAATCATCGCCCACTCCAAGGGTACGCGCGCCTGCGGCGTTTCCTCCAGCGAAAGCCGATAGGCCGAAACCGCTTCCTCCAGGCGATCCGTCCCGCTCTTCCGCTGCCCCAAGATCGTGAGCGCAATGCCGAGGTTCATCTGCGTCATCGCCCAGTATTGCGGTACGCGCGCCCGCGCTCGTTCTTCAAGCGAAAGCCTAAAGGCCGTAACCGCTTCCTCGAGGCGGTCCGTCCCGCTCTCCCGCTCTCCCATAATCCGAAGCGCATTGCCGAGGTTCATCTGCACCTTCGCCCAATTAAACGGGTCTCGTGCCCGCGTTCGCTCCTCCAGCGAAAGTCGATAGGCTGTAACGGCTTCTTCCAGGCAACCTATTCCGCTCTCACGTTGTCCAAGAGCCTGAAGTGCATTGCCTAGATTCATTTGAACGCTCGCCCATTGGAGTGGGAAACGTGCCCGAGTAAACTCCTCAAGCGCAAACCGATAAGCCGAGATCGCTTCTTCCAAGCGATCGTTCGCGCTCTCCCGTTCTCCTAAAGTCAAAAGCGCGGTGCCGAGAATGTTAAGTAGAGTCCCCCTTTGATCCGGTCCGTCAGCTATCTCCCAGACTCGCTGCGCGAGAGCGACTACCACCTCGAGATCAAGATTAACCCCCTTGCTGTGACCGCTCTCGTACCAAGACTCAAACCCCGGCCGCAGCGCCTCGAAGAGCGGCGTTCCGGCCGCGTTTTCGAGCACCGTCTTGCGAACAATCCGATCCGCGACGGCCTCGGGACGGCGGCGCAGCAGGTCCTGCTCGATCCCGGCGTCGAGCAGCCGCACCATTCGCTCCTTGTGCTCCGCCTCTTCCGCCGCGAGCGCCGTGTCGATCTCGCTTGCCGCACCGTCGTAATCACCCGTCGCGGACAGAAGGGCGACGCGGCGCAACACCTCGTCGACGAACGCGCCGAGGTTCGTGCCCGCAGCGCCCTCCTGCTGCACGCCGATCGCGATCTCGACCGCATACTTCAATTCCCGAAACGCCTGCTCCGCATCCGCGACACCTTCGGAGAAAGTGCGTGCAAGCGCGATCAGCGCGTCATCGCTAATGCCACTGGCCCGCGCGGCGGCGGTCCTTTCCGGCAAGGCCGCGAGCATCGCCTCCAAGCGCCCGAGTTGATCGCCCTGAGCGTCCTGTTTCTCGCGGATCGCCCCCGTGTCGGCCTTGATGTCGCCGAGTTGCTCCAGCACGCCGCGCCAGAGGTCGGGCGCGATCCGGTCGAGATAGTCCGGATTGGCGGTCAGCAGTCCATAAGAGCGGCGCACAAGCTCATGCAGAAACTCGCGGGCAAGCTTCGCCGTCGCGTTGCGCGGGCTCTTGTCGGCGTAGAGGTCCGGGCGCGCGGCTTCGGCACGCTCCAGCATCAGATCCGCGATGGCCGTTGCTTTGAGCCGTTTGGCGACGACATCGGCGGGGCGCGGCGCGATATGGGGCACGACCTCCTCGAAGGAGGCGACCGCATTGGCAAGATCCGCCTCATCCGTGCGCGAAGACGTCGCGATCCACACCGTCCATTGCGCGCGGACAATTACCGTCGTCTCATGGATGATGCGATGCGCATCGCTGCGGCGCTGGCCCGAAAGCCGCGTCAAGAGCCCGCCGCCGGAAACGAGCGCCTCTGCCGCACCCGGCACAACGGCAACGCCGCCGGTTGCCGCGCCGGCGACCGACGTGGCGACCAGCATCGTCACGAATTTTTCAAGACATGCATCGTCCTTGAACACGCAACCTCGACCCCGACCGCACCCAGACACGTGAGTCTAGCAGTACATCGTCGCGGCACAACCCTGACGACACTGTTCTGCCCCCATCAAAACTCCAGCAGATCGAGCCCCTCGCCGAGCGTCTTGCGGGCGATGTCGACGACACTCAGGTGGTGGGTGAAGAGGATCGGCTGGACCGTTTGCGACAGGTCCGCGAGCGCCGAGATCCCCGCCGCCGTGCGCGTGTCGTCGAAGGTCTGGAACAGGTCGTCGCCGATGAAGGGGGCGGCTTCCGCGCGGGCCGAGTAATCGGCCAGAAACGCCAGGCGCAGCGCCAGATAGAGTTGGTCGCGCGAGCCTTCGCTCAAGGCATCCACGGGCACCTGCGCGCCGTCCTCACGGCAGGCCATGAGACGGGCGTGGTCGTCGTCGTCGAAGACCTGCGTCAGCGTCGCGAAGGAACCTTGCGTCAACCGCTTGAAGATCGTGCCCGCGCGCGCCATCACCGGATCGCTGGTCTGCGCGCGGTGATGCTCCATCGCGGTCGACAGCAGCCCCTCGGCGAGCTTCAGAACCATCCACTCGCGACCGAGCGTCATCATCTCGTTTTCCGCCGCAAGCTTGCGGAAGGCGGCGCGCTCGACGCCGTCGCCGCGTTCCAGAAGGGCGCGCTCTGCGGTTTTCGTCTGCAGCCGATGGTAGGCATCATTCAGGGCCTTGTCCCGATCCGCCTCCTCCCGTTTCAGAAGATCAAGATCGACCGTGGCCGCCTCGGCGTCGAAATCGGCAAGCTCCGCCTCGACATTCGCGCGGCTTTCCCCCTTGGCCAGGCGTTCGAAACGGTCATGCGCCGAAGCCAATGCGGCCGCCTCGCCGTCGCGCGCCTCCAGCCGCGTTGCAAGGTCCGCGAGATCGCCCGACCTCAGCGTCTCCGGCAGGCGGGCGAGGCTGTCCGAAAGGTGCGCCCGAGCGCTCTCCAGCCCCTCGGCGGATTGCTCAAGGCGCTCGCGCGCTGTCCGCACCCGGGTCTGCGCGCCTTCCCGGCGGGTCTGGTCGGACTGCGCGGTCTCCAACCGTCGATGAAGCGCATCGGCCGCCGCATCCGGTACATGGTCAGCGAGATCGGGCGCAACCTCGCTCACGAGCCCGTCAAGCGCTGCGTCGAACGCCGCGTTTTCGCGCTTCATCCCATGAACACGCTTGGCCTCGAGATCCCGCAGCTTCAGCTTTTCGGGCAAATCCCGCCAGAGCGCCACCGCTCCCGCCACCGCCTCAAGACCGGTTCCGGCGGGCAGGCCGATCGCTTGAAGTTCGGCATCCAGTTCCGCGCGCCACCGCGACAGCGCGTCGGCGTTTTCCTCTGCTTTCCGGTCCAGATTCGACAGACGCCGCTTTGCATCCTGACGAAGCGCGAGCCGCGTACGCCCCTCGCTCCAGGCCTTGGAGCGCGCGCCAAGCGCCTCCTCCACCAGCCGGACGCGCGCCGAAAGAGGCAGCGCATAACCCGCCTCAACCCCGAGCTCGGCCGCGATCTGCGAAAGCGATCCGGCAACAGCGTCTTCACGCGCTTCGAGAGATGAAATCCTGTCGGCGACCTTCTCCGCCTCTTCGGCGAGAGACAGCGCAGCGTCCACATTCTGCCGCCAGGCGATCATCTCGCCGGGTGCACGCGGCTCCACGTGTGCCGGCTCGAACAGGGTGCGAAAGGCGCGTTGCGCGTCCGCGAGAACGAGGGCGAGCCGCTCTTGCTCGGACGTCGCCGCATCCTGCTCTGCCTGAAGACCCGCCCGGTTCCGGCTCATGTCCGCATGTCGGGAGACGCGTTCGGCTTCGCTCGCGGCACGATCCGCCAGCCGGTCGGCTTCCCGCACCAGGCTGGCGTGGGCTTCCAGCGCAGCCGCGTTGCCGCCGCCGGCGCCGGCGGCCAGATCCTCCAGCAGGCGGGAGAGCGCGGCGTCGCGGCGTTCGCGCGCATCGGCAATTGCCATCGGCGTCGGCATGTCGCCCGCGCGTTCCGTTTCGACGATCTCCGCATCGAGCCGCATGATCTCATCCATGCGCTCGCGCATCCCGGCATCGTGCCGGCGCACCATTTCCTGAAGTTCCGAAAGCCGCGTGCGATGCTCGCTGAGCGTCTCCACCGATGGCAGGGCCACGCCCGCGAGCGCATGGATATCCCCAACCGGGGGACTCAGCCGCGATGCCGCCTCCACGGCCCGGCGCCGTTCGCCGCGATGCCGCTCGCGAAGATCACCCAGCGTCTCAAGCGCCTTGATGTCGGGGCCAAGGGCTGCAAATCGCGCGGCAATCGGCGCCGGATCGCCGATATCCGCTCCATCCGCCCCGTCCGGCAATTTCGACAGTTCCTGCCGGAGCTCGGCGATATCCTGAGCCAGTTGATCACGGCGAGAGAGCAACAACCGCCCGTGTTCAACCCCCTCCTCTATCGTCGCCAGCACGGCATCGCTCGGCTGGCGGGCGGCAAGAGCCTCGCTGTCGGTGGGCAAGGCACCAAGACCCAGCCGGCGCAAGAGCGCCGCAAGTTCATGGGTCTGCTCGTCGACATCCGCCTGAACGCGCGGAATGTCCTTGTGCCGCTCCCTGTAGGCGCCCGTCTGGGAAAACAGCCGTGTGACCGTCTCCGCCTTCGCAAGCAAGGCCGCATCGGGCGAGATCCGGTCCCTTTCCCGCTCCACTGTGTCGAGCTCCTGCATCGCCGCCCGATGCGCTGCCTCGGCGCGGTTCGCCGATGCCAGTTCCTCGTGCAGCGCACGGCCGATGCCGGTTGGGACCGCCTCAAGATCCGCGAAGGCGAAAAGCGCACGCTCATGCGCGCGCGTCTCGGCAAGCAGTTCGTCGAACTGCTCAAGCTGCTGGAGGCGGCCCTGACGCTTGCGGATCGCGGTCAGCGCGGCGCGGACCTCGTCAACCGCCGCCTGACTGTCGGCAATCGCCGTGTTGAGCGCCTTCCAGTCCTTTTCGCGCAGCCGATGCTCTTTTTCCTCCGCCCAGGCTTCGTCGTAGCGGGCACGGGCCTGATAAAACAGGCGTTCGCGGGCCGCGCGCGGGGTAAAAATCGCGTCCGCCTCGGCGCTGAGCGCAGCACGCGCCTCCCGCAATCCGCCAAGGCCGGAGGCGGCGGCGAGCAGCAGGCCGTCCTCCCCGCCCTCACCGGCGAGCATCGCCTCGGCGCCCTTTCTGAGCGTTTCGGAGTTCAGCCCGAAACTGCGTTCGAAGACATCGCGCGACAATCCGCCCAGAAAGGGTGTCAGCGCGTCGTCTCGCAAGGGTGTTTCGCCATCGCTATCGCTCAGCAGCGTGTTCTTGCGCCCGCGCCTGCGGCGAAAGTCGATGGTCTCTCCGGCCCGGTTGCGCAGGGTCGCGGCGACCCGCAGGCTCGGGCCGGAATGCAGGAAGTCGTAGCGGTTCACATACTCGCCATCCGCTGTCTTGCGCTTTCCTGAAAAGCCGAAAAGAAGATCCGATACGGCGGCGAGCGCGGAACTCTTGCCCGCCTCGTTCGGCCCGTAGACCAGGTGCAGCCTCGCATCGGGGCGAAACCGGAACGTGACGTCTGTCAGATTGCCGTAGCGCAGGAAATGGAGCCGCTCGAAGCGCATCAGCGTCCGCGCCCCGAAATGCGCTCGGCAAGCACGGCCTTCGCCTCCAGGATCAAAGCGTCCAGATCCTCGCCGAAGGGGCGGTCCTCGTCGAGCGTATGGTTGGGAATTTTCCGGCCGAGGTCGGCGAGACCGGCTTTCGCCGCCGTTCGCAGCTCGGGATCGGCTGCCGCATCCTCCAGCAGGGCGCCAAGGTCGAGCGAACTGTCGGCAAGCGGCGACGGCGCCTCCTCGGGCATTGCGGCGATGTCGAGCACGAGTTTTTCCAGCCAGAGGTCCTGTTCCACCCGGTCGAAGGCCGCCTGCACCTCGTCGCCCAGCATCGTGCGATTGGCAAAGAACCACGCCCGCATTGCGGAGTGGCCGTAAAGCCGCAGACGCACCGCGACCGGGCGACGCCCCGCCACTTGCGCAAGCGGAGCGAGTTGGTTCTCGATCGCGCTCAGCAAGTCGGACAGGTCACCGCAATCGCCGATGTCGAGGTCGAGCCGCTCGAACCGCGCCTCGTCGACGATCAACCGTTCAAGGCCGGAGACCCTGCCGTCCTCGACCGTGACACGCACGGCGCCCTTTTCGCCGGTCTCGCGGATGTTGCGCCCTTGCAGATTACCCGGATAGATCACCGGCGGGTCGCGACTGACCTCCTCGTACTGATGGACATGGCCAAGCGCCCAATAGTCGTAGCCCTTGGCGGTCAGGTCCTCCAGCGAACAGGGCGCGTAATCGGCATGCGGCGGGCGCCCGGTCAACGAGGTGTGGAGGACACCGATGTTGAAGTTTCCCGCCACGGGCGGCGGATAGGCGCGGGCAAGATTGTCGGGCACGTGCCGATCGGCGAAACTCTGGCCGTGCAAGACGACGCCGAGCGCCTCCAGAACATGGCTTTCCGGCTTGCGGGTGGAAAAGGTCCGCACATTCGCAGGCAGGGAAATGCTCCTGGTGACAACGCTTTCCGCATCGTGATTGCCGCGCAACACGAACACCGGAATGCCGGCGCGGTCGAGGCGCGCGATTTCGCGGTTGAAGAACAGCCCGACGGAATTGTCCTGCCACTCGCCATCGTAGATGTCACCGGCGATCACCAGAAAATCCGCGCCGCATTCCAGCGTCCGGGTCACAAGAGCCGTAAAGGCATTGCGCGTGGCATCAGCGAAGCGGTCTGCCACCGCCGGATCCTTCAGGCTCAGGCCCCGGAACGGGCTGCCAAGGTGCAGGTCTGCCGCATGAACAAAGGAAAAGGACGCCAACAATCATGTCCGTTGCAAGGGGTCTGACGAAAGCCGCCGGAGAATCGCACGCCGGCGGTTCGTGTCAGGTTAGATCAAGCTGGCGCATGGTGAAATGCCGCTTTCCGCAGGGCGCGGTCACGCGCGCCGACGCGTGCGGCGCGCCACATTGGGAAGGCGTTTCGGACGGCGTGCGAGCCCGTGTTCCGTCTTCGACCAGGAATGCGGACGCCGGACAAGGTCCACGACGGCGGCATAAAACGCAACGCTTTGCATAAGCCAGTAGAGCGGGATCACAATCAGGTCGAGGACCGGCGGCCAGTGCCCCCGCGTCCTGGCGCCCGCGAAGGCAAGCACGGTCATGCTGCCATAGGCGAGACCGACGCTTGTGCCGGCGAGCGACAGCGTGGCGTTTGCTTGCCAGCTGGTGTTCAGCGGGATCGGCGATATCCCGGATCCATATGCCATGAGGACGAGCAAAAAGACCGGATGCGCGGCAAGCGTGACCACCATGCCGACAAGATAGATCAACAACAACGCAACCCTGGTCTTGCGCATCTGCCCGGCAAGAACCACAGGGTCGCGCAGGTTTACGAGCAGGGTCTGCAACCATCCCTTCAGCCAGCGGGTGCGCTGCGCATGCCAGGCGCGCCAATCGAGCGGAGCTTCTTCGAAGGTCGTCGATGCCAGGGTTTGCATGCCATATCCGGCGCGGCTCAGGCGCATCGACAGGTCCGCGTCTTCCGTCACATTGAAGGGATCCCAGCCGCCCACCGCCTCAAGCGCTCCACGGCGAAAATGGTTCGACGTCCCACCCAGCGGAAACGGCCAGCCCCTCGACGAGAGCCAGGGCAGCAGGCAATCGAACAACCCGGCGTATTCGAGGCGAAACTGGCGCGCGAAGACACGATGACTCGCGTGATCGACGGCGAGATGTGCCTGAAGTGCCGCGACGCGATCCGGCAGTTCCGCAAATCGGGCAGAGGCGAGACGCAACTGGTCCGGCTCGGGCCTGTCTTCGCCGTCATAGACCGCGATCAGTTCGCCCCGTGCAACGGCAAGACCATGGCACAGCGCGCGGGGCTTGGTGCGCGGTTCGCCCGGCGGAACGATGACGATCCGCATATGCGTGGACAGCAGCGGAGCAAGCGCGCTTCGGGTCTCATGATCGTCGGCCTCGAGGAGAAACAGGATTTCCAGGCGACCCCGCGGATACTCCAGCGCGCCGAGCGCGGCCGCCAGCACCGGAGCCACGCGCACTTCCCGGTAAAGCGGCACGAGGACACTGTAGACGGGCAGCGGCCCCGACGGCCCTGGTCGGGCCGGAAACCGGCTCCGGCAACCGCTCGCACCAGCCATCAACCGGACAACACCCGGCATCATTCCAAGGATCGTGACAACGACCGAAAGCCCGACCGCCGCCTGCCCGGGTGTCAGAACCAGCCCCCCGCGAAGGCCCCGGACACGGCGATGGCAACGCCGATCTGCGCGCCGGTAAGCGTGCGGCACGCGCTTGCATCCGGACGTTCAAGGGTCAGGCGCTTGCCTGGATCGGCGGCGGCGATCGCGCGCGCCAGCGCACGCGGACTGGCGATGCGAACCCGCTGACGCATGGCGGGAAACCGTCGCAGGTAGTCTTGAAACGTGGTCAGGGTCTCCGGGGCGGGAGCGACCGCAAACAGCATTTCGCCGTTTTGCGCGCGACCAATGGGCAACGGTCCGTTCATTTCGGGTGGTGGCGGAAAGCGCAAGTCGTGATGGGACATGAAGCTGCCCTCGGACAAGAATCCGAGACCGGTCGCCTCGGCAAACGCGCAATAATACGCGTCTTCCGCAACAAGGCCGCGCTGCAGGAGCAACCGCGCCGGCGAAATCGACGACGCCTGCCCTTCCCGCAGGATCGCACGGAGCAAACCGTCGCCCAGTCCCCGGCTCCGCAACACCGAGATATCAGCACCAAAGGTCCATACAGGCCGGCGCGATGGCGCCTGCATCGTTGCAGGGCGGACCGCGCCATGGGTGGACGGAACCTCACGCGCATAGGATAGTGACGCAGGAGCGTTCACCCCGTTGTGTTCCTGCCGCGCGTTATGTCTCGTGTGGTCACGGCCATGGAGAGCCGGCGTATCCATGGGGCGCACTGAGGGATCGAACATGCCTTGCGCTTCGCAATTCGATTGACTGAACCAGGTATCGCGGGCTTCGCCGAGGTACCTGTGCGAAAATGACGAGCGTCCGTCGGCGGACTGCAAAATAAAGACGGTAAATAATGTCAGTTGCATTTGACAGCAAGCACAACCATATTGCAAGCGTCGCATTGGCGATTTGCTGTGCATCGATTGCGCTTCTGACAGGTTCGGCCCCGGCGGCCGCGCAATCGGAGCCCTCGCAAGACGCGCCGCCAGAGGTCACCGTTCCCAATTTCTGGGACCCTCGGGGCGTTGGCGACCGCCCGACCGCTCCCCCCGATACGATCCGTTTTCTGGCCAGCGACGACTTTCCCCCGTTTTCGTTCCGCGACGGAACGGGGAGACTGACCGGCTTCAACATCGATCTTGCGCGCGCGCTCTGCGAGGAACTCGACAGTGCCTGTTCCTTGCGCATCAAGTCCTTCGATGCGCTCGTGCCGGCGCTTGTGCGCGAGGAGGGCGATGCCATCATCGCCGGGCTCGCAAGCACCGAGGCGAATACCAAAACGCTCCTGTTCTCGGATCCCTATTTGCGTCTGCCGGCACGCTTTGCAGTCTTGAAAGGAAGCGGGATCGAAGACGTGACCCCCGAGGCCATGGCGGGCAAGCGCATCTCCGTGACCGAAGGTACCGTCCATGATGCGTTCCTCGAACGCTATTTCAACGATGCGAAGATCTTGACCTATGCAAGCGAAACCGAGGCACGCGCCGCCCTTGGCACGGAGGAGGCCGATGCGCATTTCGGCGACGGCCTTTCACTGTCGTTCTGGCTCAACGGCGAAACCTCCGCAGACTGCTGCATGTTTGTCGGCGGGCCGTGGCTGGAGCCAGGCTATTTCGATCACAGCCTGACCATCGCTTTCCGGATCGAGGACACGTTCCGGCAGGAAGCCATCAACCACGCACTCTATCGGCTGCAGCAGAACGGCACCTACTCCGAACTCTATCTACGCTACTTCCCCGTCAGTTTTTACTGAGGCCGGACGGGTGTTCCCGGGACCGGTCCGGGCATCGGTGCGGCGGAACGGAAGAGCCAGACTCCAGAGATAACCGGCCGGTTCCGGTGTCTGGTATTCGGCAAGCCCGATGGTCATGCCCGCATGACCTTTGCGCGGCTGGTCGACATAGGTGCGAAACAGCCGATCCCAGACCGACAGGTTGAAGCCATAGTTGGAATCCGTTTCCTGGCGGATGATCGAATGATGCACCCTGTGCATGTCGGGCGTCACGATCAGCATCCGCAAGACCCTGTCGAGCCAGACCGGCAGTTTCACATTTGCGTGGTTGAACATCGCGGCGCCGTTCAGCACCACTTCGAACACCAGAACCGCAACGGCAGGAATGCCGAAGGCGACCACGACGGCGGCCTTCCAGGCCATGGAGATCAGAATCTCGAGCGGATGAAAGCGCAGCGCCGTGGTCACGTCGATGTCGCGATCCGCATGATGCATCTTGTGAATGCGCCACAGCAGCGGGATCTTGTGGGACGCCCAATGCTCTGCCCAGACGGCGAAATCCAGAAGCACGAAACCCAGGGTCGCCGCAAGCCAGAACGGAACGCCAAGCCAGGCGAAAAGACCGATCCCCTCCTCCCCGGCCCACAAGGCGATACCGACCGCCGCCATCGGAAACACGACGCGCAGCACCGCAGTGTCTGTCGCGACAATCGCGAGATTGGTCACCCAACGCCACCCGCGCCCCAGCGTCAGCTCCCTGCGCGGGAGCGCCAGCTCGAACACCGCCATACCCGTGAAAATTCCAAAAAACAGCAAGAGCCTGATCGTCGCTTCGCTCACGGTTAAACCTCATCGGCAGACTTCGCGCGACGGACGGGGCCGGCGAAATGCCGGCCTCGCCCGTTCTCGCTTGAACCATACTCTCCCGCGTGAGATAGGCGAGCAACGTTCACGTCAAGTTTTCGCGACCAAAGGCCACACATGACCGACCTGCTCTGGACCCTTCCCGACGTCGATGCGCCGGACGCGCCGACGCTGCTGCTGGCGCATGGTGCGGGGGCTGCAATGGATTCCGGCTTCATGAACCGGTTTGCCGGACACGCCGCGAAAAACGGGCTGGCCGTCGCACGCTTCGAGTTCACATATATGGCCCGCCGCCGGGTCGACGGTCGCAAACGGCCGCCCCCGCGCGCCGACAAGCTCATCGGCGAGTTCCAGACCGCTCTCCAGTCGGTTCTGGAACAGCGCAAGGGGCCGGTGCTGGTCGGCGGCAAGTCGATGGGCGGGCGCGTCGCCGCGATGCTGTCGAGCGCCGCATCGCTGCCCAAGCGCGTCACGGGCGTCGTCTGCCTGGGGTATCCCTTTCATCCCCAGGGGAAACCCGACGACTGGCGCCTTCAGCCGCTGGAAGAGGCCGGACGCCCTGTCCTGATTGCGCAAGGGGATCGCGACGGCTTCGGCAACACGGCCGATCTTGAAACCCTGACCCTGCCTGAAAGCGTCAAGCTGATGTGGCTGGAAGACGGCAACCACGATCTCGCGCCGCGTGGCGCCTCCCCGGCAACCTGGGACGGCAATCTCGCGGCTGCAGCCAGAGCGACCGCGGAGTTCGCAAGCGTGGCCGACGGCTGACCGGCAAAGGCGTGCGGGATCTACTCCGCCGGAACGTTGCGCACCGAAGGCGGGTCTTCAGCCCCGTCCCCCTCATCGGACGAAATGCGAAACAGGCCGGAAATATCCGAACCGATCCCCATGAGTGCCGGCACCAGCACGAGAACAAGCACCGTGGCGGTCGACAGGCCGAAGACGATGGTGATCGCCATCGGCATCAGGAACTGCGCCTGCAGGCTCTTTTCAAACAACAGCGGCAACAGGCCGCCGATTGTGGTCAGCGAGGTGAGCAACACCGCGCGCAGGCGGTCCTGCGCGGAGGCGATTGCCGCCTGCTCGATGGTCTCTCCGTCCTTGCGCCGCTCGTCGAAGCGCGCGACCAGAATGATCGAGTTGTTGACGAGAATGCCCGACAGGCCAAGCAACCCGATCAGGCTCAGGATCGTCAGATCGAAGTCCAGCAGATAGTGCCCCGTCACCGCGCCGACGACGCCGAAGGGGATGATCGACATGACGGCCAGCGGGGTGAAGTAGCTGGCGAAGATTGCCGCCAGGATCAGATAGATGGCCGCGAGTGCGGCAATTGTGCCCAGTTGAAGATCCGCGAACGCGCCTTTCCGTTCCTCCTCGCGTCCCGAGAACTTGTAGTCGATGCCAAAGCGGTCGGTGATCGCCTGGATCTTCCCGCTGTTCAGGTCTTCCACGATCTGGATGTTCGAGGTGACCTCCCGGTCCACATCGGCGGACACGCCGACCGTGATGCGGCCGTCGACGCGCTGGATCACCGAAAAACCCTGCCGGTCGTCGAGCGTCACGACTTCCAGCAGCGGAACGAATTCACCGCTCGGCGCCTTGAGCATCAGATTGCGCAAGGCGCCGCCGCCCGATGCGGACAGGTCCTGAAGCACGCGGATGGTGACCTCTTCCTCGCCCTGGGCGAACCGGCGCGGGATGGAACCTTCCAGTGCGCTGCGGATCTGGCGGGCGGCATTCTCCACGGTAAAGCCGAGCGCCTTGCCGCGCGGGCTCAGCTCGATCACCAGTTCCGGCTTGCCATAGGGCAGGTCGTCGGCCACCCCGTCGACGCCGGGATAGCTCGTCAACAGCTCCTGGACCTCCAGCGAGGCTTCTTTCAGCCGCGCCGGATCGTCGCCCTGCAGCAGGATGTCGAGATCCCGTCCCGGCGGCCCTCCGCGACGCTCGAACACCGCGACCCGCTTCGCGCCCGGAATATCGGGAAGCGCCTGACGCCAGGCCCGCACGACTTCCGGTGTGCGCGTGGTGCGCTCCTCCGAAGCGGTCAGCTGCACGTCGATGCTGGCGACATTGCGGCCGCGGTTGTTGCCGGACTGGCCGAGCGTCGCATAGGAAGCGATGATGAGCTTTTCGTCCGTTCCGCTCGTCAGTCGGCGTTCGGCCTCGCGAAGCGCGCCTTCGATCCTGAGAAGACCGGCTTCCGACTCCGCCAGAGAAATGCCGGCGTTAAAGGAGATCGAGGCACGAATGTTTTCCGCTTCCGGCGAGGGGAAGAACACGAAACCGACCCGGTCGCCGCGCACCATGCCGACCGTGATCAGCAAGGTGGCGATTGCCACCGAAATCGTGACATAACGCCAGCGGTAGGCGAGCGTCACCAAGGCCCGGAACGGGACATCGCGGACCCAACCGAAGCCGGCATCAAACCCCCTGCGAAACCAGCCGGGACGCTCGTCGAACGTCTGCCGGCCCTGCATGCGGCGCAGCACGAGAAACAGGAATTCGAGCGCGACGGCAACGGCGAAGGCAAACAGCAGCACCAAGCCATCGAAAATCGTCTGGCCGAACGCGTCGTGGCCGGCGCGCGCGGGAACGGCGATCCAGTCGAGCCAAGGCGGAACCGAAATGTCCTCGCGCCCGGCAAGGGCGATGACGAAGAGGGCCGGCGCGGCAGCAAGGACAACAACTCGCCACCAGCTCCACGAGGGGACCCGCGACAGCGAATGGGCGAGGTGGCCCGGAAGCACGAAGAAACACTCGACGATGCTGGCGATCACCACAGCAACCACCACGAGCGGCAAGGCGCCCATGATCTGGCCGATGGTGTCCTGGATCAGCATGATCGGCAGGAAGGCGGCGATCGTCGTCGAGCTCGCCGCAATGATCGGCCAGAGCATGCGGCTCGCGCCTTCTTCCGCCGCCTGATACGGGCTGTCGCCCATGGCGGTGCGGGTCGCCGTGTGTTCGCCGACCACGATGGCATCATCGACGATGATACCGAGCGTCATGATCAGCGCGAAGAGCGAGATCATGTTGATGGTCTGCCCCGAGACCCACATGATGCCCACGGTCGCCAGGATCGCCACCGGAATGCCGGCTGCCACCCACAATGCGATGCGCGCATTGAGAAAGGCGAAGAGCACGATCACGACAAGAAGCAAGCCGCTCAGGCCGTTTTCGATCAGGATCATGATGCGCTGGTTGAGACTGTCCGCGCGCACTTCGTATTTGACCAGTTCCAGCGAGTTCGGCAGCTTTGGAGCCACCTCGGTCAGATACCTGTCGAGGATCGCGTTGACCTTGAGCTGGTCCGCTTTCGCCGAGCGTTGCACGGTGAGTTCCACCGCGCGCACGCCGTCTGAGAATCCGAGCACCTGATCGTCGTCGAAGCTCTTGGTGACCTCGGCGATGTCGCGCAGCTGAACCTTTTCACCGGTCGGGAAGGACTTGACCGTGATCCGGCTGATCGCCTCCGGAGAATCCGTGTCGGCCACGGCGCGCACCTGACGCTCTACGCCGCCCCTGAGGTCGCCGGACGGCAGATCGCGCGTGTTGGCGGCCACCCGGTCGGAGATGTCGGCGACCGTCAGACCGAGCCGGCGCAGCTCGCGCTCGGGCACGCGCACCACATATTCGGTGTCGCGGAAGCCGGAGAAGGTCACCTTGTCGACGCCCCTATCGATCAGGTCGTCGCGGATTTGGCGCGCATAGCTCTTGAGCGCATCTTCGGAAAACGGCCCGCGCAGCGCGACCCGCGCCACCCGATCGAACCAGCTAGACAGCGACACGACCGGGGTTTCGCTGTCTTCGGGCAGCGTCGTGACGCCGGCGATCGCCTGATCGACGTCGGACAATGCCCGTTGCATGTCGGCACTTTCGAGGAATTCCAGCCGCACGCTGGCCGAGCCCTCGCGGGCGTAGGATTTCATTTCGTCGACATTGTCGATGAAGCGCAGTTCCGGCTCGATCGCCTGAAGAATGTTCTTTTCCACGTCTTCCGCGCTGGCGCCCGGCCAGGACACGGAAACCGAGACAGTGTTCACAACGATCTGCGGGAAGAACTCGGTGTTGAGCTTGGCGATGCCGAAGACCCCGAACAGGATCATCAGCACCATGACCAGGTTGGCGGCGTTGGGATGACGCAGAAAATGCCCGATCAGCGTCGATGGCTTGAACTGCGGCGCGCGCATGGGTCAGCGTGTCCCTTCGGAAGCGCCGCCGGACGTGGCGGCGGCCGGTGTGGCCTGTTTGGGTTCCGCCACGCGGACACCCTCGCCGGCCTCATCGAGGCGGGTCACGATCAGCGTGTCGCCGGAAACCAGATTGCCCTCGACGATCAGATCGGTGCCATCGAAGGCGACCGGTCGCACGTCCCGGCGCACGGTGCGGCCGTCCTCGACCACATAGACGTGATCAGTGCCGTAGAGCGCCGCCTCGGGGATGCGGGCGCTGTTTGCATAGGTCCTGTCGGCGACACGAACCTCTACGAAGGCGCCGGGACGAAGGGTCGGCTGCCCCTCGGCAACCCGCACCCGGGCGAATGCATCGATGCCGCCGCGTGCCAATGCGACATCCGCGCCCACGCGAACGATCTCGCCGTCGTAGCGCACCGGTTCGCCGCCAATGTACCAAAGCACCTCGACCGAACGACCAATGACCTCGCCCTCGTCGGCGAGGATGCGGCCGTATTGATTGTCCGAGAGGGTGAGACGCACTTCCAGGGCATTGCGGTCGTAAAGCGCGGCAATCACGTCATTGACGTTGACCAGGCGCCCGACGGCGGCGCTCTCTTCGCGCACGACGGCGTCGAAGGGAGCCTTGAGCACCGTATCGCCCAAGTTCTTCTCAGCCTGGCTCAGCCGCCATTCCAACCGCTCGATCGCCGCCTCCTGCTGATCGACACGCGCCCGCTCCACGGCAAGCGCATTGCGGCGCTGATCCACGGCCTGCTTGCGCTGGGACACGATAAGGCTGCGTTCATCGACGGTGCGCTCGGTCACGGAGCCGCTTTCGCGCAGCTGAGAGGCCCGATCGAGATCGCGTTCGGCAAAGGCCAGTTGCTCCACCGCGCGCTCCACATTGCCTTCCTCGGTGGCGACCCGGCCACGGGCCTCGACAAGACCGGCGCGCGCTTCCGTCAGGTTCGCCCGCGCCTCGGTCACCGCGCCGCGGTACTGGAAGGGATCGATCTCGACGAGCTCGGCACCGGCATCGAGCGTCGCGCCGGCTTCGAGGCCGGGATTGACCCGGATAATCTCGCCGGCCACCAGCGCGCGCAGATCGGCCGTGCGCGCCGCGCGGATTTCGCCATAGAGATTGAGCACCGGCGCGTGGTCGCGAATTTCCACGGGCGCGGTCTCGACGGTGTAGACCACCTCGCGCGCCTGACGGGTCGGCACGTCGGCCTTGGTGAAAATGAGCCGCTGCATGCCGGTATAGGCGGCAAGGAGGATTGCGACGGCGAGCAGCGTCTGAAGCAGAACCTTTCCAACGAGCACGGCCCGCTTTCCCCCGGAGCGGCGCGCGCCGGGCATATGAAAGCCGACATCCGAACGTTTCCGCTCGGCATCTTCATCGATCGATTTCAGCATGACGTTCTTGTCCACTCGCCCGTCCATTTGCGCAGTCACATGACGTTATAGGTCGAAACGCGGCCAGCGGATCGCAACGGGTCCACAATCGACGCGAGATCGCGAGACTATCGGAGCCAATCCGATACGACGCAAGGCGAAGAATGTATCAAAGTGTGGCCACGACAAGGGCAGGTGCGCGAGACCTTTGGCACCCCACGCGGTCATGGAAGCAGCCGAAAGCACCTCGCTCAACCAAAACGCGAGATGACTTGACCTACATCATGTCAGGCGTCTCGTGACTATGCCCAGATCGACCAGGTTCATTCACAAAGGGAGAGCCGGCACATGAAAGAGAAAAAAGGCAAAGGGTCCGCACACGATGCGGCGCTTGGCGGATCGAGAAAACCGGACAAGACCGGCAAGGACACCAGCCGGGGCTGGATGAACCCGGTCGGGCCCGATCCGGAGCTCTATCCGGATCCCAGCCCCGAGCCTCAGGCCCCGCCGGCAAGCGGAACGCCGCCGGTGGCATCCGAACCGGCGAATGTCGGCTCTGGAACCGCCAACGTCGGGTCAGACACCGCAAATGTCGGCTCCGGCACGTCGACGCTCCCGAAAAAGGAGTGAGGCGCGCGCCTCAAACCTCGTCGGCGTCGTAGTGGTAGTGCGTGTTGCAGAAGCGGCAGGTGACCTCGATGCGGCCATCGACGGTCATGTCCGTGCGCTCCTCGTCGGTAAAACCCTTCAGCATCGCGCGGATGCGCGTATCCGAACAACGGCAGCGATCTGCCAGTGGCTGCGGCGAAAAAACGCGCACGCCGCGCTCATGAAACAGACGGAAAAGCAGCCGCTCCACCGTCATGTCGGGATCTCCGAGTTCGTCGTCGCGCACCGTTTCAACCAGCGCGCGCGCCTCCCGCCAGGCATCATCTTCGTCGATTTCGTGGAATTCGGCGCCCTCGGGTGCGTCGCCCGGGTGCAGATCGGGCTGGCGCATCCGCTCCGGCGCCTCGGGCAGGAACTGCGCCAATATGCCGCCGGCGATCCAGGACCGGCGCGGCGCGGCGCCCGGCTCGCGCTCCAACACCTCGCCCACGGCAAGCCGCACCACCGTCGGAATCTGTTCGGACTGCGCGAAATACTGATGCGCCACCTCTTCCAGCGACTTGCCGTCAAGCGCGACAATGCCCTGGTATCGGTTCATCGCCGCACCCTGGTCGATGGTCATCGCGAGATGGCCGTTGCCCAGAAGCGACGCCGGGTCGGCCTGGCCACGTGCCTGGGCGGCTGCCACGGCCTCCTCGTCAAACTGCGCGCAGGCGCGCAACCCGTCGGGCGTGTCGAAATCCACGACAAGCATGGACACCGGCCCGTCGGACGTCGTTTGCAGGGTGAAGCGACCGTCGAACTTCAGCGATGTGCCGAGCAGCGTCACCAGAGCCGCCGCCTCGCCCAAAAGCCGGGAAACCGGCTCCGGATAGGCATGGCGCTGCAGGATCTGGTCGAGCACCGGCCCGAGCAGGACCGCGCGCCCGCGCGTGTCGAGCGGCTCCACCGCGAAGGGAAGAACGGCATCGCGTCCGGCCGGCTCCAGCCCCTGGCGCGTCAGTTCGTCTTCGATACTCATGCGTTCTGCAGGGCTCCGAAACACCAGGCCAAAATGCCCTTTTGCGCATGCAGGCGGTTTTCCGCCTCGTCGAACACAACGGATCGTGGCCCGTCCATGACCTCCGACGTGACTTCCTCGCCGCGATGCGCGGGCAGGCAGTGCATGAACAGCGCCTCGGGGTCGGCCTCGGCCATCAGACGTTCATTGACCTGATACGGCTTCAACAGGTTGTGGCGGTCGCCGTCCTCGTCGCCCATGGAGACCCAGCAATCGGTGACGACGCAGTCCACGCCCTTCACCGCCTCGAAGGGATCGTCGGTGATGCCAATCACGGCTCCGGCCGCACGCGCTGACGCCACCAGTTCAGGAGCCGGAGCAAGCTGGGCGGGCGTTGCGACCCGCAGTTCGAAGTCGAACTTCGCAGCCGCGTGCATCCAGGACGCCAGCACATTGTTGCTGTCGCCCGTCCAGGCGACGGAGCGGCCGGCGATCTTGCCCTTCTTTTCCTCGAACGTCAGAACATCCGCCATGATCTGGCAGGGATGGGTGCGTTTGGTCAGCCCGTTGATGACCGGAACGGTGGCGTTTGCGGCCAACTCGTGCAGTGCATCATGGTCGAGCATGCGGATCATGATCGCGTCGACGTAGCGCGACAGAACGCGGGCGGTATCCGCGATGGTCTCGCCGCGCCCGAGCTGCATTTCGGCACCCGTGAGCATCAAGGTCTCGCCGCCCAGTTCGCGCATGCCCACATCGAAGGAAATGCGCGTGCGCGTCGAGGGCTGCTCGAAGATCATCGCCAGCACCCTGCCGGCCAGCGGGCCGTCGCCGCTGACGCGCACGGGGCCGCGTGCATCCTTGATGCGGCGGCTGCCGTCGAGAATGGCGCGCAACTCCTGCGCGTCGACCTCGGTCAAGTCGAGAAAATGACGTGGCTGCGCTGACATCACTCGGCCGCTCCCCGTTTCAATTCGCTGTCCATGGCATCGGCGGCGCGATCAATGCGGTCCACAGCCTCGGCCAGCTCTTCTGCGGTGATCGTCAACGGCGGCATGATGCGCAACACGTTCTCGCCGGCTCCGACCGCCAGCACCTTCTCTTCGCGGAAATGCCGCAGCACGTCGCCATTCGGCGCATGGCACTTGAGCCCCAGAAGCAGCCCCTTGCCCCGGACCTCCTCGAAGACATCCGGATGCCGGTCCACAACGCCGGCGAGTTTCTGTTTCAACAAAAGCGCCTTGTCCTGAACGGCTTCGAGAAAACCATCGGCGAGAATGACGTCCAGTACGGCATTGCCGACGGCCATGGCCAGCGGATTTCCGCCATAGGTCGTGCCATGCGTGCCGGCGACCATCCCGTCGGCCGCAGCCTCCGTGGACAAACATGCACCGAGCGGGAATCCTCCGCCGATGCCTTTCGCGATTGCCATGATGTCCGGCGTGATCCCGGCCCACTCATGCGCGAACAGCTTGCCCGTGCGTCCCACACCCGTCTGCACCTCGTCGAGGATCAGCAGGATCCCGGCCTCATCGCACAATTCGCGCAAACCGCGCAGACATTCGGTCGGCAACGGGCGTATGCCGCCCTCGCCCTGGATCGGCTCAACCAGGATCGCGGCGGTGTGCTCGTCGACGGCGGCGCGCAAGGCGTCATGATCGCCGAAGGGCACCTGAATGAAGCCCGCCGCCTTGGGACCGAAGCCCTCAAGATATTTTTCCTGTCCGCCGGCGGCGATGGTCGCAAGCGTCCGGCCGTGAAACGCGCCTTCAACGGTGATGATGTTGACCCGTTCCGGCTGGCCGTTCGTGTAGAAGTGCCGGCGCGCGGTCTTGATGGCGCACTCCAGCGCTTCCGCACCGGAATTGGTACAGAACACACGGTCGGCGAACGTCGCCTCCGTGAGCTTGCGCGCAAAGGCTTCCTGACCCTCGATGCCGTAGAGATTGGAGACGTGCCAAAGCTTGTCGGCCTGGCTCTTCAATGCGTCCACAAGCGCGGGATGGCTGTGGCCCAGGGAATTGACGGCGATCCCTGCGGCGCAATCGAGATATCGTCGGCCATCGGCGGTCTCCAGCCACACACCTTCGCCGCGCACGAACGACAGGTCCGCGCGGTTGTAGGTCTGATAGAGCGAAGTCTCCACCATGTCCGTCTCGCCTCAGTTTGGGTTGCCGGCGCCTGCTGGCTGCCTGACACCCGGGTTTGCCGCCGCCGAGATGCCACTTCCGACATTTGGCGCGCAATTGCGGCCCCCGGAAAGCAGAGTGCCGCCCAAGAGAGGCGGCACCACGACGACACGTCGTTATACACCCGCGCGGACCTGAAAAGTCAACGTGCTTGCCACGCTCCGGCACGTCGCCGGAATCCACTGGCCATCCGCTGGTTGAGGGTTTGTTGGGGAAAACCGGCACTATCCCCAGGTGAATCTGCGCAAAGCCTTGCGAAGAAAACGCGGCATATTGTAGTTTTCAAGTTAAGAAATACGACATCTCGTGTGCTTGACTCACTTTAGCCTCAAAATCCGGTGATGAGCGGGGTGCCCTTGTGGTGTGCCGATAACCGGATATTAACCAGATGTCGGGTCTCGAACCAAGACGGAGTGTGCCGCATGTCCTGGACAAGCGAACGTGTCGACCTGTTGAAGAAGCTGTGGGGCGACGGACTGAGCGCCAGCCAGATCGCGGCGGAACTGGGCGGGGTCACGCGCAACGCCGTAATCGGCAAGGTGCACCGGCTGGGCCTGTCAGGACGCGCCAAGACCCAGGCGTCCGCATCGCAGAAATCCCGGAAAACCGCCAAACCCTCCATGTCGGAGAGCCAGTCTCACACCGAGACACCACATTCGCCGATGCCGCAAAGCATCGGCGCGACAGCGCTCAAGGCCGAAACCGCTCCGGTGGCCGCGCCCGCGCCCAAGAGTCAGCCAGTGGCCGAACTCGTTCCGATCGCAAAGCGCGCCTCGATCCTGACGTTGACCGAGCGCACCTGCAAGTGGCCTATCGGCGATCCGACGAGCGACGACTTCTACTTTTGCGGACACGCCTCCAACCCCGGCGTTCCCTATTGCGCGCATCACTGCCGCATTGCCTATCAGCCGGCGAGCGACCGGCGTCGCACCCAGAACCAGCGCGCGGTGGCAGCGGGCTGAAATAGACCCGGGTAGCGTTCCGGCGCCAGACGATTGAAAAGGCCCGCACCGGGGAACGGTGCGGGCCTTTTCGTATTCGGCAGACGTCTCCTTGAGAGACCGGGGCGAAAAACCGCGGTGCGCATGCCGCGAAATCAGGACGCGACGGCAAACTGGTCGTTGAACGCATATCCCGCGCCGCGCACGGTGCGGATCGGATCGACCATCCTGCCCCGGTTGATCGCCTTGCGCAGGCGCCCGACATGAACGTCAACAGTGCGCTCGTCGACATAGACATCGTGGCCCCAGACGCCGTCGAGCAACTGTTCGCGGGTATAGACACGCCCCGGCGAGGTCATCAGAAATTCCAGCAGGCGGAACTCGGTCGGCCCGAGATGGATCTCCCGGCCCGCGCGGCGCACCCGGTGGGTCTCGCGGTCGAGTTCGAGATCACCCGAGCGCAATTGCGAGGACACGACCTCCGGCTTGGCACGGCGCAGCATTGCCCGCACCCGCGCCATCAGCTCGGGGATCGAGAACGGTTTCACCACATAGTCGTCGGCCCCGGTCGCCAGGCCGCGAATGCGCTCCTGCTCCTCGCCGCGAGCCGTGAGCATGATCACGGGAAGTCGCTCCGTTTCCGAACGCGCCCGCAACCTGCGGCAGAGCTCGATGCCGGACAGGCCGGGCAGCATCCAGTCCAAAAGCAGAAGGTCCGGCTGTTGCTCGCGCAGCAAGAGCTCCGCCTCGTCGCCGCGCATGCAGGTGTCGACCGAATAGCCTTCCGCCTCCAGATTGTAGCGCAGCATCATGATGAGAGGTTCCTCGTCCTCGACAATAAGAACCTTTGGCATTTGCGGTAACCTCGCCTTGTCTCTTCACACGTCGCGCGTCAGCTCGCGGCGCCGGTCTCCACGCCGGTCTCGTCGACCTTGTGGCGGTCGTCGGCAGGTTGCACACCCGTCGACATGTAGATGACGTTTTCCGCGATGTTGGTCGCATGATCACCGATGCGTTCGATATTCTTTGCGCAGAACAAAAGATGCGCGCAAATCGAGATCTGGCGGGGATCCTCCATCATGTAGGTGAGAAGTTCTCGAAAGATGGAGGTGTAGAGAGCGTCGACCTCGTCGTCGCGTTCGCGCACGTTCGCGGCGGACGAGGTGTCACGGTTGGCATAGGCATCAAGCACCGCCTTGAGCTGTTCCTGCGCCAGTTCGCTCATGTGCTCGACGCCCAGCGCGAACTTCTTGCTGTCGAACGATCCCTCAATGGCGATCACCCGCTTGGCGATGTTCTTTGCCAGATCGCCGACACGTTCCAGATCGTTGGAGATGCGCATGGCGGCGATCACGTCGCGCAGGTCCTGCGCAACCGGCTGGCGGCGGGCAATAATCAGGATCGCCTGATCCTCAACCTCGAACTGCAGCGCGTCGACGCGCTTGTCCTGGGCGATGACCTTGCGGGCAAGCTCCTTGTCCATACGGATCAGCGCGGAAATCGCATCGGTCAGCATGACTTCGGAAAGCCCGCCCATTTCCGAAACGCGACCGGCCACGGATTTGAGCTCGTCGTCGAAGGAAGTCACTGTATGATTCGGCATTTCAAATCTCCATTGCGGCACGCCGGCGAGCCGGCAGCGACACGTCCCGTTGGCGCAACCGTTAGCCGAAGCGGCCGGTGATATAGTCCTGCGTGCGCCGATCAACGGGATTGGTGAAAATCTCTTTGGTTTCCCCCTCCTCGACCAGATTGCCAAGATGGAAAAATGCGGTGCGCTGCGAGACGCGCGCCGCCTGCTGCATGGAGTGGGTGACGATCACGATCGTATAGTTCGCCCGCAATTCGTCGATCAGCTCCTCGATCTTCGCCGTGGCGATCGGATCGAGCGCCGAACACGGCTCGTCCATGAGGATGACCTCCGGACTCACCGCAATGGCGCGCGCGATGCACAACCGCTGCTGCTGACCGCCGGACAGGCCCGTTCCCGGCTCGTCCAGCCGATCCTTGACCTCTTCGTAAAGACCGGCCTTCTGCAGGCTGTTGGCGACGATCTCATCGAGATCCGTCTTGGAGCGCGACAATCCGTGAATCCGCGGACCGTAAGCAATGTTGTCGTAGATCGACTTGGGGAAGGGATTGGGCTTCTGGAACACCATCCCGACCTTGGCGCGCAGTTGCACCGGATCGACCTTGGGATCGTAGATGTCTTCCCCGTCGATGCGGATGTCGCCCTGGACACGGCAAATGTCGATGGTGTCGTTCATGCGGTTGAGACAGCGCAGGAAGGTGGACTTGCCGCAGCCGGACGGACCGATGAAGGCCGTTACGGTCCGGTCGGCGATGTTGAGGTCCACATCCTTGATGGCATGTGTCTCGCCGTAGAAAACCTGGACCTTGCGGGCCGAGATCTTCGGCGGCACGGTTTCGGCGTCGGCGTCGACGACGGGCATCTCGTTCATGGCTTGCACTTTCCTTACCAGCGCCGCTCGAAGCGGCGACGCAGAATGATCGCGATAATGTTCATCGTCATCAAGAACAGGAGCAGAATGATGATGCCGCCCCAGGCCCGCTCGTAGAAGGCGGGGTCGGCGCGTTTCGCCCACTCGTAGATCTGGGCGGGCATCGCCGAATTCGGATCGAGGAAGCCGGCGGCCACGCCGTCCGGCACATTGGAGGCGATGAAGCCGACCATGCCGATCAGCAGAAGCGGCGCGGTTTCGCCCAGCGCCTGCGCAAGGCCGATGATCGTGCCGGTGAGGATGCCGGGCATCGCCAGCGGCAGGACATGGTGAAACACCGACTGCATCTTGGAGGCACCGACCCCGAGAGCGGCGTTGCGGATCGACGGCGGCACCGACTTCAGCGACGCCCGGGTCGAGATGATGATCGTCGGCAGCGTCATCAGCGTGAGCACCAGCCCGCCGACAAGCGGCGCGGACTGCGGCAGATGCGCGAACTGGATGAAGGCGGCCAGACCGAGGATGCCGAAGACGATCGAGGGAACCGCCGCCAGATTGGAGATGTTCACCTCGATCAGATCGGTGAACCGGTTCTTCGGGGCGAATTCCTCAAGGTAGATCGAGGCCGCCACGCCGATCGGCAGCGACAGGACAAGCACGACAAGCATCATGAAGAACGACCCGATCATCGAGACGCCGATACCGGCCTGCTCTGGGCGGCTGTCCGAGGCGTCGGCGCCGAAGATGAACTGCCAGTTGAACCGCTTCTGCAGGATGCCGGCGGCGCTCAGCCGGTCAACGATGTCAAGATGGGCCGCATCGAGGTTCTTGTCGTTGACCAGATCCTCCCGGGTAACGCGTCCCTTCAGGTAGCCATCGACACGCGAGGAGGCCAGAAGATCGAATGTGTGCGTGGTGCCGATGCTGTCGGGATTTGCGAGCACGAAGTCGCGCACGCTCGCCGCCGCCCCCGAAGACATCATCTTGTCCAGGTCGCGCGCCGACATGTCGGTCTCGATTCCGGCCGACGACAGAACGTTGGCGAAGGCGCCGCCGATGATGGCGCGATACTTGGACGTCTTGACGATCGATGCTTCCGCAGCTTCGATTTCGGACTGTTCCAGTGGCACCGGAATGGTGATGAAGGTTTGCGTGAAAGCCGATGTGCCATTGCTCAGGATCGTCGCGAGAAGCGCGATCAGGAACAACAGCCCGATGATCACCGCCGAGAGGCCATACATTTTGAAGCGGGCTTCGGCGGCGTTGCGCTTGCGGGTCAGGGCGTCGACCTCAAGAAGCGACCCCTTGCGGGCGGGCGCTGCGACCGGACGCCCGGTCTGTGCTGTCGTGTCGGTCATTCGTACTGTTCCCGATATTTGCGCACGATGTAGAGGGCGATGACATTAAGCCCCAGCGTGATCACGAAGAGCGTCATGCCGAGTGCGAAGGCGACCAAGGCTTCGGGCGAAGCGAAATCCGCATCTCCCGTCAGCTGGCTGACGATTTTTGCCGTCACGGTGGTCATGGCCTCGAAGGGATTGAGGCTCAACCGCGCGGCAGCCCCCGCTCCCAGAACCACGATCATGGTTTCGCCGATGGCGCGCGACCCGGCGAGCAGGATCGCCCCGACAATGCCTGGAAGCGCCGCCGGCAGGATGACCTGCTTCACGGTTTCGGAATGGGTGGCCCCAAGACCCAGAGACCCGTCGCGCATCGACTGCGGCACCGCGTTGATGATGTCATCGGACAGGGAGCTGACGAAGGGAATGAGCATGATGCCCATGACCAGGCCGGCCGTCATGACCGCCGTTCCGCCGCCCATCCAACCCACGCCGAGCAATCCGCCATCGCCAAAGATATCGACGAGCAACGGACCGACCGTGAGCAGCGCGAAGAGACCGTAGACGATGGTGGGAATGCCGGCGAGAACCTCCAGAAGCGGTTTGGCAACCGCGCGCACCGCCGTTCCGGCGTATTCCGACAGGTAGATCGCGGCAAAGAGCCCGACCGGCACCGCCACGGCCAGCGCGATGAAGGAGATGTAAAGCGTCGCCCAAAGCAGCGGCAGGATGCCAAGCTCGGAGCCGCCGCCGAAGCTCGGGCTCCACGTCAGGCCGAAGAAAAAATCCCATGCCGGATAAAGCTTGAAGAATTCGACCGTGTTGAAAATCAGCGACAAAATGATACCGACCGTCGTCAGGATTGCAATGGAGGCCGCGAAGATCAGGATCCAGCGCACAACCCCCTCGACCGCGTTGCGCGCGCGAAACATCTTGTCCGTGCGCATGTAGACGAAGGCCAGTCCGGCAAGCGCCGCGCCGATAACGGCAACCGCGCGCATCAGATCCCCGGTCGACGACAGGGCGCGATACCGTTGCGCGGCCTGGAGCGTTTCAGAGGTCACATCCGACCCGAGCGCGACCCCGACCTCGCCGAGACGGTCACGCACGTCGGTGAATTCCGTGCGGATCGACGCGGCCTGGTCTTCGCTCAGGATCCCCGCCCCGACCGCCAGATCGAGCCCGTCGGCCACCCGCTCCACGTCGCTCATGACGAGACCGAGCGAGCTTTCCTCCGCCGCGCGGTCGGAGATCATCGCCGAAACCTGGTTCTCGATGACGACGCTTTGGGCCGGAAGCCACAGAAGAAGCACGAGGGAAGCGGGAAGCAGCGCAACAAGAAACCCGAACCAGCCGTAGTAATTCGGCAGCGAATGAAGATTGCGCGCGTCCCCGCCCGCACTTGCGATCGCCTTGCCGCGCCCGAGCACGAAGCCGGCCACGGACAAGGCCAGAAGAACGAAAACCAATATTGGCAGGGACATGACACCCGATCCGGTCAGCGGAAAAACAAAGAAGGACGGCGCAGACCCGCCGTCCTTCCATTAAACCAATGGGCTTAGTTGCCCATCGTGACTTCGTTCGCAACCGCGTCCTGCGTCGCGGCCAGTTCCGGATCGGCAACGAGACCATACTGCGACAGCGGGCCGTCGGGACCTGCGATCTCGTCGGAGACGAAGAACTGCGCGTACTCCTTGAGACCCGGAATCACACCGATGTGGGCCTTCTTGACGTAGAAGTACAGCGGACGCGACACGGGATACTCGCCGGTCGAAATCGTCTCGGTCGACGGGTTCACGCCGGACATGGTCGCAACCTGGAGCTTGTCGGTGTTGTTCTCGTAGAACGCCAGACCGAACACGCCGATGCCGTCCTTGTTGGCGTCGATGCGCGCCAGCGTCTCGGTGTAGTCGCCGTCGATGTCGACGGACACACCGTCGGTGCGCACGGAAATGCAGGCATCTTCGGCGTCATCTTCGCTCATGCCGGCGTCGATCATCGCCTTCATTGCGCCCGTCTCTTCGCAACCGACCGCAAGAACCTTCTCTTCGAAGACTTCACGCGTGCCGTGTTTGGTGCCCGGAATGAAAGCGGCGATCGGCTGATCGGCGAAATCCGCATTCACCTGGTTCCAGCTGGTGTAGGGATTGTCGACGAGCTCGCCGTCAACCAGAACCTTCGGCGACAGGGCCTTGAACCAATCCGACTGCGTGAAGGCAAAGGAATTGCCGTTGATGTCGGAGGCAAAGACGATGCCGTCATAGCCGATACGGACTTCGATGATGTCCGTCACGCCGGCTTCGGCGCAGGCCTTGATTTCCTTTTCGCGGATCTTGCGCGATGCGTTCGCGACGTCGATCGTGTTCTCGCCGACGCCGTTGCAGAATTTTTTCAGGCCGGCGGAGGAGCCGCCCGATTCAACGACCGGGGTCGGGAATTCGGTGTTCTCGCCAAATGCCTCGGCAACGATCGAAGCGTAGGGCAGAACCGTGGAGGAACCGGCGATCTGGACCTGGTCGCGCGCAACGGCGGCGCCGGCGAACCCGGTGGTGGCAACCGCAAGAGCGGTGGCGCTGAGAAGAGCCTTGACTTTCACCTGACGTCTCCCTGGATGTTCAGGATTTAAAGTGTCCCCTTGCAGACTTATTCCCGCAAGGTCGAGGGGCACCCTAGGGGCCGCCCGTGATGCTTATATGACGGCTGGATCTCAGTTTTATGACATCTCAAATATTTGAAAACACGGGACTATCGATCCACAGCCGGCTCAGCATCCGAAATTGCCGCGGGTATCTTGACAAGAAAGTTAGCGCCCTCGCCCAGACGGCTTTCGATCTCGAGCCGCGCCCGGTGCCGGGTCAGGATGTGCTTGACGATCGCAAGGCCCAGCCCCGTGCCCTTCATCTCCCGGCTCGCCGCCACGTCCACGCGGTAAAACCGCTCGGTCAGACGTGGCAGATGCTCCGGGGCGATGCCCGGCCCGTGATCGCGGATCGACAGCACCCACTGGCCCGGGGGGCGCGGCTCCGCCTGCGGGCGGTCGAGGTCCGCCCACGACAGACCGATCTCGATGAGCTTGCCGGAGGCCCCGTACTTCAGACTGTTCTCGATCAGATTTTCCAGAACCTCGATGAGTTCGTCGCGATCGCCGCGCACAACGGCCGGCTTCTCGGGCAGCGTCAGCTTGATGGCAACGCCGACCTCGTCGGCAACCGGCTTCAGCGCATCGCAGGTGTGGCGGACGAGCGGGACGAGATCGAGCGTGGTTTCCGGCTGGACATGCGCCTTCAGTTCCACGCGCGACAGCGACAGGAGATCGTCGATCAGCCGGCGCATGCGCTCGCCCTGCTGCATCATGATCTGCAGGAATTTCTCGCGCGCCACCGGATCGTCGCGGGCGGGGCCCAGCAGCGTCTCGACGAAACCTGTCAGCGAGGCAAGCGGCGTGCGCAATTCGTGGCTCGCGTTTGCGACGAAATCGGCCCGCATGCGTTCCAGCCGCCGCTGGCCGGTCTGGTCCTGGATGGTGACGAGAATGAACTGCTGCCCCGAGGCGCTCGCCTGTTCGACCTCGGTCGAGCCGGCTGTCGGGGCCGGCGTCACCGGCGCGATCACCGCCTCGAGCCATTGCTCGGCCGGCGATTTCTCGCTCCACTCGATCCGTTGTGCGACATCGCCGCCGATGACGCGCTCCAGCGCCTCGAGAAGCGCCGGAGAGCGCAGGCGAAACGAGATCGGATCGCCGGGCCGCACTTGCCCGAAGCGGATCCGCGCGGCCGTATTGGCATATCGGGTGACACCGCGATGATCGACGATGAAACAGGGATTGGGAAAGGCGTCCGCCAGATGCTTCATTGCGGTTTCCGGCCAGGCGGAAACGGCGCGCTTGCGCCGCAGGCGCCGGGCGATCAACGGCTTGCGCGCAGGGGCAAGCAATGCCGCGCCCGCGACGATTGCAAATCCACCGATCACATAGAGGACAGGCGCGGTTCCGGCGTAAAGAGCCCCGGCTGCCACCGCCGCACAGGCCAGCAGGACCCAGCGTTGCATCGCAATGCGATCACGCAACATGCCGCGCGCCCGGTTGCGCCCCCGGGGGTGCAGGACGTCGGCCTCCAGCGGTTCATCGGTCATGGCAGCGCTTTCGGATCATCTCGGACGGCCGGCGGGACCGCCGGTTTTCAAAAGCCCGGTCGTCGGGTCGGCCGGTTTTCGCAGGCCCGTTTGTCGGGCCGCAATGGCGGGAGGATGGCCTAACACGCAGCTCATGACAAACCAAAGACGCCGACCCGCGTGCGGCGGCGGTTCCAACCGGCTTGCCGGAGCGAGCGCTGATCGGGTAAGCCCGACGCAGACTGTTCCCGCCCTCCGACAGATCAGGCGCCCGCAAATGGCCAGACTGGAGCACGACCGCAAGTTCGATCCCGCCCATGGCAGCGCCGTGCCGGTCAGCGATGCGGTGCGCCGGATCACGGCGCGCAATGCCGGTCCATTCACCTGGCATGGCACCAACAGTTATCTGGTCGGACGCGCCGAAGTCGCGGTCATCGATCCGGGTCCAGAAGACCGCGCTCATCTCGAGCTGATCCTCGAGACATGCGGCAAAGCCCCGATCACGGCCATCCTGGTAACGCACACCCACGCGGATCATTCGCCGGGCGCGCGGCTGCTCAAGGAGATGACCGGCGCACCGATTGTCGGCTGCGGGCCGCATGTGGCGGCGCGGCCGCTGTTTTCCGGCGAGGTCAATCCGCTCGATGCCAGCGCCGACATGCAACACAGGCCCGACCGAGAACTGTTCGATGGTGACACGCTCGCCGTCGACGGGCTGACGCTCTCCGCCGTCGAAACCCCCGGCCATACGGCAAATCATCTGGCCTTCGCGCTGGATGAAGGCCGTGTTCTCTTTTCCGCCGACCACGTCATGGCCTGGTCGACCTCCATCGTCGCCCCGCCGGACGGCTCGATGAGCGCCTACATGGCCTCTCTCGAACGGCTGATGGCGCGAGACGACGCGCTCTATCTGCCGGGCCACGGTGGACCGGTCCGCGTGCCGGCCGACTATCTCGCCGGCCTCAAGGCACATCGCCTGGCGCGCGAACAAGCGATCATGGCGCGACTTGAGGCGGGCGAATGCACGATTCCGCAGATGGTCGCGACGATCTACCGGGACGTCGACAGGAGCCTGCACGGCGCGGCCGCGCTCTCCGTCCTGGCGCAGATCGAATGGCTGGTCGAGCGCGGACTGGTCGTTTCGGAAGGGCCACCTTCCCTTGCCGCGCGATATTCTCCCACTCCGTCGGCGTGAGATGGCAACCTCGAGAGCCTTGCCGCGGGCGGCACAGCGTGGCATGAGATTGCGCGTCTGCCGCCCCTCTCCTTGAAACCCACGGATCATTTCATGCGTATCAAGGCCGTTCTCTTCGACCGCGACGGCACGTTGACGGATTTCGACCGGACCTGGGGACCGGCGATCGCCGCCGTGCTGACCGACCTTGCCGGCAACGATGCCGCCCACCTGGAAACCCTGTCGCGGATGGCGATGTTCGACGTTGCCGGCGCGCGGTTTACCGGGCCCTCGCCGATGAAGGTGCAGGCGCCGGCGGACTATTCGACCGACTGGGCGCGGGTTCTTGGCGAGCCGGACCCGGACGCGATGCTGGCGCGCATCGAGGCGACGCTCCTGGAACACGCCACCCTCAATGTCACGCCGTTTCCGGGCGTTCTGGAGACCCTTCACGGCCTGCACGCGGCAGGGCTGCCCGTCGGACTTGCGACCAACGGCACGGAAGCCTCCGCACGGGTTCAGATGGAGGCGCTCGGTGTCGGCACCACCTTCGGCTTTCTCGCCGGCTACGACAGCGGTTTCGGGCGCAAGCCCGCGCCGGGACAATTGCTCGCCTTCGCCCGCCACACCGGCCTCGACCCGGCCGAGATCGCCATGGTCGGCGACAGCCTGCACGACATGCATGCCGCGCGCGATGCCGGGATGATCCGTATCGCCGTCACCACCGGCGCCGTGACGCGCGCCGAGCTGGAACCGGAAGCCGATCTCGTCTTGGTCGAAATGCGCGACCTTCTCACCGTCGCGCTGGCGGCGGAGCAGGTCCCGTGACATCGCTCAAGGCGGTGCTCTTCGACAAGGACGGCACGCTGATCGACTTTCAGGCGACCTGGGCCCCGACCTTTCTCACAATCCTGGAGGAACTTTCGGACGGCGACGGTCACCTGATGGTGCGGCTCGGAGAGGCCAGCGGCTATGATCTGGCAACACGGCAATTTCATCCCGATTCAATCGTCGTCGCCGGCTCAAACAACGATATCGCGGCAGCCTGGGCGGACATCTTGAAGGGACGGGACATCGAAGCACTGTTCGCGGACCTGAATGCGCGGGTCGGCGACATGAGCCTGCCGCACCTCACGCCCTTCGCCGACCTCCTGCCGGTGCTCGACGCGCTGGCCGCCCTCGGCCTGCGCCTTGGTATTGCGACCAACGACGGCGAAGCCTCGGCGCGCACGCAACTGGCGACGCTTGGGCTGGAATCCCGTTTCGACGCGGTGATCGGCTTCGACAGCGGCCATGGCGCCAAGCCGGCGCCGGGCATGGTACAGGGGTTCTGCGATGCTCTCGGGCTGACTCCCGCGGAGGTCGTCATGGTCGGCGACAGCCTGCACGACATGCACGCCGGCCGCAGCGCCGGCGCGCAAACGCTTGGCGTTACGACCGGGACCGTGCCGGCCAAGGTGTTGCAGGACCACGCCGATCACGTCGTCGGATCGCTCACGCAGGCGCTGGAATGGATTCGCGCCCGCACCTGATCGCCACGGCGTGCAAGATCTCGTTCTCAGAACAGCCAGGTTTCGGGATTGGGAACGGGCTCGCCGCGCGAAATCCACTGCAGGCCCTTCACGCAGCGCACGATCAGCCAGACGACAAGCGCGATCATCAGCAGGAACCCGATGCCGACCATCATCAGCAGCGCGGACACCAGCGCACCGGCAAGGCCGATCCAGAACGTGCGGATCAGATAGGTGTAGTGGCTCGCGGCCATCGCATCCGCCTTGGCCGGTTCATATAGGCCAGCACGATGCCGACGAGCGCTGTCAGTCCGAACACCAGACCCACCAGATACAGGATGTAGATCAGCTGGATGTTGGACGCGCCGGGGTCCAGCAGCCGTCGCGTCTGCCCGTCGCCGGCCGGTCGGGTATCAGCATCGCTCATTTCGCCTGTTTCCTCGTCCTGTTTGCGGGAACTGCACTCTCCCCATCGTGCCGTCGACGCTGCAAGGGGCTCTCCTTTCGAAAGCCGACGCCAGCCAACCGCGCGCCAATCACCTCGCGCGACGCTGGACAGGCCCGCACCTCCCGGTGCTAATGTGGGGACAAGAAAAGCTCACCGAAACAAAGAGCTGAACCTTCCGGAAGGAGATCTCATGCCCGCGCCCGCACTGCCCGGCCTGATGCAGGACTGGTCATTGACCTGCCCCCGCATCCTCGACCATGCCGCGCGCAATAACCCGACCCGGGAGATCGTATCGCGCTCGGTGGAAGGCCCGATCCACCGCACCAACTACGCCGAAATGCGCGACCGGGCCCTCACCCTGGCAAAGCGCTTCACCCGCTACGGGCTGAAGGAAGGGGACCGGGTGGCAACGCTCGCCTGGAACACCTGGCGTCACATGGAGGTCTGGTACGGGCTTCTCGGCATCGGCGCCGTCTACCACACCGTCAATCCGCGACTGTTCCCGCAGCAGATCGCCTGGATCATCAACCACGCCGAAGACCGGCTCCTGGTCGTCGACCTGACCTTCGTTCCCATCGTGGAGAAAATCTGGGGCGAATTGACCACGATCGAACACGTCGTCGTGCTGACCGATGCCGCCAACATGCCCGAGACCGGCTTCCCGTCCTCACCCTACGAAGAATGGCTGGCGGAGGCAGACGCCGATTTCGCTTGGGTGGAGCTCGATGAAAACGCTGCCGCGGGCATGTGCTACACATCGGGCACCACCGGCAACCCCAAGGGGGTGGTTTATTCGCATCGCTCCAACGTGCTCCACGCCATGTCGGCGGCGACGCCGGACATGCTCGGGCTTTCGGCGCGAGACCGGGTGATGCCGGTGGTTCCGCTGTTCCACGCAAACGGCTGGTCGCTCGCCTTCTCCTGTCCGCTTGCCGGATCGGCAATCGTGATGCCGGGCCCCCGCATGGATGGCGAGGCCATCTGGGAACTGCTCGATGCGGAAAAGGTGACACTTACCGCCGCGGTTCCCACCATCTGGCTGATGCTGCTTCAATATCTGGAGAAAAGCGGCAAGGCGCTGCCCCATCTGGAACGGGTCGTGATCGGCGGCGCCGCCTGCCCGCGTGCAATCACCAAGGCGTTCGAGGAGGTCTACGACGTGCGCGTGATGCACGCCTGGGGCATGACGGAGATGAGCCCGCTCGGCACCGTGTGCTCGATCAAGCCCGAGGTCGTCGATCTCGAGGGCGAGGCCAAGCTCGACCTACAGGAAAAACAGGGACATGCGCCCTTCGGCGTGGAAATGAAGATCACCGACGACGAGGGCAGAGAGCGGCCCTGGGACGGCAAGACCTTCGGGCGGCTGAAGGTGCGCGGGCCGGCAATTTCGCAGACCTACTTCAAGGGCGACACGCCAATCGTCGACGAGGCCAATTTCTTCGACACCGGCGACGTCGCGCATATCGATGAAAACGGATACATGCAGATCACCGACCGCGCAAAGGACGTGATCAAGTCCGGCGGCGAATGGATCTCCACCATCGACCTGGAAAACCTGGCGCTCTTGCATCCGCATGTTGCGGAAGCCGCGGTGATTGGCGTGTCCCATCCCAAGTGGGACGAGCGGCCGCTCCTGATCATCGTTCCGCGCGACGGCTGTACGCCCGACGCATCCGATATTCTCGCCTCTTTCGAGGGGCGCATCGCCAAATGGTGGATGCCCAACGATGTGGTCTTTGTCGATGAAATCCCCCATACGGCAACCGGCAAGATCAAGAAAACCGCATTGCGCGAGCAGTTCTCCGCCTACTCCTTTCCCGAATAGGGCATCGGCACAGGTGAAGACGGTTCGCAACCCGAAACGGGCATGGTAAGGCCAATGACGGTTCATCAACCCGGATCGGCGGCCCGCAGCATGCACAAAAAGATCCCCGTCCGGCGATCGCGGCTCGCCGGTGCCAGCCTGTGGAGCGGCCGCTTCGCCGTGCCCGTGCTCGTGATCGGCGCGTTGCTCCACCGCTTCGAATTCGTGACCACGCCGCAGGTCCTCGTCATTCTCGCGACCGGTTTTGTGCTCGGCGGCATGGCCATTGCGACGGGTGTCTTTTCGCTCGCGAGTCTCTGGAGCCGGGGCGGAACCGGCTGGGCACGGGCCCTGCGGGGCCTGGTCTACGGCCTCATCGCCGTGGCGCCCGTGTTCGCGGGCCTTTACGGATTCTGGCACTACCCGCTTCTTGCCGACGTCAGCACCGACATCGAGGCGCCTCCGGCGCTACCGCCAACCGGGGCCGGCGTTCCCCCGCACGACTTTACGTCCGGCGGTCTGCAACAGACCGCCTACCCGGACATCGTCTCGCGCCGCTTCCGGGTGGCGCCGGCCGATCTGCATGCGGCCGCGCGCCGGGTCGCGGAACAATCGGGCTGGATGATTACCGCGGAACTCCCGCCCGGGATGCCCGACGAGCCGACCCGCTTTCAGGCGGAAGCAACATCGCTGCTCTTTGCCTTTCGCGACGATGTCTCGGTTCGCATCCTTCCCGATCCGGTCGGGGCACGCCTCGACATCCGTTCCGCCTCACGCTTCGGCCAGCACGATCTCGGGGCCAATGCCCGTCGCATCCGCGGCTTTTTCGAAGACCTCGACGCCGCCCTGCTGGCCGCTTTCGGCGCGGTGGAGGCCCTGGAAGACGACGAGGAACTGCCGGAGCTGCCGCCGCTCGACCCGGACGCGCCACGCGAGGAGGAGGACGGGCCTCCCCCGCTCCCGTCCATGAAGCCGGACGAGGAGAGCGACCCCCGCCTTTCCGCTGAGGAAGGGACCGCCGCACAGGACGACGCAGGCGGTATCACGCCCCTGCCCGACGACATTTCGGAAATCTATCAGGACGACCCGCCAGATCCGGCACAACAATAGTCGATGCGTGGCGCGGCGAATTGCGCCGCCCGCCCGCCGTATTCAGGAGATCGCAACCATGCCCTTGACCAATGTCCAGACCCGCGATGTGGACGCGCTTCTGCATCCCTATACGGCGCTTCACACGCTGCGCGACACCGGCCCGCTCGTGCTCGATCACGGCAAGGGCGTCCATGTCTTCGACACCCACGGAAAATCCTACATCGAAGGAATGTCCGGTCTGTGGTGTGCCGGCCTGGGCTTTGGCGACGAGGAGCTGATCGCGGCGGCAAAGGAACAGCTCGACCGGTTGCCCTATTATCACCTGTTTGGCGGCAAGAGCATGGAGCCGGCCATCGAACTCGCCGAAAAGCTCAAGGAGCTCGCGCCCTTCGAGGCCTCCAAGGTGTTCTTCACCTCCTCAGGTTCGGAGGCGAACGACACCCAGGTGAAACTCGCCTGGTATTACAACAACGCGCGCGGCAAACCGGAAAAGAAGAAGATCATCTCCCGGGTGAAGGCCTACCACGGCGTCACCATCGTCGCCGCCTCGCTCACGGGACTGCCGAACAACCACCGCGACTTCGACCTGCCGGTTGACCGGATCCTGCACACCGATTGTCCGCACGCCTATCGCTTCGCGGAACCGGGGGAGGACGACGACGCCTTCACGGCAAGGATCGTCGCAAATCTACGATCCATGATCGAACGCGAAGGGCCGGAGACCATCGCCGCCTTCATCGCCGAACCGATCCTGGGTGCCGGCGGCGTCATTGTGCCGCCCGAGGGATACTACCAAGCGGTGCAGGCGCTTCTCGCGGAACACGACATCCTGTTCATCGACGACGAGGTGATCAACGGCTTCGGGCGCACCGGCAACTGGTGGGGCTGCGAGACGATGGGCTTCACGCCCGACACGATCTCCTGCGCCAAGCAGTTGACCTCCGCCTACGCCCCGCTCGGCGCGGTGATGGTCGGCCAGGAGATGTATGACGCCTTCGTGGAGGAATCGCGCAAGATCGGCGTCTTCGGCCACGGCTTTACCTACGGCGGACATCCGCTCGGCTGCGCGCTCGGCGCGAAGGCGATCGAGATCTATCAGAAGCGGGGGGTCCTGGAAAACGTGCGCGGCCTCGAGCCTCAGTTCCTGGCACGGCTTGCGCGCATCGCGGACCACCCGCTTGTCGGCGAGGTGCGCGGCACAGGGCTGATCGGCGGCGTCGAACTGGTGGCCAGCAAGACGGCACGCACGCCCTTCGATTCCGCGCTTGCAATCGGTCCGCGCTGCGTCGCCCATGCACAAAAACACGGCGCGATCCTGCGCGCGGTCGGCGACACCGTGGCGCTCTGCCCCCCGATGATCATCTCCGAGGAAGAACTGGACCAGTTGTTTGATTGCCTGGATGCCGCCCTCAATGACACGCTCGCGGAGCTGCCGGCGGGAATGCTAAAGGACTAACTTGCTGATTTTTTGTGCAATTCCAGATTCTGAAGGCGTATGACCACACGCGGCGCGGCGCCTCCAACTCGCGAATTCTTACAGCGCGAAAGGGAAAGTGACTGGATTCACAAGGTTTTGTGGCGGCATCCTTAGTTTCGTCGAATTGTGACCTTCACTGTTCCCTTGAGCTGACGGGAATTCCCCCGGGCCGAACTCATCGACGTTGGACTGTCAACAATGACCTCGAAGTCACCCCAATCCGCCCCTGCCACGCCGCGCCCCAACCTGGACGCGCTCTACAAGCCGGTCGGGATCAACGCGATCAACGCCGCGGCGCTTTGCAACAAGGCGACGGTGAAGACGGCAGGCGGTTCGGGTAAATAACTCCGCCCGGAACGGACCAGGATAGCCGCGCCCGCCGGGTCGTCGCGCGATGAACGCGAACAACGGGCTATCGAGGCCAGGGCTTCTGGCCGGCAGCACAAGACATTCAGGACGCGCGGTTGGCGGGTCCTGAAACCCTTGCGCATCTCCGCGCCGCGCGAGACGCGCCGGTCATCTTCCTTCATCATGGTGTCACACAGGTCGGATCGGGTCCGGGCAAGCCGACTTTAGTGGGAGTGCGAGCACCATGATGACCGCCTATGTGCGCAACGGCGCCGGATTGCGTGCCCAGGCAATCCAACCGGCCGAGCCCGTACCCGTCGATGCCGTCTGGCTCGACCTTTCCTCGCCAGACGCCGACGAACGCCATGCCGCAAGCGTGTGGATCGGCGCTCCCGTGCCAAGCGGGGAAGACATCGGCGCGATCGAAACCTCCGAACGCCTTTACGAAACACAAGGCGCGCTGGTGATGACGGCGGTGCTGCCGCTCATTGTCCGCGATCCGGATCCGATGGTGTCCACCCTCAAGATCGTCGCAACACCCGAGCGCATTGTGACGATCCGCCACAGCGAGACGCGGTCCGTCGATCTTGCGGCGCGCCGTCTCTCGGCCGGCATGGTGCAGGGTGCGACCGGCATCGACATTCTTTTCGCCCTGCTTGATGCCATCGCCGACCGCGCCGCCGATGTGATCGAGGAGGCCTCCGCCGAATTCGACGCGATCTCCAGCGCCGTCTTCGGACAGGGCATCGACAGCCGCAAGGCCGCCTCCTACAAGGCGACCATCAAAAGGATCGGCGAAATCGGTCTCAAGGTCGCGCGCATGCATGAGTCCTGCGCCAGCCTCGAGCGGCTCTTCGTCTATCTGACATTGCACGCAAAGACCCTGCGGCTCACAAGCGCCCAGCGCGGCCAGTGCAAGGCGCTCGGCAGGGACATCCGCTCCGTCCGCGAGCATGCCAACGCCCTCGACGCCAAGCTCAACTTCCTGCTCGATGCCACGGTCGGACTGGTCAATCTCGAGCAGAACCAGATCATCAAGATCTTCTCGGTGCTCGCCGTGGTGTTTCTACCGCCGACGCTGATCGCCTCGATCTACGGCATGAATTTCGAGGGCATGCCGGAACTCACCTGGACCTACGGCTATCCATTTTCCATCGCGATCATGATCGCCTCGGTGCTTGTGACCTTCCTCTATTTCAGATGGAAGAAGCTTCTTTGATGCCGGAGCCGTCACCTGTGCCACCGTCCCGGCGATAGAGCACCACCGCATCGCCGCGATAGGTCGTTTGCGTCCACAGCCGAAAGCCAAGGCGCTCCGCCAGCCGCAGCGAGGGGTGGTTGTCCGGGGAAATCAGACATGCCACACAGGGTTTCGTGAGATTCGCGTCGCCCCAGGCGAGAATCGCCCGAACGGCTTCCGTGGCAAGTCCGCGCCCATGCCAACTCGGGGAAACCAGCCAGCCGATTTCCGCGTAGTCAGCAAGAGACGGCGTGATGTCGCGCTGGTAATCGGCAAGCCCCGCCTCGCCGACAAATGCACCGGTGACGCGGTCCTCAAGGACCCAGTAGCCGTATCCAAGCATGCGCCAGTGTCCGGCGTAGCGCAGCAGGCGCCCCCAGGTTTCCTCCCGCGAAGCCGGTCGGCCGGTGATGTGACGCACGACGTCGATATCGCCCCACAACGCCTGGCAATACGCCAGGTCAGTTGACCCGTGCCCACGCAGGCGAAGGCGCGGGGTGAGGATCTCGGGCGCGGCAAGGGAATCGGGGTGAGGCATGTCGGTATCCCGAAGAGGCGAAGCAAGGGGGTTTCGGCGCCGGAGGCACCGCTGTCCTTGATAACCCGCTGCATCGGAAACGAAACCGGAATCGCAGATTGAACGGACTCACACTTTGTTAAGGCTTCTCCTTCACCCTGTTGCAAAGACGTCACATCGACCGACGGTTGAACGATGCGCTGCGGGGAATATCGCCCCGCGCCGGCTGCGGGACATCGCCCCATGAAACACACACGCTTCGCCTTCCCTGTCACGAGCGCCCCTCGCATTGGTGCTTGCGTTGCGCTTGCGTTGCTGGCCGGGGCTTGCGGCGGCGTCTCCATGCCCGTGGGCAGTGCAGATATCACCACGCCGCTGGACCTCACCGGCTCGATCGACGGACAGCAGAACGAGGCCGACGTCGACATCAGCCGGCAGGACCGCGCAGTGATTGCCAAGGCCATTGCCACCGCGCGCGACGGTGCCGTCGGCGCACCGCCATTCGCTTGGAACAATCCATTGAGCGGCAATTCCGGCACGATCGTCGCCCTCACAGACGAAACGGTCGCAACCGGGACCGGCTGCGCGCGCTTCGAAACCACTGCCAACACGATCGGCGGCGTGCGCGCCTACCGCGGCGTCGCCTGCCAGGATGCGATGCAGGACTGGGCCGTCATCCAGCTGATGGCCAAGGACGGCGACGGCGGCGACGATGCCGCTTTCCCGAACGGCTGATGAAACCGTCATCGGTCAAATCGGCATCTGGATTTTATTCCTATAAATTCCCATATGGCTCTTGAGCACAACACGGGTATATACCCGTCCTGACACTTCCTAACCGCGGTCGGAGCCATGCGTGACCCTTACAGCGTCCTCGGCGTCAGCAAGTCGGCGAGCGAGGCGGACATCAAGCGAGCATACCGGAAGCTCGCAAAGACCTACCATCCGGATCAAAACGCCGACAATCCGTCGGCGCAGGAGCGCTTTTCCGAAGCCAGCCAGGCTTATGAAATCCTGGGCGACAAGGAAAAGCGGGCCCAGTTCGACCGTGGCGAGATCGACGCGGAAGGAAAACCGCGCTTTCAGGCCCACGGGTTCGACGGATTCAGCGACAGCGACATCTTTCGCCAGGCGCGCAACCAGCGCGGCTACCAGCAGCAAGGCCAGGCGGGCGGCTTCGACGACATCCTGAACGATATTCTCGGCGGCTTCGGCGGCCGGGCGCGCGGTGGCGGGTTTGCCGGCGGCGCGGGCCCTGGCATGGGTGCCGGGATGGGCGGTCGCGGCCCACAGCCCAAACGCGGACAGGACGTTCAGATCACCGCCCGCGTCACGCTCGAACAGCTCGTCCATGAACGCAAGGCCCGCGTGACACTGCCGAACGGCAAGTCGGTCGACGTCAAACTCCCCGACGGGACTGTGGACGGCGAGAAGATCCGCCTGCGCGGTCAGGGGCACCCGGGCGAGCATGGCGGCGGCGCTGGCGATGCCATCGTCGAGGTGCGGCTTGCCCGCCATGCGCTGTTCACCCCGAGCGACGACGATCTCAAGCTTGAGCTTCCGATCACCCTTTATGAGGCCGTTCTTGGCGAAAAGGTCCGCGTGCCGACGCTGGACGGAGCGGTCAATCTGACGATCACGCCGAGTGCCGCCGGCGGCAAGACGATGCGGCTGAAGGGCAAGGGCCTGCCCAACAAGAACGGCGGGCGCGGCGATCTGCTCGTCACGCCACGCATCGTGCTGCCCGAAGAAGACGACGAGGAACTCGCGACCCTGATGCGGGCCTGGAAGGAACTGCGGCCCTATCGTCCGCGCGGATCCGAGTTCGGCTGACGCGGGCGGGATGCACCATGGCCGACCCGCGAAAAAAGCGTCGACGTCCGGCTCATGACGAAGAGCGCCATCCCGTTCTGCGCGGGGTGGCGCTCTTCGTCTGCATCACAGCCTTCCTCGGAGCGCTGTACTGGAAGGCAATGGGCTGGTAGGTCCGGCCTTCCAGCCGAACTCAGTCCCTGACCTTGTCGAGGCTCGCCGGCGGCACACTGTCGTCCGGGACGAAGAAATCCGGCATCAACGGCTGCGTCGGATCCACGCGGTATTTGTCGAAGTCGGTCACGCCGCGCAGCATCAGGAAGCTGTCGTCGATCAGGAAGTTGCCGGTGAACTCCCATGCAGGGCTGGTGAAGATCGCATAAGCGGCATCCGACAGGATCTCCGGCGTCCGGCTCTTGGCAATCATCTCGTCACCACCGATGATGTTGCGCACCGCGGCCGTCCCGATGGTGGTGCGCGGCCACAGCGCATTGACGGCAATCCCCTTGCTCTTCAATTCGCCCGACAGGCCTAGAACCGCAAGGCTCATGCCGTATTTGGCAATCGCATAGGGCGTGAACGGGGCGAACCATTTCTCGCTCATGTCGAGCGGCGGCGACAGCATCAGAATATGCGGGTTGGCCGCCTGCTCCAGATAGGGGATTGCATGCTTGGAACAGGCCAGCGTTCCGCGCGTGTTGATCTGATGCATCAGGTCGAACCGCTTCATGTCGGTCTCGGCGAGCGGCGTGAGCTGGATCGCGCTGGCGTTGTTCACCAGAATATCGATCCCGCCGAAGCGCTCGGCGGTTTCCGCCATCGCCTGTTTGACCCGCTCATCGTCGCGCACATCGACGACCAGCGGCAGCGCCTGGCCGCCCGCTGCCTCGATTTCCGCGGCGGCTGTATGGATCGTGCCTTCGAGTTTGGGATGCGGCTCGGCGGTCTTGGCAGCGATGGCGACATTCGCGCCGTCGCGCGCGGCGCGCAGGGCGATGGCCTTGCCGATCCCGCGCGATGCCCCCGTGATGAAAAGCGTCTTGCCCTCAAGTGACATTCTATCCTCCCGGCAGGCGCTGCCCGCGCCCTCTCGTCTTGGTGTAAATGGAGCCTGCTCGCGCGTTCGTCACTGCGTTCTTCCAGCCTTGTCGAGAAACCCGGTGAAGGCGGCCCGTGCGGTTTCGGATTGCAAGCACTTGGAAAACAGCCTGATCTCCTCCTCCATGCGCTCGCGCAACGCCGTGCGGTCGCCGATCAGCAACGCCCGCGACAGACGCATCGCCTCCGCCGGCTTGTCGGCAATCGCCCTGGCGCAAGCACGGGCGCGCGCCTCCAGATCCTCTTCGGGCGCGATGTGATTGACGAAACCGGATGTCTTCGCCATCACCGGATCGAAGCTCTCCCCAAGACACAGCAGTTCGAACGCGCGCGCATGGCCCATACGCGCCGGCGCCAGCAGGCTTGCGCCCGCCTCCGGCACAAGACCCAGATCGATGAAGGGCGTCTTGAAAAGCGCGCGCGGACTGGCGAACACCATGTCGCAATGAAACAGCATCGTCGTGCCAACACCAATGGCAAGCCCGTCCACCGCCGCGACAATCGGCGTCTCGCAGGCGGCCAGCGCCCGCAGGAACCGCACGACCGGAGCATCCGTCATGTTGCCGTCGGCCGCGAAACTCAAAAAATCCGCGATGTCGTTTCCGGAGGTGAAGGCGCCGGGCACACCGCAAACCAGATGCACGCGAACATCCGGGTCGGCATTGCCGCGCTCCAGCGCCTCGGCCAATGCCGTATACATCTCGCCGGTCAGCGCATTCTTCTTTGCCGGGCGATTGAGGCGCAGCGTCTGGACGCCGGCCTCGGTGTGGATCTCGATCATCTTGGTCCTCGTGGGATGCGGTTGAGCGACAGCGCCGCAGGACGTTTCGTTGTCTCAGGCGGCCGGGTCATAGGCGAGCACATCGGCGGATGCCTGCAGGACCTGCGCCTTGAGTGCACCGGCTTCTCCCAGATGCGCGGCGGCGAAATAACGCGCCAGCAGACGCCGGCGCTCCCCGGCCGGCGTGTTGTCGCCAAGGCTTGCAAGCGCCCCCTTGGCCAGCATCGCACCGCCGAAGACCGTCCCGAGCAGCCGCAGAAAAGGTGTTGCGCCGGCAAGCGCTTCCGCCTGGCGTCCGTCGGCAAGGGCTTCAAGCAGCCAGTCGACCGCCTCGCGAAGATGCGCGATGGCGGCGTCGAGATGCGCGCCGCTCGCGCCAAGATCGCTCTCCGCCAGCTTTGCCGCCGTGGCGATGGCGTCGAGTTCGGCGATCAGGCCGCGGATGGTTTCCCCGCCGGACAGCGGCAGCTTGCGCGCCACCAGGTCGATGGCCTGAATGCCGTTGGTACCTTCATAAATCGGGGCAATACGCGCATCGCGCAGGTGCTGTGCGGCACCCGTTTCCTCGACATAACCCATGCCGCCATGCACCTGAACGCCGATAGAGGCAACCTCCACGCCGATATCCGTGGACAGCGCCTTTGCGACAGGGGTCAGCAGCGCGGCGCGCTCGCTCCAGCGGGCACGTACCGCCGTGTCTCCATCGAGACGCGCCATATCGAGCGCATGTGCGGTGCAAAAGCACACCGAGCGGGCAACCTGCGTCCAAGCCTGCATCGCAAGCAGGCTGCGCTTGATGTCGGGGTGTCCGGCAATCGGGCTCATGCCGTCGCCCGTCTCGCCCGGCGCGCGGCCCTGGCGGCGCTCCAGCGCATATTCCAGTGCCTGCTGGGTGGCACGTTCGGCGACGCCGAGGCCCTGGATCCCGACAGACAGCCGGGCGTTGTTCATCATCGTGAACATGCAGGCGAGGCCGCGGTTTTCCTCGCCGATCAACCAGCCAACCGCGCCGCCCTCGTCGCCATAGGCCATCGTGCAGGTGGGCGAGGCGTGAATGCCCAGCTTGTGCTCGATGCCGGCGCAGCGCACATCGTTGCGCGCCCCCGGCGAGCCATCCTCGTTGACGAGGAATTTCGGCACCAGGAACAGCGAGATGCCGCGCGTGCCGGCCGGCGCGTCCGGCAGGCGAGCCAACACCAGATGAACGATATTGTCGGTGAAGTCGTGCTCGCCGTAGGTGATATAGATCTTCTGCCCGAAAATCCGGTAGGTGCCATCCTCGGCACGCTCCGCCTTCGCCCGCAGGGCGTTCAGGTCCGAGCCCGCCTGCGGCTCGGTCAGGTTCATCGTGCCCATCCACTCGCCCGAAATCAGCTTGGGCAGATAGGTGTCGCGCAGCTCGGGCGTCGCGTGTTTTTCAAGCGCCTCTACCGCACCCATCGTCAATGTCGGTCCGATCGCAAAAGCCATGGACCCGGAGTTCCACATTTCCAGGGCGGCCGCATGCAGCATCATCGGCAGACCCTGCCCGCCAAATTCCGGCGCGCCGGTGAGCGCATTCCAGCCGCCTTCGGTCCAGGCGCGATAGGCCGCCTTCCATCCCGGAGGCATGGTGACCGCGTCGTCGGCAAGGGTTGCGCCGACCTTGTCGCCGACCCCGTTCAGCGGGGCAATTTCCTCGGCCGCAAAGCGGCCCGCCTCTTCCAGAATGGCGTCCACCAGATCGGGCGACAGATCGCCGGCCCCTTCCTGTGCAACGACATCGGCGAGGCCGGCGACTTCCTTCAAGGTGAATGCGATCTCCGAAACGGGCGCGCGATACATCCAGCGTAATCCTCTCTGTTCTTTCAGGCTGCTTGACGGATCGCGGAAGACGCCGCAGAACCGGTCGGGCATTTTATTGACGCGAAGATGGTCCGTGTTGACGTAAACGTCAACAGGCTGCGTCGCACTGCGAGGGTCCTCGCCCGCGACATTCACATCGACCCGTTTCGATCCGACAGGCAAGACCGCATGCAGCGCTGGACATTCTCTCCTGACACGACCGATCCAAGTGCGGTGCCCGAATTCGCTCAAGCGGTTGCCGCGCTCAAGGCCGGTCGCCTTGTCGGCGTGCCGACGGAAACCGTTTACGGACTTGCGGCCGACGCCAGCAATCCGACGGCCTGTGCCGCGATCTTCGCCGCCAAGGGCCGCCCGCATTTCAACCCGCTGATCGCACATGTCGAAAGCCTGGAGGCCGCGCAGCGCCACGCGCTGTTCAACGCCCGGGCCCTTGCGCTCGCCGAGGCCTTCTGGCCCGGCGCGCTGACACTCGTGCTGCCGAAGCGGGCAGACAGTCCGGTCTGCGACCTGGCCACGGCCGGGCTCGACAGCATTGCCCTCAGGGTTCCGGCCGCTCCCGTCATGCGGGCGCTCGCAAGGGCCGTCGGCGCGCCGCTGGCCGCACCGAGCGCCAACCGCTCCGGCCGCATTTCCGGAACAACGGCGAACGCCGTGGCCGGGGACCTTGGCCCGGCGCTTGCCATGCTGATCGATGCCGGACCGACGCCGGTGGGCGTGGAATCGACCATTGTCGGCCTGACAGGACCTGAGGCCGTTCTCCTGCGCCCGGGCGGCATCGCTCGGGAACGCATCGAACAGTTGCTCGGCGCGCGCCTTGCCGCTCCTGCGGCCTCCGCGACCACGACCGAGGCGCCTCAGGCTCCCGGCATGTTGAGTTCCCACTATGCACCGGGCGCCCGCGTGCGGCTGAACGCGACCGAGGTTCTGCCGGGCGAGGCGCTGATGCGCTTCGGACCTGACCTTCCGCAAGACGCGGAGCAGGCGGTTGCCGTGGAAAACCTGAGCCCCGACGGCGATCTCACACAAGCGGCCGCCAGGCTGTTTCAGGCGCTTCGCCGTCTCGATTCCTCCGGCGCGCACAGCATCGCCGTCATGCCCGTGCCGGAAAACGGCCTTGGCGAAGCGATCAATGACCGGCTGCGCCGGGCCGCCGCGCCACGACCGGCGACATGACCCGTGTGGCAACGCGGGCGCGGCTGCGACCGCTTATCGCAAGATTTGACATTATTTACGGCTATTATTGTGATTTTTTACAGTATATTGCGGTCATTATGAAATAATATTCCCCCAATCGGGGCTTTCGCCTTCAAAGGCCACCGCGAATCATTTAGTATTACAAATGGAATGCAGTCTGCACCGACCCTCCCCAACGGGCCGTCTCACGCCCGCACCTTGCGCCCCGGGACCGTCATGAAAATGCGGTCCCGGTTTTTTGTGTTCCGGCAGCATGCGATTGCCGCCACCGTTTGACCTCTCGCATTGACAGCTTGGCGCGCTACCGGTCTGATGCCGGCAATCGCTTTGCGAAAAAGCACTTTGAGGAAACGCGCTTGGCCACTCTGTTCCTGCATCACACATCCTACCTCGATCATCTGACGCCCGTGGGTCATCCCGAACGGCCGGATCGCATCCGCGCCATAGACCGAATCCTGGAGCACGAGCGCTTTCAGTCGCTGGAACGCGACATCGCCCCGATGGGGCGCATCGTCGATATCGCCCGCGCTCATCCGTCGGACTACATCGACATGCTGCACACCTCCGCACCGACCGACGGGCTGGTCCGCATCGATGCCGACACCACCCTGTCACCGGGCAGTTGGGAGGCGGTGATGCGCGGCGTGGGCGGCGCGTGCCGCGCCGTCGACGAGGTGATGGAAAAGAAGGTGACCAACGCCTTTTCCGCCAGCCGTCCGCCGGGCCATCATGCCGAGCGGGCGCGGGCCATGGGCTTTTGCTTCTTCAACAATGCCGCGGTGGCCGCGCGTTACGCCCAGTCCGCCTATGACGCGGAACGGATCGCCATCGTCGACTTCGACGTGCATCACGGCAATGGGACGCAAGACATCTTCTGGAACGACCCCACGGTGATGTATTGCTCCACGCACCAGATGCCGCTCTACCCCGGGTCGGGGGCGGCCAACGAGCGCGGTGACGCCGACACGATCGTCAACGCCCCGCTGTCCGCCGGTGACGGCGGCGCGGAGTTCCGCGAGGCGATGGAGGTCGCGATCCTGCCGCGACTGGAAGCGTTCTCGCCGGATCTCGTAATCATTTCCGCGGGTTTCGATGCGCATGTACGCGACCCGCTCGGCGGATTGCGGCTGGTCGAGGCCGATTTTGCATGGGCCACCGCCAAACTGATGGAGTTCGCCGACCGGAAGTGCGAGGGCCGCGTCGTTTCACTCTTGGAAGGCGGCTACGATCTGGAAGGTCTGGCGCGCTCTGTTGCCGCGCATGTCATGACTTTGATGACCGCCTGATCCAGACGAAGGTTTTGCTGTTCACGACGTCGGCGGGTACCTTGCCCCTGTGCCTGCCGGTCTTTACGATCGCTCCACAGGCATATTGATCCGCAGGAGCCCTTCTTGACCAGCGAGCGCACAGATCCGGAAATTGAGGCCATGTCCTTCGAGGCGGCGCTCAAGGAGCTTGAGGAGATCGTCGGCCGGCTGGAACGCGGCGACGTGCCGCTTGAGGAAAGCATCAAGCTCTATTCGCGCGGCGATGCGCTTCGGCGCCAGTGCGACCGGCTGCTCAAGTCGGCGGAGGCCAAGGTCGAAAAAATCCAGCTCGCCGAAGATGGCAGCGCGACGGGCACGGTGCCGCTCGACGTCGACTGACCGGCACGCCGCGCGGCGCTACTCAGGCTTTTCGTAGACTGCGATGCGCGTCAGGAAGGCGCAAGTGAGTTCGCGGCGCGCCAGTCCGGCGGCAGCGAAGGCACCGTCGAGATCGTCCGTCAGATATCCCGAATAATAAGGCTCGTGAAAGAGCGCCGGAAACATCTCCAGCAGACCGTCGTTTTCCGGCAGGTCGCCGGCCTGAAGACTGTCGGCGAAAATCAGCCTGCCACCGGGCTTCAGGACACGGGCAAGTTCCCCGGCCACGGCGCGGCGGATCTTGGGCGGCAACTCGTGGAACAGATAGACGCAGCTTGCGACGTCGAGGCTGTCGTCGGCGAAGGGCAAGGCTTCCGCCGGAGCCGTCACGAAGGCCGCGCGGGCGCGGGACCGGCGGGGAAGTGCCGCTCGGGCATGCTGGAGATAAGGGTGCGACAGATCCACCCCGACACCGCGCAGTCGCGGAAAGGCGCCAAGCGCCGGCGTCAACAGCCCACCGGTACCGCAGGCGATATCGGCATAGGCAACATGGCGCTGGTCCTTCTCGCGCATCAGCTGCGACAACGGCACCAGCGCCTGGCGCCGCATGGCCGCGGTCGCCCCCTTGAACAGCACCTCGACCTGAAAATCATAGATGCGCGCGCTGTCGCGCGAGAGCCAGCCGTCGGTCTGATAGTGGAAGTTCTGGCGATAGTAGCGCGGCAAGCCGTTCGGCGCCTCCCGCGTTGCCTCGAACACCTCCTGATGCGCGCCGGTCACACGGCGGCGGGCGACTTCCGGCACGTCCTGCAGAAACCGACGGCTGAGATCCAGAAACCTGAGCGGCGAGCCGAATTCGCCGTCCGGCACGGGATAGTGACCCGCTTCGATGTTGGCGAGGTCGCGCCGGAAGAGTTCGGCGATCTGCGCAAACAGCTGCCGCTGATCGGGCGTGTTGCCGCGCGGTTTTCGCGGCGCGGCGGTGGGGTGTGCCTGCGCCTCTCCTGTGCGGTGCCTGCGGGAAACGCGACGGGTGATGGCCTGCGCCAACTCGCCATGGGCCGCAAACCATGTCACGCGCGCGCCTTGCCGCGCGGCATAGCGCGCGCGTCGGGTCCAGATCGAAAGCGCGGTTTCTGCCATTTCGGCCTCCTGTCGTGTCGACAAGCGGCCACGCGATCAGTCGCGCGTCAGGCCTGCCACAACCTCAATATGGGGCGAAAAGCGGAACTGATCCACGGGCAGCACCGATTGAAGCCGATAGCCACCGTCAACGAGATGGCGCAAATCGCGCGCCAAGGTCGCCGGATTGCAGGACACAGCCACCACCGTCTTCACCTTGGACAGCGCAAGCTCACGCACCTGCGCTTCCGCACCCGCGCGCGGCGGATCGAAGACGACCGCATCATAGCCCTCGCCGAAATCGTCGAGATCGATGACGGTGAGCGGATTGCGGAACAGGTCGCGGCGCTCGCAGCGGATCTCGCGCAAGGCGCCCGCCCCGGCCCGCATCGCCGCGTCCAGACTCTTCAAAGCCGCGCGGTCGCCTTCCAGCGCATGAACACGGGCTTGGCGGGCGAGCCTGAGCGCGAAGGTGCCGGACCCGGCGAAGAGGTCGGCAACGTGGCGTGCCTTGCCGACACAGGCAAGCACGCGCTTTGCCAAAGCCTGCTCACCGGCTTGCGTTGCCTGCACGAAGCCGCCGGGCGGTGGAACGACGGGCAATCCGTCGACGGACAGCGCCGGTGCGCGCGCCTCCACCAGCGTTTCGCCATTGAGCGACAGCCGCGCGAAACCGGCGCCCATCGCGGTTTCGACAATCTGCGGCACGCTGCGGGGGGAAATTTTCGCGGGCGTTGCGAGCGCCACGTCGAGGCCGTTCGGGGTCGCCAGAACCGTAAGCGACACCTCGCCCTTGCGCGGCATCACCAGCGACGCCAGGTCGCGAAGATCATCCAGAGCCGATACGATTTCCGGAAGCACGACCGGACAGACCCGCAAATCCACAAGCCGATGACTTGCGCGTTCGTGAAAGCCGAGCATCACCCGCGATCCGGCACGGGCGGCGGCGAAGACCGCGCGGCGGCGCCCATCGCCAGTCGCATCCACCGTCGGCTCGACGAGGTCTTCGATGTCTTCAAAACCACGCGCGGAAAGGGCGGCGATGACCTGCTGGCGTTTCCAGGCGAGGATCGCACGCTGACCCATGTGCTGAAGCGCACAGCCACCGCATGTTCCAAAGTGCGGGCACAGCGGCTCCACCCGGTCGCCAGAGGGCGTCACGACCTCGAGAAGACGGGCCCGCGTTCCGTCGAGGGCGATGCGCACGGTTTCGCCGGGCAACGTGAAGGGAACATGGAGGGGGCCGTCGGCCGTCTCGGCACGCCCCTCGCCCTTGTGGGCCAAAGTCTCGATTGTGCAGGTGATCTCGCTTGTCATCCGCGCCGGTTACAGGGATGCACGCGGAAAGGCAAGACAATCGCACATCCGACCGCGTCAGCGACGCCTTGCAACACCCGTCAGCCGTCCTTGCGCCCGGCAAGCAGCCATTCGCGATTGCCGTCGCCACCGGTGATCGGCGACGGCTCGAACCCCGTTGCAGACCAGCCGGGCCGCGCATCGAACCAGTCGGCCAGGTCCCGTGCGGTGCGTTCCGCCGCCTTCGGTTCCACCAACCCCTTCTTGCCAACGCCCTCGCGCCCGATCTCGAATTGCGGCTTGACCAGAAAGACCCCATGCGCGCCGGACGCGGCGAGATCAAGCGCAGGCGGCAGCGCCAGACGCAGCGAAATGAAACTCATGTCGGAGACGACGATCCCGGGGCGCTCGCCCTCAAGGTCGTCCAGCGTCAGCACGCGCGCATTGACCCCGTCGCGCCGATTGACCCGGGGATCGGCCGAAAGGCGCGGGTGAAGCTGGTCGCGCCCGACATCAACGGCGTGGACGCGAGCGGCGCCCTCTTCCAGAAGCACCTGCGTGAACCCCCCTGTCGACGCGCCGAGATCGAGCGCGGTCTGGCCCACGACATCAATCGCAAAGACCTCCAGCGCGTGCCTGATCTTGAGCGCGGCGCGCGAGACGTATCCGGCTGCGGGATCTCCGGCCGTGATTTGCGCATCGAGCGCGATCTTCTGGCCCGGCTTTGCCACCACTTGCCCGTCGATGGACACCGTGCCGCGCAGGATCGCGTCGCGGGCACGGGCGCGCGTTTCGGCAAGGCCGCGCGTGACCATCACCGTATCGAGGCGGTCGCGTTCAGCCATCGCGCGCGCGCCGTTCTGCGCTCAAAAGCAATTGGCAAGCCCGCTCAGCAGCCTGTCGACGAAGATGCTTTCGCCGTAGCGCAACCACAGGACCCCCGTTGCCGCGAAGAGGATCGCGACAAGAAGGGCGCCCAGCACCATAAGGGGCCCGCGCGAAGCGGCGTGCGACGTGCTCATGGCCATCAGTGTCCGTCAGGAGGGGGCGTCAATCAAGCGGCGCAGCTTGGCCATCGCATTCTCATGCGCCTCACCATAGGCGATCGTGCCGACAAAGCGGTTGTCGGCATCCATCAGGAATACGGAGGCCGAATGATCCATGGTGTAGTCGCCGTCATCAAGCTCCACCCGCTTTGCATAGACGCGGTAGGCATCGACGATGTCATCGACCTGTTCGCGTGTTCCGGTCAGCGGGCGAATGCGATCGTCGAACGCGGCCACATAGTCGCGCATCACCTCCGGCGTATCGCGTTCCGGATCGACGGAGATGAAGGCGAAGTCGATCTTGTCGGCATCCGCGCCCAGCTCCTCGATCCAGCCTTGCGCCTCGGCGAGCGTGGTCGGACAGACATCCGGACAAAAGGTGAAGCCGAAGAAGAACGCATTCGGCGTGCCCTTGAAGTCCGCTTCCGTCACTGTCTTTCCGGCAGCCGCATCCGTAAGAGTGAAGGGACCGCCGATGCCGGCGACGGGGGATAAAAACCCCCCGCCTCCCGCTTCGCGGTAGTGATCGACCGTCACGAAGGCGACCGCGGCGATGACGAGAGCGACAGCCGCCCAGGCGCCGTAACGAAGCATTTTCAATCCAGACATGTCGTCCTCAGTTCTTGGGCTGGCCGTGTTTCATGCCGCCATTCATCCGTCCGTCTCCGTGCTTCATGCCCATTCCCTTGGCGCCGATCTTTTCGACCGAGAAGGACACTTCGACCGATCCCGCCTTCTCGAAGGTCAGGGTCACGGGAACGACATCGCCCTGCTTGAGCGGTGCATTCAGGCCCAGGAACATCACATGGTAGCTGCCGGGCTTGAGTTCCAGCGTTTCGCCGGCCGGCACGGGAATGCCGTCGGCCATTTCGCGCATCTTCATCACGCCGTCGGTCACCGCCATTTCATGCAGTTCCGTCTTGTCGGAGACATTGGCCGCGGCCGACACCAGGCGGTCGCCTTTACCAGCGTTGACGATGGTGATGAAACCGCCGCCGGCAACCGCGCGTGGCGGCGTGGCGCGCGTCCAGGCGTCGGAGAGCGTCAGATCGCCGAGGACGATGTCCTGCGCGACTGCAGGCAGGGAGACGGTCGCAAGCGCGGCCGCAACGACAAGGCTCTTCAAAAACGTCATGTTCAGTCCATTCCAGGAAAACCGGTACGCTGACGCCCATCGCGTCGCTGCGCAGCCGAAACAAATCGAATACGGCCGGAGTGTATCCGACCCACGCAAGAGGAAGCAGTCCGACGCAAGGTACGCGTCAGCCAGCCACGATCTCGTGCATGGGTGGACCACGGATGGCGCTGAGCGCGCCGAACCGCTCGGAATGGAGTGCGCGTGCGGGATACTGCCATTCGGCGACAGACATCGCCTCCGGCGGTTGGGAGGACCACGACGCAGGGCCAAGTCCCCGCAAAGCCTGACAGGCGGCGCCATGCGGGCAAGCCGGGCCGCAGGTGCAAAAGCCGGCCTCGTGTCCGGATGGCGCGGATTGCGTGTCGCCGGACGTGACGGCATCGTTCAGGCAAATGATCTGGAGACCGGGGGCGTCCTGCGCGCCGGCGGCGGCAAGAACCGGCCCTGCCACGCCCTGTAACACAAGCGCGAGGATCGCGAGCACCGCCAAAGGCAGCGCCTCGCGTCGAAGGCTCTTCAATACTGTGCTCATCCCGATCATCGGCGCGACAATGCCGCAAAGCCACATGCGCGTCGAGCGTTCAATTGCCGCAGTCGTGCCGATACGCCTCACGCGGTCTTCAACGGACGGGCCTCCGGCTCATCCTCGTTGGAGGCGGCGGCCATGCCCCCTTCCAGGGCTTGTTGCTCGGGGCTTTCGGCTTCGCTCTCGTAGGCGGGAAATTCGTCCGGCGAGATGACGAGGGAATCGTCAAGGTCGAGCGGCTCGGGCGAAATGACCGAACCGACCTGCGCCGTGGACGCATAGTCGTAGTCGATCTTTTCCTCGCTCGACAGCGATCCACGCCGGAACAGGCGGGAAACGATGTAAAGACCCATCACGAACTGAACGAAAGCAACCTGAAGAAAAAGGCCCGAGGGACCGACGCGCGCCATCACCAGGGACGCGCAAATCGGGCCGATGGCGGACCCGATCCCGAAGGCAAGCGTCAGGCCGGACGACGTTTCGACGTAATCGTCCGCCTCCGCATAGTCGTAGCCATGAGAGGCGGCGATCGCATAGGCGGGTTGAGTGGCAATGCCCATGAGCAAACCAAGCACCAGTGCCATTCCAAGTCCGGAGATCGTCAGCGTCGAGAAGATCAGGCTGATGATCACCGCGGCCACGGCGAGACCGAGCATCACGTAGCGACGATCCATACGGTCCGAAAGCCGGCCGATCGGCCACTGCGACAAGGCGCCGGCGCCAACAATTGTCGCTGCGAAATAGGCGGCATCATTTGTGGAGAGCCCGACCTGAATGGCATAGAGCGGCGCCATCAACCAAAGGCCGCCTTGGGTGACACCGACCAGCAGAACGGCGACAAGGGCCGTTGGCGAGGTGCGATAGAGCTTTGCCGGTCGAAAGCGCACGACCGTAATCGGCGCCGGCTGATTTGCCCTTGTCAGCGACACCGGGATCACAGCCAAGCTGACCGCCACCGAGGCGACCGCGAACGGCACGAAGGTGGAGATATCCATCGCCGTGATCGACACCTGGCCGACCGTCATCGCGGTATAGACCAGCACGATATAGATCGACATGATCGTGCCGCGGTTCTCGTTGCTCGCCTTTTCGTTCAGCCAGCTTTCAACCACCATGTAGAAGCCGGCAAGGCAGAAGCCGGAGATGATGCGGATCACGCTCCAGGCGATCGGGTCCACCAGGATCGGATGCAGAATGGCGGCGGCGGACATCAGCGACACGAGCGCCGCAAAGGCGCGGATGTGGCCGGCCCGCATGATCACATAGGGCGCACCGATGCAGCCAAGCACGAGTCCGAAGAAATAACTGGAAGAAATCACACCAATGGCGATGTCCGAGAATTCGAACTGCGACCCCGCCAGCGGCAAAAGGGTGCTTTGAAGACCGTGCCCGGCAATCAGAAAAGCGACAGACAGCAACAGTGCCGTGACGGGCGCCAGCGCATGCGCCATGCACTCAACTCCTTGGAAAAAGCGGTTTGGTTTTCAGATCGGGGAGTGCGGCGACAGAAATGCCGCGCACAGGACGATAAACGCCGACTCACGCCAACGTTCAGCTGATAGCAGGGCGAACCTCACAGATCGGCCGCCGGCCTGTCAAGAACACGCAACCGCTGTGAGCGTCGGAACGCGATCACATCGTGGGACTGAATACCTGGGATCCGGCTGCGCGAAACGGGTTCAGGCTCGACGAATGCCGACTCTCGCATCCTGTCCAAGCGCTTCGAACACGGTCTTCATGATGCCCTCCGCATCGAGACCTGCCTGTGCATACATGCGCTCGGGCTTGTCGTGCTCGATGAACGCATCGGGCAGACACAGCGGGCGGACCTTGAGACCGGCATCGAGCGCGCCGCGCGTGGCGAGAAGCTGGAGCACATGGCTGGCAAACCCGCCGACCGATCCCTCTTCCACAAGCACGAGCACCTCGTGTTCGCGTGCCAGGCGCAAGATCAGGTCCTCGTCGAGCGGCTTGGCGAACCGTGCATCGGCGACCGTGGTCGAGAGACCGGCCGAATCGAGTTCGTCCGCCGCCGCCAGACACTCGCGCAGCCGGCCGCCGAAGGACAGCAGCGCCACCTTGGTGCCCTCGCGCAGGATGCGCCCGCGTCCGATCTCAAGCACTTCGCCACGTTGCGGTAGTTCGATGCCGATGCCTTCGCCGCGCGGATAGCGGAAGGACAGCGGTCCCTCGTCATAGGCGGCCGCTGTCGCCACCATGTGGCGAAGCTCCGCCTCGTCGCCGGCCGCCATGACGACGAACCCGGGCAGACAGGCGAGATAGGCCGTGTCGAAACTGCCGGCATGGGTCGGTCCGTCCGCGCCGACCAGGCCCGCGCGGTCGATCGGAAAACGCACCGGCAACGACTGGATCGCCACATCGTGCACCACCTGGTCGTATCCGCGCTGCAGGAAGGTCGAATAGATCGCGCAAAACGGCTTGTACCCCTCCGTCGCCAGACCGGCGGAAAAGGTCACCGCGTGCTGTTCGGCGATGCCGACATCGAAGACCCGTTTGGGAAAGACCTCGCCGAAGAGATCAAGGCCCGTGCCATCAGGCATGGCCGCCGTGATCGCGACCACCTTGTCGTCGCGCTCCGCCTCCTGGATCAGGCTTTCGGCAAAGATCCGCGTGTAGGAGGGCGCATTGGCCTTGGGCTTCGCCTGCTTGCCGGTCACCACGTCGAACTTGGCGACGCCATGATATTTGTCCGCGGAGTTCTCCGCGGGCGCGTAGCCCTTGCCCTTGCGGGTGACCGCATGGATCAGAACCGGGCCCTGATGGGTGTCGCGCACATTCTTGAGCACCGGCAGGAGATGATCGAGATTGTGCCCGTCGACGGGGCCCACGTAGTAGAAACCGAGCTCCTCGAACATCGTTCCGCCGGTCCAGAAGCCACGGGCGTATTCCTCGGCGCGGGCCGCCTTTTGCTGAAGCTGGCGCGGCAGCACCTTGGCGAGCTGCTTGGCCGCGTCGCGCAGCGTCAGATAGGCACGGCCCGACACCAGCCGGGCCAGATAGGCGCTCATCGCACCGACCGGCGGGGCGATCGACATGTCATTGTCATTGAGGATGACGATCATGCGCGAATGCTGGCCGCCGGCGTTGTTCATCGCCTCATAGGCCATGCCGGCAGACATCGCGCCGTCGCCGATCACGGAAATGATGTTGTTGCTGCCCCCGCCGAGATCGCGGGCAACGGCCATGCCGAGCCCCGCGGAAATCGAGGTTGAGGAATGCGCGGCCCCGAAGGGGTCGTATTCACTCTCCGTGCGTTTGGTAAAGCCCGACAGACCGTCGCCCTGACGCAGGGTGCGGATGCGGTCGCGCCGCCCGGTGAGGATCTTGTGCGGGTAGCACTGGTGCCCGACGTCCCAGATCAGGCGGTCGTCCGGCGTGTTGAACACATAGTGCAGCGCAAGGGTCAGTTCGACGACGCCAAGACCGGCGCCGAGGTGCCCGCCGGTCACTGACACGGCGTCGATCATCTCCGCACGCAGCTCGTCGGCAAGCTGGCGCAGGTCCTTTTCCGGCAGCCGACGCAGGTCGGCCGGCGTGGAAACGGTGTCGAGAAGCGGCGTATCGGGGCGCTGGTACACGAATGTGATCCCAAGTGTTGTTGCGCGCCGGAACCTCCGGCTGGCGCGGTGCATAACACCATCCACACATAGGGCGCAAATCCGCCCGCGACAGAGCGTTTCGCAGGCGCGCGGTTGCGCTGTCAATCCGGGACAGCCCGGTCAGGATCGCGGAAACACCAATGAAAACGAGGCGGCCCGGATATAAATTCGAACGCCTCACCCATTTAGGTGATGCACAGAAGGTCAAAAACTACTAAACAGAGGTTGTGGTCGATGGGGCCACGTGCACAGTGATCGACTTGAGGCCGAGCTTTCGCTCGGCCTTTTTTTTGAATGAACGTTCAAATTTCACGGATCTCCGTGCCCTCGATCGCGATCCCGAACCCTTCCAGGCCGACATAATGGCGCTGGCGCGACGCCAGCAAGGTGATCGAATTCACGCCAAGATCCTTGAGGATCTGCGCGCCCAGTCCGATTTCGCGCCACTGCTCCTCGCGTGCCTGCGCCGACTGATGCTCCTCCAGTTCCGCCGCCGCCAGATCCGTGCGCGCCCGCCGCGCCTGACGCGCGACACCGACGGATCCCTCGCGCAGATAAACGACCACGCCGCGGCCGCGGCCCGCGAAGTCGCGCAACACATCGTCGATGACGCGCGTGTCGCCAAAAACATCGTCGAGCACGGATTCCAGCTGCAGCCGCACGGGCACATTGCGGCCGTCGAGAATGTCGCCATAAACCACCGCGACATGGTGCATTGGATCATAGGGCGTCGAATAGGTCACCGCATAGGCCGGACCGGCCACGGTTTCGACCGGCTGCTCGCTCACGCGCTCGACCAGCCGCTCCATGCGCTGGCGCCACGCGATGAGATCGGCGACGGAGACCATCTTGAGGCCGTGCTCGGCCGCGAAATTCGCGACCTCGGCCCCGCGCTTGACGGTTCCGTCGTCATTGACCAGTTCGGAGATCACGCCGACCTCGGGCTGCCCGGCAAGGCGGCACAGGTCCACGGCCGCTTCCGTATGGCCGGAGCGCATCAACACCCCGCCCTCGCGCGCCACCAACGGAAACACATGCCCGGGCCGTGCGAAATCCGCCGCCCCGGCATTGGAGTTTGCCAGCGCGCGCACGGTGGAGCAGCGCTCCTCCGCCGAAATGCCGGTGGTGAGTCCGTGGCGATAGTCGACGGAAATCGTGAAGGCGGTCGACAGCGGCGCGTCATTATCGGCCACCATCGGGTCGAGACGCAGCCGGCGGGCGGTCTCGCGCGTCATCGGGGCGCAGACGATGCCGGATGTGTGGCGCACCATGAAGGCCATCTGCTCGGGGGATACGAGCGAGGCCGCAACAATCAGGTCGCCTTCGTTCTCGCGGTCGTCATCGTCGGTCACGACAAGCATCTCGCCGCGCTCGAACGCGCGGATGGCCTCCGCGACACGTTGCTGGGACAGATCCAAAGCCACAGGTCCTTTCAGGCCGAGAAGATCGTTCGGGGTTACCGCGCCGTTCGTGGCGGCGGCAATGCGCTCGGCGCTGTCGCGAGAGACCCAGACACCCGGATCGTTGCACAATGCCGTCACCGCGGCCGGAGACAGGCCGGCACGGCGAGCAAAAGCAGATCGGGTTTCCTTGGACTGGGCGAGCCATTCGTCGAGACGCATGCCGGCATATTATCCGAAGAATTTTTCAGTGACAATGAAAAGTGGAATAATTTTCAGCAATACTGAAAATAATCGGAACCAAACCTAGCCAACCTGACCGCGATGGCGCAGGAGGTGATCGGCGAGAACGCAGGCAAGCATCGCCTCGCCCACCGGGACGGCGCGAATGCCCACGCAAGGGTCGTGACGTCCCTTGGTTCGCACGTCGATCTCCTCGCCGCCGCGCGTGACCGACCGGCGCGGTGTCAGGATGGACGAGGTCGGCTTGACCGCGAAACGTGCGACGACCGGTTCGCCGGAGGAAATACCGCCGAGCACGCCGCCGGCGTTGTTCGACAGAAACCTCGGGGTGCCATCCTCGCCGAGGCGCATTTCGTCGGCGTTGGCCTCGCCGGTCAGTTCCGCCGCCTCGAACCCGTTGCCGATTTCAACACCCTTCACGGCATTGATCGACATCAAAGCACTGGCGATGTCCTGGTCGAGCTTTCCGTAGAGCGGCGCGCCGAGCCCGGCCGGCACGCCCTCGGCGACGACCTCGATCACCGCACCGACGGAGGAGCCGTCCTTGCGGATGGCATCGAGATAGTCGGACCATCGCGCGGCCGTCGTCGCATCCGGGCAGAAGAACGGATTGTTGGAGATCTCGTCCCAGTCCCAGCGCGAGCGGTCGACCTTGTGCGGGCCGATCTGGACGAGCGCACCACGCACCCGCATGCCGGAAATCACCTTGCGCGCCACCGCGCCGGCCGCGACCCGAGCCGCCGTTTCGCGCGCCGAGGACCGCCCGCCGCCGCGATAGTCGCGGATACCGTATTTGGCGTCATAGGTATAGTCGGCGTGTCCGGGACGGTAGCTGTCCTTGATCTCTCCATAGTCCTTGGAGCGCTGGTCGGTGTTTTCGATCATCAGCGAGATCGGGGTGCCGGTTGTGCGCGTCTCGCCGTCTTCGTCGACCATCGCGCCGGAGAGGATCTTCACAGCATCCGCTTCCTTGCGCTGGGTCGTGAAGCGCGACTGTCCGGGCTTGCGCCGGTCGAGATATGCCTGGATTTCCGCTTCGCTGATCGCAAGACGTGGCGGGCAGCCGTCGATGACGCAGCCGAGCGCCGGCCCATGGCTCTCTCCCCAGGTCGTGACACGGAAAAGATGGCCGAAGGTGTTGTGCGACATGGGAACTCGATCCAGGCGGGCGATGACAGAAGGCACGGGATCATCCCCGCAAACTCATCCCGTTCTAGTGGCGGAAGGCGACGAGGGAAACCGGAAATTCGCCGACCGCGTACCCCGCACGCAAGCGCCGGACCCATTCTCCCCGTCTTTTCCGCCGCGGATCATCCGCCCAGCCCGAGGGCCTTTCCAACGACGCGACGCTCGGCATCGCTGTCGCCTTGCGTTGCGCTTCGGCGTGCGGCAGCGGCGGCGCGAACGTCGAAATCGCTGGCTGCGCGCGAAAACCCGCCGCCCGAACCATCGACGAAATGCACGTGCCGACTCTCCTCGATGGAAAACACCAGACAGGTCATCAAGGCGGATCGCGACACATGCATGCCATAGACGAGGCGGCCGTCCGCCTCGCCCTCGCGCAAGTATGTGTCCAGCGCATCGAGTTGCGACTGGTTCAGGTCCAGCACGAGACGAAGCGTGTCGTCGAACTTGCGAAAATCCGTGTTGCGGGTGACCTCATCGAGATAGCGCTCCGGCTCAAGCGGCCCGATCCGGCGACGGAACGTCACGGCGACGACGAAGGCCAGCGCCTCAAGAATCGCCCGCGACAACACACGCCAAAAACCCCGGCGCGCACCGACGGCGCGCGCCTCGCGCAACAGGCCCGAGGGAGGGAAGCGGAACCGAAGCGACGTTCGGCGTACAGGCGCGCTTCCGGGAACGGCACCGGAAAACTCGTTCTCGAGCAGGCGGTCGAGATCGGCGATCAGCCGCGCCAGGGCTTCGGGGGCGGGATCCTGCGGACGAAGCATCAGCGTGACGATATGGCCCTGCTCAGCGGGGACCGGCTCCCATCGACAGGACAATCCGTCGAGCACCGTGGCCGCACCACCGTCGCTCTCGCGCAACCGGTAGGGAGAGACCCGCTCCGGGTCCTTGAGGATCTTTTCCGCCATCGCGATCCCGCCGCCGGAAAACATGGCGAGATTGTTTCCTTCGCTGAGCTGCAGCTTCGCAACCCTGAGATCCGCGCCGGCGCGCCTGAGGTCGGCGATCGGGATGGCGGCGACGCGCAGATCGAGACCCTCCGTTTCGCGGGCGATCACCCGAACACCGGCCAGTGCCTGCCCGGTCTCTTCGGCCAGATGCGGCGGCACGGCCGCCATCGCCCCGTCCCCGCCAAAGACGAAAGGAAGCTCGGTGTTTCTCGACGCGTTCAAAACGGCGGCCACGGCCGCAGCCGCGATCATGTTGACAGTCTTGTAGTTGCCGGCCGCCAAAGCATCCCGGGAGCGCACGATATCGGCGGCAAGAAGAACCCAGCCGTCCGGCAACCGGGCGTAGGACTTGCCTTCGGCGACGCCGGAAAACTCCGTAAAGACCGGCAGGTCGGCGTAGAATCGACCCTGGGCGTGCGAATGATCCGACACCATCGTGTCTCCCTCCTGTTCGCCAACTGCTCCCGCCCCCGGGACTGCTGCGACATATTCTTATGTAAATTACGCCCGAACCAGCCTTCCGGTTCCAAAATCGGAGGCGAAGACACACACATGTGATCATCGCGAAGAAACCGTGCAATGATCACCCCCCGGATGCGCAATTGCCGCTTCGCCGCCACACATTTCCGGTTTAAGGAAAGATATGAAATGGGAAGCTGCGCGCACGTCCCGCGCATTCCGACGGAGAAGGAAATGACACGTCTTTTCTTGCAAGGCATAGCAACCGCGCTGGCGGCCGCCATGACACTTGGAACCGCCTTTGCCGGCGAGGTCGAGGCGACGATTGTCGAAATCGATCCGAACAGTGCGGAGATGCAGCTCTCGGACGGCAACCGTTACGAGATCCCGGTCGACTTTTTCATCGACGACCTGAAGCCCGGCCTGAAGGTCCTCGCATTTTTCGACGAGGACGGCGACCAGAAGACCCTGACGGACGTTCAGGTTATGGAGTGAAGCTGAAGAATTGGTGCGAACGCATTCCGGCACCACGCCAAATGGGGCTGCGGCGTCGAACAAAGTGTCCTGACGACCTCACACCCAGTCGAGCCGGGATCCGTCCCAGACGAAAAACTGATCCTGCGGTACATCAAGCTTCGGGATCTCGGCGTCCGGGACCCCCTGAAGACGACCGCGCACGACCCGCATCACGCCGCCGTGAGACACGACCACGGTCGGCTGGGTGACCGTGGCGAGCCAGGCTTCAATGCGGCTGGCGAGCATCTTGTAGCTCTCCCCTTCGGGAGGAACGAAGCCCCATTTGTCGGCCTTGCGCCCGGCGACGAGCTCCGGCGACTGCTCCGTGAGTTCCGGGATCGTATAGCCTTCCCACGCGCCGAATGTGATCTCGCGCAGGCGTTCGTCGACCGTGAAGTCGTCTTCGCCGCGATCAAGCACCTCGCACACGATCCGCATCGTCGCCATGGTCCGCAGCATCGGCGAGGCGGCGAAGTGGAAGTCATCCAGCGACAAACCGGACTGTTCGAAATGTGTCCGCAGTGTCGTCGCGTTGCGCCGCGCCTGCCCCCGGCCCGTTTCGTTGAGCTCGATGTCCTTGTGACCCTGCATCCGCCCTTCGGCGTTCCAGTCGGTCTGGCCATGGCGGATGAAAATGAGATAGGGCGGTGCGACACTAACCGTTCCGCCGCTCGTGTCCGACATATGACGTCCTTCGGTAAATTCAGGCGCGTGTTAAGGCTTCGATAGTCAGGAAGCGCGTTTCACGCCAGTGCCGCTGCGCTCACTCCTTGACGACGACGGAGATATCGGGAGCGTCAGGCGCCTTCATGCCAACGATGTGATAGCCACTGTCGACGTGCTGGATCTCGCCGGTGATGCCGCGGCCCAGATCCGACAACAGGAACAGGGCTGCATCGCCCACCTCGTCGATGGTGACGGTGCGGCGAAGCGGCGCGTTGTACTCGTTCCACTTCAGGATGTATCGGAAATCGCCGATGCCGGAGGCGGCCAGCGTCTTGATCGGACCCGCCGAAATCGCGTTCACGCGGATACCGTCCTTGCCAAGATCGGCGGCGAGGTAGCGCACGCTTGCTTCCAGCGCGGCCTTGGCGACACCCATGACGTTGTAATGCGGCATGACCTTCTCCGCACCGTAATAGGTCAGCGTCAGCATCGACCCGCCGTCGGTCATCAGCTTTTCCGCCCGCTGCGCGACCGCAGTGAAGGAGTAGCAGGAGATCTGCATCGTACGGGCAAAATTGCCTGCGCTCGTGTCGACGTAGCGGCCGGTCAGCTCGTCCTTGTCGGAGAACGCAATGGCGTGAACGATGAAGTCGATCTTGCCCCAGGTCTCGGCCACATGGTCGAAAACGGCGTCGATGGAAGCTTCGTCGGTCACGTCGCAATTGCCGGCAACGATGGCGCCCAGCTCCTTGGCCAGCGGCTCGACCCGCTTGCGCAGCGCGTCACCCTGATACGTCAGGGCCAGTTCCGCTCCCGAATCGGCGAGTGCCTTGGCGATCCCCCAGGCGATGGACCGGTTGTTCGCGACGCCCATGATAAGCCCGCGCTTGCCAGCCATCAGTCCTTCTTTACCCGCCATGCCATCTCTCCTGCACGCCCACATAAAAGGCCGGGTCCCGCGTTCGGAACGACCAGCCCGCGCCCGCTCAACCACCTGCAACGGGAACGCGTTCGTATGGCACAGCCCCCAGCCGCCTTCAAGCCACCCGCCCGGTGCCTCCAAGGTCGACGTGATGGCAAAATGTGATATTCGTCGTGCCGCTTTCCCGGTTCAAAAACGATCAGGCCACCGCTCCATGACCGACACAGCCAGCCTCTCCCGTCTCATTGAAATCGTCGGCGAGCGCAATGCCTTGCGTGCGCCGGAAGACACCGCTTCCTACCTGCGCGAATGGCGCGACCTTTATGTCGGGAAGACACCCGTGGTGTTGCGTCCAGGCTCTCGGGAGGAGGTTGCGGCAATCCTTGCCCACGCAGATGCGAGCGGGCTGAAAATCGTTCCGCAAGGCGGCAACACCGGCCTTGTCGGAGGGCAGATTCCCAGTGAATCCGCCACCGAAATCGTGCTCAGCCTGTCGCGCCTGAACAAGGTGCGCGCGGTTGATGCGGACGGATTCTCGATGACCGTGGAGGCCGGCTGCACCCTTCAGGCGATCCATGACGCGGCCGAGGCGGCCGACCGGCTGTTTCCCCTCACGCTCGGCTCACAGGGATCGTGCCAGATCGGCGGAAACATTGCGACCAACGCCGGTGGAACCGCCGTGCTCGCCTATGGCAACACCCGCGATCTCGTGCTCGGCCTGGAGGTGGTGCTGCCGGACGGACGCATCCTGGACGGGCTTCGCAGCCTGCGAAAGGACAACACCGGTTACGATCTGAAACAATTGTTTATCGGTTCGGAAGGCACTTTGGGCATCGTCACCGCCGCCGTCCTCAAGCTTTTCCCCAGGCCGCGCGCGCAGGATGTCGCCTTTGTCGGTCTTGCATCCCCCAAGGACGCGCTGGCGCTGTTCTCCCGGGCGCGCGCACGGGCCGGTTCCATGCTCACGGGCTTTGAATTGATGCCGCGAATCGGCGTCGAATTCGCTGTCAAACACCTGCAGGGCGCGCGGGACCCGCTCCAGGCCCCCTCCCCCTGGTACGTGCTGATGGAGCTTTCCGCCGGAACGGAGGACGCGGAAGACGCATCGCCAACGCGCGTCTTGATGGAGACGATCCTTGGCGATGCCTATGAGGCGGGTCTCGTCGAGGATGCGGCTCTCGCGGAATCCGGTCAGCAGGCCGCCGACTTCTGGCATATCCGCCACGGCATGTCGGAGGTGCAGCGCGAGGAAGGCGGCTCGATCAAGCACGATGTGTCCGTGCCTGTCGCCGACGTCCCGGCGTTTCTCCAAGAGGCGATCGCGGCGGTTGAGGCACTTGTCCCCGGCTGCCGTCCGGTTCCCTTCGGCCACATGGGCGACGGCAACATCCACTTCAACGTCAGCCAGCCGCCGGGCGCTGACAAGGCCGCCTATATCGCCCGCTGGGACGAGATGAACGCAGTCGTTCATGACGTCGTTGGCAGATACAGCGGTTCGATTTCCGCCGAACACGGCATTGGCCGGCTGAAGCGGGATTTGCTCGCCGAAGTGAAAAGCGAGGTGGAGATGGACCTGATGCGACGCGTCAAGGCGGCCTTCGATCCGAACTGCACGCTCAACCCCGGGCGCGTCCTGTAGGGCCGGCCGGCCCCAGCTAGAAGAGGTCGAACTGCTCGTCGTCGGACCGCATCCCCTTGGCGGCGCGCGCCCTCACCTTGCGCGGTGCCGGTGAGACCGTCTCGGCGGTGTCGCCGTTCCTGTCGAGCGCGTTTTCAACGGCCACGGGATCCAGCAACTCCGGCGCGTCCTCGCGCGCACTGTTGACGCGGGTGGACACCGGCAGCGTTTCAAACAGGCTTTCCGGCGCGGGGCGCAGCAGCGCCCGTGCTTCCTTCAGCGGCGTGTTTTGAACGTCGAGCCAGGCGTCGAAATCCTCGGGCGCGATGACGGCCGGCATGCGGTTGTGGACCGGGCTGACAGTCGCGTTGGCCTCGACTGTAAGGATCGCCCCGGTTTCGATCTCGCCACCGTCGGGATCGCACCATTCCTCCCAAAGCCCGGCAAAGGCAACGATGCCGCCATCCTTCGGCCGGATCCAGTAGGGCTGTTTCGGTCCCGTATCCGGCCGGTGCCACTCATAGAAGCCGCTAGCGGGTATCAGGCACCGGCGGTGCCGCACTGCCGCCCGGAAAGACGGCTTTTCCGCCGCCGTCTCCGCTCTGGCATTGATCAGGAGGCTGAAGCTCGCCGGGTCCTTGACCCACCCTGGTACCAGGCCCCAGCGCACCAGCACAAACCGCCGCGCGCCATGAGCCTGACGGACGGTCGCGACCGGCTGCGTCGGTGCGATATTGTAGCGTGGCGGAAAATTCGGCGTGTCGGCATAGCCAAACAAGGCCTGCACCTCCTGCGGTGTTGCAGATAGGGCAAAACGTCCGCACATCGCGTCGCAACCTCGAACCGGGTTTGCGGTCGATACCGTGGCATCCACCGCAGTGACAGACATAACTCACTGGCAATTAGGCAAATTGAAACCGGATGGCTGTAGAACTGCAAGGTGAAAAGATCCGAAGAGACGGACAGATGAGCGAGACGCAACCAACTCTTGGGGCAGGCCGGCTATCGGCGGACAGGCTTGCCGCCGCAAATATCAATCCGCATACCGGCCTGGCGACCGACTATCTCAATCACTTCAACGAGGTGGTGATGATGCTCGAAATGCTGCCGGCCATGCCCGATTGCGCGGAAGACGTGCTCGACTGGACCCCACTGAGTTACGAAGCGCATTTCGAGGCATCCGTTTTCACCGAGAAAGGGCTTGCGATCGAGGCGTTTTATGCCGCACCGCCACCATTGCGCCGCGCCCTGCGCGATGTCGTCGCCACACTCGATACCGCCGTTTGCGAAAAGCAAGGGCGGCTGCGCGCCGTCGCCGAGACGCCCGAAGGGATCGATGCGTTGGCCGCATCGCTCGCCACGGAGACGGTGGAAGAAATCAAGCCGCTGATCGCCAGTGCCAGCGCAATCATCCACGGCCATCTCGACCCGGCCGACGTGCCGGAAGCCGATTCGCAGGCCTCCATCGACGCCCTTTTCGCGTGACGCACGAAAATGCCGATCCCGAACGCGACGTGGACGCCCCGTCGCCCGCCACAGCTCTCGGTGTCAGCGTCTTGTGCCGACAAGACCAAACCGTATTGCTGATAAGACGCGGCAAGGCCCCGTTTCTTGGACACTGGAGCCTTCCGGGCGGGCGTGTCGAGGCCGGAGAAACGCCGCGTATCGCCGCCGTACGTGAACTGCGGGAGGAAACCGGTCTGCACGCCGACCTCGATCCCGAGCCGGTCGAATGGGTCGAGGTGGAAAGCCCCGAGCACCCCGGCATTCCCGCACAGCGGTTCCGCATCGCCGTGTTCCTGGCGATCCGGACGAATGGCATGCTCGCTGCAGGGGACGATGCGCAGGACGCCGCCTGGGTCGCGATCGGCGATCTCGACAATCGTCCGATGACACCGGGCACCGCAACCCGCATCCGCCGGCTTGTCGCCGACACGACCTCCGGTCCCGGGACCTGAGGGTCCGGCGAAAACACGCATCTCCTCTTGCACGCGCTGCGCGCCCGGCGCATCTTTCCCGCGATGTCCGAACAGATCATTCCCATCGTCCGTCCCTGGACCGTTAACGGGTTTCGCACGTGCGGCCGTCGCGCCGCGATGGTCGCGTGTGTGGCTCTTGTCCTGATCATGGGGAACGCCGTCCGCCATCCCGCGGTCGCACAGTCGCGACCCGAAGACCCCCCTATGAAACCGACTTGATGCGACTTTCGGAAATCCTCGGCGCACTGCACTACCTGCGCCCGCTGTGCGGAGCGGCGGACGGCACGTTGTGGCGCGACCAGATGCGCTCGCTGCTCGAAGCGGAAGTGCGCGACGATGCGCGCTCACGCCGCTTCATCGAACGCTTCAATCAGGGATACCGGGGCTTTTCCTCCGTCTACCGGCAGTGTACGCCAGCGGCGGAGACAGCCTTGGCGCGCTACGTGGAGGAAGGTGGCGCCCTCATCCGCAATGTGACCACCCGCTACAACCGTTAACATTTGAGCCGCGGATTGGGGTTAAAAACCCACCGCACGTTAACCATGATTGGCAGATTTGAGCGGTTTCATTAAGGAATTGTTTACGTTCGGCGTCCGACTCACGCAAACATGGTCCGTATCGCACACAACGAGCACGGACCAGGGCGGACAGACATGCGAGACACCGACCAGAGCGAATTCGAGGTTGAGGAAATTCCGGTCACGGATCAGGAGATCCGCCGGATGGCGCTCGGCTATATCGACGAGGCTTTCGCCGAAGCAACCGCCTGCGGCATCGATTCCGCCGCTGTCTCCCATGCGGCTCTTTTCACGGCCTTTGCGGATCTGGTGACGACCTTCGGCGAGGAAGCCGTCGCACAGATGGCGGAAGATCTGCCGTCGCGGGTTCGGCGCGGCGATTACACGCTGTTCAAACCGCTGCACTGACGCGTGCCGGTCTCGGGTGCGGACCCTAAACACCGGTGACCGCCGGCTATCCGCCCAGCAGAAGATGACCAAAGATCGCCAGGCCGAAGACGATCAGCAGGCCACCGGAGGCCCGATTGATCCACACCAGCCAGGCGTCCGTGATGCGCGCCCGCAACCGCGACACGGTCGCGGAAATGAACACCCACCAGCCGGTTGCTCCCGCGACCACCCCGGCCACCATCGCGGTTGCGCCGGCATAGTCGCCCGGGTCCGGCGCCCATTTTCCCAGACTTCCGAAGATCGCCAGAAATCCGAGCACCACCCCCGGATTGGTGATGGTGATGGCAAATCCGGTAACCATGCCGGCCAGAAGGCCGGACGGCGGGCCGTCCTCCTCCGTGAAGTGCGGATGCGCGGCAAGCACGCGCGCCCCGAAAAGGATCACAAGCATCCCGCCGGTGATCTGGATCAGACCGCTGTGGCGCTCAACGAAATCCGACACGGCCGTGATGCCGAAGGCGGCAAATCCGGCATAGATTCCGTCGGCCAGCACCGCGCCTGCGCCGGCAAAAAGGCCCGGCAGGAATCCGGAGCGAAATGCACGCTGGATGGCCGCGATGTTGACCGGGCCGACCGGCGCGCTGGTCGCGACGCCGATCGCAATCCCGATCAGAAAAAAAACCGACATCGACACACCTGCCCACTTTCCGCCTGATCCGCAGCAGGCATGCCCCATGCCCCTTTCCAGCCGATCAACAAGCCTTATCTTATCGACGGCACAACACTCAACAGCCCGCGTTCTGCCACGCACGGCCGGCCACCCGCCCAAGCCCCGGCCTGGGCTCTCAAAGCTGTGTTTTGGCCGAGCGCCGGCTTGCTATAGGGTCGCGCGAACCCGAAGTGTGATTGAAACCCGAGGTGACGATGACTGGCTTGCGAACACTGGCGATCGGACTGCTTCTCCCGTTTGTTGCCATGTCCGGACCCGCGGCGGCGGCGAGTGTCCAGACCGAACGGATCCAGGTCGAGCCGCGCGACGTCGCTCCCTCCTCGCCCCTCGTTCCCGCCGATGACCTGATTGAGGCAAACCCGCTGGCCGAACCGGGCACAGCGGCGGCCGGCGCCACCGACGCGCCGCAGGTTGTGCTGCCGAAAGTCCACTACGGAGATCGGGACCTGCCCAAGCCGGTGGCGCGCATGCGCGCCCAATTGCTGGAGGCGGCGCATTCGGGCGACATGAACCGGATACGGATGGTGCTGGAGGGCAACGAGATGATGCCCACCCTCACCTTCGGCGAGATGAACGATCCGATCGACTATCTCAAGTCCGCCTCGGGCGACGAGGACGGATACGAGATCCTGGCAATCCTGGCCGAGGTTCTGGAGGCCGGCTACGTCCATGCCGATCAGGGCACGTCGCAGGAAATGTACATTTGGCCCTATTTCGCGCGCACCCCGTTCGACCGGCTCACGCCGGAACAAAGGGTCGAGCTGTTCCAGCTTGTCACCGCCGGCGACATGGCGGACATGAACCTGACCGGCACCTGGACCTTCTACCGGCTGGGCATCGGCCCGGACGGTACGATGCATTACTTCGTGGCCGGCGATTGACGCGCCGATCCGTTCAAGGCCGCAGTGAAGACGAAAGGCCCCGTCAAATGAGCAATCCCGCGCCCGGATTTGCCGCGCACCCGGACCATGCCATCAGCCTCCACCCGAGCACGGACCTCGTGCGGGTCAGTCTCTACGGCGCGCCCGTCGCGGAAAGCCGCCGCAGCATCATGGTGTGCGAGACCGGATATCCGGATGTGCACTACCTGCCAAGGGAGGACGTCGATATCGGGCGACTGGCCGCGTCCGATCGCACCACCTATTGCCCTTTCAAGGGCACGGCCACCTACTGGACCGTCACCGTTCCTGACGGGAACGCGGACGCTGCCGCCTGGAGCTATGAAATCCCCTTTGACGAAGTGACCCGCCTCAAGGGCTACATCGCGTTCTATGCCGACCGCGTCGATGTGGAGATCTCCGCGGCGGACTGATCCGGCGTGACGGCGGTGAGGGGCGCAAGCGAAAACGCGCCGGTGAGCCAGGCCCGCCGACGCGTTCTTTCAAGTCGATTGCGTTCGTTGTCTGGCAAGGTCTACTGGCGTGTGGTGACCACGAAATCCGTGCCAAGGCCCGAGTGCAGGCGGAACGGACGGTCGGTCACAATCAGCGACGATCCGAGTGCCAGGCGGTCCTCCACAAAGGCGCGGGCCTGCGGCGTCCACTCGACCCGCGACAGAATGCCGTGCGCGTCCCCGCCTTGTGTGGCGGCGGCGGTCACGCTCATCCAGCGCGGCGCGCTGACTGTGCCGCCATCGTCGATCACGGTGTAGATGTGGGTTCCGATCGGCGCATCCGGGTCCTTCAACACGATGTTGGCCGAATAGATCTCCTTGAACTTGCGGCGCACGTAGAGCCGTCCGGTCGCGGGCCCGGTCTCGCCGGCTGCGGAATAGAGGGCGCGCAGCACCAGATCGGTGGCCTCTCCGGTGACCGGAAGCTCCGCGCCTTCCTGGAACAGCCGGATCGCGGCGCGGGTCTTGCGGCCCATCACCCCGTCGACGGGACCGGGCGCATAGCCCAGTTCGTCAAGCACGCGCTGCATGTCGCGCAACCGCTCGCGTGGCGTGGTCCGTGTGATCAGGATGCGCAGCGGATCGCGCGGCTCGGCCCTCGGCTCCGCCGCCCGGTCGATCGATCCGACCGTCGCCGGTTCGTTGTCGCTCGCCGCACCGGGAAGCGCGGGACGCAACAGGACCGCGTCCGCGTCAAGGCTCGCAAACTCGGTCGCCATGGCGCCGGACCGCGGCAGGGCCGCGTGCAAAATCCCCTCCGGCCGGGTGCGTTCGCGCGTGACGATGACGTGACCACCGCGCTCGGTCCGGCCAAACAGGTCGCGGGCAAATCCACGCGGCAGCCTGATGCAGCCATGCGAGGCGGGATAGTTGGGAACACGCCCCTCATGCAGGGCGATCCCCGACCAGGTCAGACGCTGCATGTAGGGCATCGGAGCATCATTGTAGAGATTGGAAAAATGACGGCGCCTTTTCTCGAGGATGCTGAAGATCCCCGTCGGCGTGCCATACCCTCTCTTGCCGGACGAAATTCGCGTGCTCTCGACGAGTTGCGTGCCGCGATAGACGTCGAGCGTCTGATCCTTCAGCGACACCAGGATCTGCACGGGTGCCTCGGCAAGCATGGCGGGCCCCGCGTTCGCCGTCTCGCCGGCGAGCGGTTCCAGCGGCTTGGTGTCCCGCGCCATGACCGGCGTTGCCGCCAGGGCCATCGCCATTCCCAGCACCGCGCCTCGCATTGCGAAGGCTCGGCGATGCCGGCGGTCACTTTCCGCAATCTTGACTGTCATCTTGCTCATGCGCACACCCATCGCCGCTGTTGTCCCCGGACCGTGAAACAGTGAATACCGTGGATCCGTGAATCCCTCGTTAGTTGCTGCAGGCTATGCCGATCTGCAGGGCGCTTCCGTGACCGCAATCACACCCGGATGCATCGTCCGGAGATCCTCTTACACGAAGGGTGACGCCGCGAGCGATTCGGCCTTGTCCACACAAAAACCGCTGCAATTCCGCAAATTTCCTTGCGTTTGAAAATCATTTCTTCGTTGCGACTCACGACGCGATTCGGAATCGTTTAACCAAGACGACCGAAACTTGGTCGCCCAATCAAAAAAACAAGACAGGAAGCGCGGAAAGACAAGAGTCCGCGATGGAGACCACTGTGTTCAATCCGCAAACCACCCTGGAACGCAAAGCCCAACCCATGTTCACCGACATCAACGACATTCGCATGTCCGACTGCCCGGTAGAAGTGGATGCCCTGCCGGTCGTCAATCGATTGCTGGATCAAAATCCGTGTTTCAGAAACGTAAGCGAAGCCTTCGAGGCCGGCCTGTTCGATATCGCGGAAATGAACTTCGTCGAGTGCAACCCGGTGCAGGAGCGCGCGCTGCGCGAACTGGTCCAGGTGCTTTCGCGGCGCATTCTCGATATCTTCGAGGCGTCCCTCCTGATGAGGCAGCTGGCGCTCGAGGACGGAACCTGCAAACTCACCAGCGCGCAGATCACCGCATTTATCGAGGTCGCCCGCGAGGAAGCGCAGATCCAGTGTCTCGACATCAACGAGCTGCGACCGAACTCCGAGGAAACGGCCTATGCAGCGGTGCTGAGAACGATCTTCGACGAGTTGCGCGCCTATCTCGGGCTGCCGACCCTCGACCTGGAGTTCCTCATTCCCGACCTCAAGGCCTGCCTGGACCTTGTCGTGCAGCGTCACGTGTGGCGACGCATCCGCATCGAGACCGAAACGCATCGCCGGGTCGGAGAAAACATCGAGGCGCTGATGGCTCTGGCGTCCGACGTCGCCGACCATCGCATTCCGCGCCTCTTCACGATCCGGCCGATCCCGGCCCGCGCGCGGATCGCCAACCTGTCGGCGAATTTCGGCGGACGCGGCTCGCTGCCGAGCCCCGCCTGACACAACGGCTGCCGGCGTCCGGCCGGCACGCCCGGCGAATACCTGCGTTCCGTCCGAGCCGATGGGCTTTACGCACTGGCTCCATTCGATCAAACGCGCATCCGTGGAGGCCGCGCGCCGCACACTTGTCTGTCCGTGCCCTCTTGCTGGCCGCATCGATCCGGCCTATCTCGCGTGAAGGACACCGGGCGGAGGATTCTCATGAACCAGACGGCACCCAGCAACTCATCGGAACCGGCCGGCGTTTGCGCCCCGCTTACCGACCGGCGGGTCATTCGTGTCGCGGGCGCCGATGCGCGCGGTTTTCTGCAAAACCTGTTGACCTGCGATCTGGACGATGTGGATGCCGACGGCGCCGGCTATGGCGCCTTGCTGACGCCGCAGGGAAAAATCCTGTTCGATTTCCTGATTTTCGCCGACGCGGACGCCTATCTGCTCGACACCCATGTTTCCGGTGCCGCGGACTTTGCCAAGCGGCTCGGTTTTTACAAGCTGCGCGCCAAGGTCGAGATTGCGGACGTGAGCGACACCTTCCGCGTGCTCGCGGCCTGGGGCGGGGATGTCCCGGCGGATTTCCCCGGTATTGCGGTTCCCGACCCGCGCCTGACGGCATTCGGTGCCCGCTTTCTGTCGAGGACGGAGGCAAACGTGCCGGCCGGCTTCAGTCTTGCCGATGAAGGCGCCTATCACGCCCGCCGCGTCGCGTTTGCCCTGCCCGAAGCCCCGCATGACTTTCAGCCCGGCGATGCCTTCCCCCATGACGCGGACATGGACGACCTCAACGGCGTTGCCTTCGACAAGGGCTGTTTCGTCGGACAAGAGGTCGTCAGCCGGATGCAGCACCGCGGAACGGCGCGCCGCCGGATCGTACGCGTTGCAGCCGACGCCCCGCTTCCCGCCCCCGGCAGCGCCATCATCGCCGGCGGAAAGACCTCCGGAACGCTTGGCACCACGGACGGGTCGGCCGGGCTTGCACTTGTGCGTCTCGATCGGGTGCAGAACGCGCGTGCGCGCGGTGAGCCGATCCTCGCCGGCGAGGTCGATATCGAGGCGTCTCTTCCCGACTGGGCAACATTTGTCTGGCCGGAAACGCCGGGCAACGGCGCATGACCAAAGGCATGGGTCAAGCTGCGAAGGCCGCCGCACCGCGCGCCTGGCAACGCATGCTGTCCGGCCGGCGGCTCGATCTTCTCGACCCCTCGCCGCTCGATGTCGAGATCGAGGACATCGCCCATGGCCTTGCCCGCGTCGCGCGGTGGAACGGACAGACGGTCGGCGACCACGCCTTTTCGGTGGCCGAGCACTCGCTGCTGGTGGAGGACTTGGCGCTCGAATTGAAGCCGGACTTGTCGCCCGACGCCCGCCAGATCATCCTGCTGCACGATGCCCCGGAGTATGTGATCGGCGACATGATCTCACCGTTCAAGGCGGTGATGGGCGGAAATTACAAGGAAATAGAGGCCCGGCTTCAAGCCGCCATCCACCTGCGTTTCGGGCTGCCGGCCGTCACGCCGGCGCGGCTGAAGACACTCACAAAGCGCGCCGATACGATCGCCGCCTATTTCGAGGCGGTGGAGCTTGCCGGGTTTTCCCATGCCGAGGCTGCACGAATCTTCGGCCGGCCGCGCGGCTTTGCGAAAGTCGGGGGTGGAGAACCCCGCCTTGGTCTTTCAGCGCTCCCTTCGGCCCGCGCGCAGGAACGCCTTCTCGAACGCTTCGAAGAAATCGAGACGTTGCGGGCTCAATCACACTGAACGATACCCGACAGCGCCCTAAATAAGGCATTGTGTCGAAGGGTGCCAACCACAAGGAGACGAGATGATCACCGTTTGCTCGCTGGCACGTCTGGAACAGACCGTCGAACGAACCGGCGCGCGCCACCTCGTCACCCTGATCACCGGCGGCACCGAGGTCACCCGGCCGGCCGCGATCCTCGCCGATGATCATCTGTTTCTCGCCTTCAACGACATCACCGCGCCGGCGGAAGGACTGACACCGCCGGGAAAGCCGCATGTCGAGGAACTGATCGGCTTCGTGCGTCGCTGGAACGGGGCCGGACCTCTGGTAATCCACTGTTTCGCCGGCATCAGCCGCTCGACCGCCGCCGCCTATATCACCGCATGCGCGCTCCAGCCGGATGCGAGCGAAGAAGCGCTTGCCCGGCGCCTGCGCGATGCCTCACCGTCCGCCACGCCGAATGCACGCCTCGTCGCGCTGGCCGACGACCTGCTGGCGCGCAAGGGGCGCATGAGTGCGGCGATCAAGGGGATCGGGCGGGGTGCCGACGCCTTTGAGGGCCTCCCCTTCACCCTCGATCTCGACCTGCCGCTCGTCGCTCCGGCCTCGACTGCGCCGCGATGATCGAAATCGGACTGAACGCCGTGATCGTTGCCGTCGAGGATCCGCATCCGCAGGTTCTAACGATTTCACCGGCAGGGCAGGCTGCGCCCCGTTACGCACTGCCATTCGGCCCGTTCGACCCGACCCGTCACCGCACGTTCGAGATCGGTCTGCGCGAATGGGTGGAGGAACAGACGGCGCTCAAGCTCGGCTACGTGGAGCAGCTCTATACCTTCGGCGATCGTGGCCGGCACCACATCCACTCCGACGACGGCCCGCATGTGGTGTCCGTCGGCTATCTGGCGCTTGCCCGTCAGACAAACCGCTCCGACGAAACCCTGGCACAGCAACATGCCCACTGGCGTTCCTGGTACGATTTCTTTCCCTGGGAAGACTGGCGTTCCGGCCGCCCGGCGGTGGTAACGCGCGAGATCCTGCCCGCTCTCGATCACTGGATGGCAGCGCCGGTACCGGCGGGCAGCCCGCCGCGCGCCCAGTCGCGCGAAGACCGGGTTCATCAGACCTTCGACATTCAGGACGGAAGCTGGGACGAGGAAAAGGTTCTCGACCGCTACGAGTTGCTCTACGAGGCCGGACTTTTGGAAGAGGCGCGCCGCGACGGACGCCCGGCGGCGCTGGAACGTCCGGCAACGCCACCGCTCGGCCAGGCCATGCTGTATGATCATCGCCGCATTCTGGCGACGGCGATTTCCCGGCTGCGGGCGAAGCTCAAGTATCGACCGGTCGTCTTCGAACTGATGCCGCGCGCCTTCACGCTTACGGATCTGCAACGTTGCGTCGAGGCGATTTCCGGCCGCCATGTTCACAAGCAGAACTTTCGCCGCCTTGTGGAAAAGGGCGAGCTTGTCGAACCCACGGGCGAGACATCGACACAGACCGGGGGGCGCCCCGCCGCCCTCTTCCGGTTTCGCCACGAGGTGTTGAAGGAGCGACCGACGCTCGGTCTGCGGGTCGGGGTGCGTTAGGGCATGATCCCGCGCGCAAACTTTGATCGATGCCCGAAACGGCACGGAACGGCGGCGCGAAGCGCCAACAGCGGAGTTTGCCCGCCACCCGCCGGAAGCGACGGATGAACATGCTGTCTCGACCGCCCGCCCCGCGCCCCTATGCGCCGCCGCGCTCGCCAGTACTCACCGTCGTTCATGCCGACGACGACATTCTCGTCCTCGACAAGCCAAGCGGTCTGCTGACCGTTCCCGGCAAGAGTGAGGATCTCGCGGATTGCCTGATGGCCCGCGCGCAGGCCCGGTTTCCCGACGCGCGCATCGTTCACCGCCTCGACATGGACACATCCGGGATCATTGTCCTGGCGCTCACGCCGCACGCCCACCGACATCTCGGACTGCAGTTCGAACGGCGTCACGTCTTCAAACACTATGAGGCTCGGGTCTGGGGACACATGGCTGCCGACTGCGGAACGATCGACCTGCCGCTCGCCTGCGACTGGCCGAACCGGCCGCGTCAGCATGTCGACCCGCTCGGTGGCCGTCGTGCGCGCACGGACTGGAGCGTAATCGGCCGCGAACCGGATTCGACCCGTTTGCGGCTCGATCCGCTCACGGGACGCTCTCACCAGTTGCGTGTCCACATGCTGTCTCTCGGCCATCCGATCCTCGGCGATCCGCTTTATGCGCAAGAAGAGGCACTGCGCGCGGCCGGCCGCCTGCAACTCCACGCCGCCAGCCTCGCCATCCGCCACCCGACAGGCGGGCGACGCTGCCGGTTCACCTCCCCCTGCCCGTTCTGAAAAACGTCTTTTGGCCAAGGCCTTCCGTAAAATACCCGCAGTCGCGTTAACCAAGACCGGCTGTTGCAGACGCGCAAATGCAAAGGTTCTTGCGGAATTCTTGCCGCATTAACTCTCTTTCAAGGTTAAGCGGCGACGATAACGGTCATGGCAGCGCGATCGTGAAGTCTTTCGTGCCGGCCCCTAGTGTATTTCGTAAGGACCGGAGTTGCCGCGCATGACTGGCACGGGGAAAACTGTATCCGCACGCCGCCCCACGGCGAAACGTCGTATCGGCACAGCGGCAAGGCTCGCCATCCTGACGCCCGCGCTCTTCCTGGCGTGGAGCGGAACGATCGCGCAGCAGGATATTTCGGCGCTGATCGAGGCGACCCGCGGCAACGCGCCGCGCTGGATGTCGACAATCGAGGCAGCGCAGCACTCCAGCAGCCAGGCCCCGAGCCTTGTGCTTGCCGACGCATCGAAAACCCGCAGCGACGACACGCCGGACTATGCCATCACCAACGCCGCCCCCGGAAGCGATCCGGCCGTGGTGCGCGGACTGGAAACCTTCGTCAAGGAAAGCCGCCCGACGGAACCGCCGGCCCGCACGCCGGTGAACCGCAGCGCCAAGGGCGACCGCTTCGTCTCGATGGCGCCCGACCGGCAGATGGTCGGCGTTGCCGCGGGCTCCGTCTATGCGCTTGGGAGCGTCCTTGAGACCGGGCATCCCTCGGACATGCCGCGCGTCGCCTTCGTACGCACCGCCGTGCCGCAAGGTACGGCCGCCATGCTCGCAAAGGCGGAAAAAAACGGCTCGGCCAGCCCGCTCGACCTCACCCGTCTGGCGATGGCCCGCAACGTCGCCGCCACCAGCGTGTCGCTCGCGTCCGCCTATGCGCCCGAGAACATGGACGACGTGCGCGCGCCTTTCGAGGCGCTGCTCGGCGGGTCCGACCTGTCGGCGGAGGTGACGCTCGACGCAAAGCGTGACGGCGATCCCTACTGGTGGGCAACCAGCCCTTTGCCGAAGAGCGTCGTCACCTCAAAGGAACAGCGCTGCCTTGCCGAAGCGGTCTATTTCGAGGCCCGCGGCGAGCCGCTCAACGGGCAGGTCGCCGTGGCGCAGGTCGTGCTCAACAGGGTTCGCAATCCGGCCTATCCGCCAACGATCTGCAAGGTCGTCTATCAGAACCGCCACATGCGCAACCGTTGCCAGTTTTCCTTTGCCTGCGATGGCATTCGCGACCGCACCGGCGAGACGCGGCTTTGGGCGCAGGCGCAAAAGGTTGCCCGCGAAACCGTCTCGGGTCAGCGCTATCTGGAAGGCGTCGGCGCGTCGACGCATTACCACGCCACCTACGTGAAGCCGCGCTGGGCGCGTCACATGAAGCGACTTGAAAAAATCGGCCAGCACATTTTCTACAAGACCTACGGCGGAGGCTGGAGCTGAGCCGGATTCACCCGGTCCTGGCGATCCTCAGGGAGGTCGCGCGTCATATGCGATCCACACCCGACGAACGCTGGCCCGACCAGAGTACGGACGCATAAATGAGCCGCACCCTAGGGTCAGGACCTGTTGCTATCACTGCGATGGTCGGAGCGGATGTGTGCGGATACGAGGAGCAAGCCCGCAGGAAGGCTGGAGCCTTTCAAGGGATTGCGACATGGTATCCCGTGCGGATCCGCCCGATCCGAAGGACGCTCGAGCTGACGTCGACCTGCGGCGTCAAAGCCCTCGGCCGGGGGAACGGTCCCGCTCTTCGGGCTTTTCCTTGCATCTCTCGTCATCTCGAACGCCATTTCAGTCATGGCAACAGGTCCTGACCCTAAGTCTAACTACTTATGTAACATTCTGGACATAGATCATTTACATCTTTGGGCCACTGTCCGCCCGTCCAAGGCCGGGGGCCGCGGACACCATTGCGCAAGCAAGATCATTTGACGATCGCGGCAGAGTTTTCCGCGATCCAGCCGGCATAAAGCGCCGACAAAGGTTATTGCCCGCGCCAGGGCTGGAGCCGGAGACCGAAGTTCGGTTTTTCTCCTGCCGGATCGTCAGATTGCGAAAAAGGACCGAGGATGAGCGACGACGCGCTGATGCATGAATGGCATGCGCAACGCACGCCGGAATTGTTTCTTACACAGGTCGAAGCGACCCTCGAGCATGCATTCCAACCAATCGTCGATATTCATTCCGGCGTGATCTACGGTTTCGAGGCCCTGCTGCGTGGCAATGATGCACTTGGCTTCCACACACCATGCGAGGTCTTCGACTTCGCCGCCGAAAACGGATGTCTGGGGTCGGCGGAAGCCGCACTTCAACGCAAGGCCATCGCCCGGTTTGCCAGGTTCGCGGATGCCGGCAAGACAAAGCTCTTCCTCAACGTCGACGGACGCGGCCTTGCTCCGGACACCGAGCCGCTCGTCGCGATGGTCAATGCCGTCGCGCGGAACGGGCTAAGCCCGTCCAACGTCTGCCTCGAGATCCCGGAGATCGCCTCCCGCTTCGACGAGGCGGACCTGCACAGTTTCGTCCAGGCGGCACGTGACGAAGGTTTCAGTTTCGCCATTGACGACTTCGGGCAGGGCCACTCACAGCTTCGACTGCTCTACCAGTATGAGCCGGGCATCCTGAAGATCGATCGCTTCTTTATCACGGCCCTGCAAAACGACGCCCGCAAGCGACTGTTCGTCTCAAGCGTGGTCGATCTCGCCCATGTGCTCGGCATCCGGGTGGTGGCGGAAGGCGTCGAGACCCCGTCGGAGCTGCGGGCGTGCCAGGACGTGGGATGCGATCTTGTTCAGGGCTTTCTCGTCGCGCGTCCGTTTGCAAATCCCGCGGAGGCAAAGTCGGTCTATTCCGCAATCGCCGAACTGAGCCAACGCAAGAAGGCCCGCAAGCCCGCCGACCTCGATTTTCTTGATCAGGAAATGGAGAAGCTCACCCCCGTTTTCCGCACGGCGAGCATTGCCGAAGCGCTGGAAATCTTTCGCGCGAACCCGACACAGACGATCCTGCCCGTTGTCGACGAGCAGAACGAACCCAAGGGAATTATCCGGGAGTCCGATCTCAAGTCCTTCCTGTACATGTCTTATGGACGCGACTTGCTGCTTAACCCGACAATCGACAATCACCTGGGTCGCTTCATTCGCCCCTGTGCGATCGCAGACATGCATGCGCCGCTCGACCGGCTCGTGGATGTTGGCGGCAGTGAGCCGACAGACGGCATCGTGATAACCCACGCCGGATGCTACAAGGGCTGTCTCCTGCCGAACGCACTGTTGAAACTCTCAAACGACGCGAGGCTCAGGTTCGCCCAGGAGCAGAACCCGCTCACCAAACTGCCGGGCAATTCCGCCATTTCCGACCATGTGGTGCGCACCTGCGCAAACGCGGACATCGACCGCGCATTCATCTATATCGACTTCGACAACTTCAAGCCCTTCAATGACACGTACGGCTTTCGCATCGGCGACCGGGCGCTGATCCTGTTCTCCGAACTTTTGAAACGACAACTCGACACGTTGCGCGCGTTCGTCGGGCACGTTGGCGGCGACGATTATTTCGTCGGCCTCGACGAATGGCAGGCCGAACGGCTGGCCGGACTGATGACGGCACTCCGCAACGATTTCGCCCATCAGGTGGAAAGCCTCTACAGCGCGGAACACCGCACGCAAGGCTATATCATTGCAAACGACCGGCGCGGACGGGCCCAGACCTATCCGCTGCTCACCTGCTCGATTGCTGTCCTGCACATTCCCAAGGGTCTGTCGATCGAGAACCTCGACCTGTTGAGCAATCACATCGCCCGGCTGAAACTCCAGGCGAAAAGCGAAGCGGAAGGGGTCGCCGTGGCAAGCTTCGGCGATGCCGATGCGTGCGATCCATCGGCACGGGACGACGAGGCACACGAGTCACGACCGCATCTGACGGTCGTCTGACGTCGCCGGCGGCCGGATTGTCAGGACCGGCGGGCGACCGCCTCTGCCAGCCAGCCAAGGCCCTCGCGCGTCGTGGTCTTCGGTCGATACTCAGCACTGACCCAACCATCGTAGCCGATGCGATCCAGATGATCGAACAGGAAGGGATAGTTGAGCTCGCCCGTGCCCGGCTCGTGGCGCCCCGGCGGATCGGCGATCTGAATATGGGCGATGCGCGGCAGGATCTCCTGAAGCCGGTGGGCGATGTCCCCCTCCATCACCTGCATGTGGTAGATGTCGTATTGCAGAGCAAGATTGGAGGAGCCGACGGAGTCGAGGATCTCCAGAGCCTGCGCCGACGTCGACAGGAAAAACCCCGGGATGTCGCGCGTGTTGATCGGCTCGACAAGCAGGCGGATGCCAACCTCCTCCAGGCGCGTCGCCGCATATCTCAGGTTCTTGACCAGCGTATCGCGCAGTTCTTGCGGATCGGCGCCCTCCGGCGCGATCCCGGCCAGACAATTGAGCTGGCGGCAGCCAAGCACACTTGCAAACCGGAGCGCCGTCTCGACGCTGTCGCGGAACTCTTCCACCCGCTCCGGCAGCGCTGCAATACCGCGCTCGCCCGCACCCCAATCGCCCGGCGGCAGGTTGTGCAGGACCTGTGTGAGGCCCCGGCGCTGCAGTCTCTCCTGCAACTCGCCCATATCATGTGCGTAGGGAAACAGAAACTCGACACCGGCGAACCCGGCATCCGCCGCGGCATCGAACCGGTCGAGAAAATCGATCTCCGTGAAGAGCATGCTCAGGTTTGCGGCAAACTTCGGCATCACGGCTCCAAGTGCTGCATGAGGCGGGTGCGAAAGAGCATAGACCGGCCGACGCAAAACCGGAACCGTGATCGCGCCCGCGCATTGCGGCACGCGCGATGAAGCTCAGACGAACAGGCACGGGCGAGGTTTCCGGGCGTCCGAGACAAACCGGTCGGACTCAGCCGATGTCTATGTCGAGCCCGAGATCGAGCACCGGCGCGGAATGGGTGATCCAGCCGACCGAGATCAGGTCGACGCCGGTCTCGGCGATGGCCGCGACACTGTCGAGATTGACGCCGCCGGAGGCTTCAAGCGTCACGGACCCATTGGCAATCGCGACCGCCTTGCACAGGGCGTCGGGCGCCATGTTGTCGAGCATCACCACGTCGGGGCGCGCGGCAAGTGCCTCCTCCAGCTGCGCCAGCGTGTCGACCTCCACCTCGACCTTGACCAGATGACCGGCGAAGGCACGCGCGGCCTCAATCGCCGCACGCACACCGCCGGCAACCGCGATGTGGTTGTCCTTGATCAGGATCGCATCGTCGAGACCGAAGCGATGGTTCGCGCCGCCACCGCAGCGCACGGCGTATTTCTCGAAAGCCCTGAGGCCGGGCGTGGTCTTGCGGGTGCAGACAATGCGGGCCCTGGTGTGCGCGACCAGATCGGCGAAGCGCGCCGTCGCACTCGCGACGCCCGAGAGATGCCCCAGAAAATTCAGCGCCACACGCTCCGCCGAGAGAACCCCGCGCGCCGGCCCGTCGATGCGCATCGCGACATCGCCCGGCGCTAGCCTTGCGCCATCGTCCAGCAACGTCTCGATTGAAATCGAAGGATCGGCAAACCGGAAAGCGGTCGCGGCAAGGTCGAGACCGGCAAGCACGCCGGGTTGCCGTGCGGCGATGACGGCGCGGGCGCGCGTGTCGGGCGCAAGCGTTGCCTGGGCGGTGATGTCGCCGGCGCGGCCCCAGTCTTCCAGAAGGGCGGCCCGTACGGCATCCTCGACCATCAGTGCCGGCAGGACGGGGCGATAGGCTGCGGCACTCATGCGTCGTCTCCGGTGATCGGCTGGTCCAGCCCGTGCGCTGCTACGGCCTTGCGGCCGATATCGCTGTCCGAGGCGGCCCGCACAACCTCGTCTACCTGCTTCATCGTCACGAAGGAGCGCTGTGCCTGTGCCGGATCGGCGGCCGGATGGTCGGAGCGCCAGTGCCCGCCCCGGCTCTCGCTGCGCATCAGGGCGGCAGCGGCAACGACCTTGCCGGCGGTCATCATGTTGAGGATCGAGCGGCGCGCGCAGCGCGCCTCAAGCGCGTCGGTCACGGCCAGCGTCGCCATCAGCCCGTCCGCATCGCGCTGAACGCCGACGCCCGCCGACATGGCCTCGCGAAGAATGGTGATTGCGGAACGCTCGACCTCGTTGCGACGGGTCGGCTCCTGGATGCGGTCATCCATGCCGGGCCAATGGGCGCTGCGCGGGTTGGGCATCTGGTTCTGAAGGTCCTCGGCGATGCGCGCGGCGAAGACCACCGTCTCCAGCAGCGAGTTGGAGGCCAGCCGGTTTGCGCCATGCGCGCCGGTCGAGGCGACCTCGCCGGCCGCCCAGAGATTGTCGAGCGAAGTCCGGCCGTTGGCGTCGGTGAGCACGCCCCCCATGTGATAATGCTCCGCCGGCGCGACCGGCAGCGGCTGGGTGACCGGATCAATACCGGCCTTCTGGCACGCGGCGTAAACGGTCGGGAATTTTTCGGCAAACGCGGCGCCGATGGCCGCGCGGCAATCGAGAAACGCACCGCGCCCGGCCGCGTTTTCGCGAAAAACGGCCCGTGCGACAACATCGCGCGCGGCCAGTTCCTTCAGCGGATCGACAGCTTCCATAAAACGCTCGCCGGCACTGTTGATCAATATCGCTCCTTCTCCGCGCAGGGCCTCGGAGGCAAGCGGCGCCGGATCGAGGCCGACATTGAGCGCGGTGGGGTGAAACTGCACGAATTCCGCATCTGCGATCACGGCGCCCGCGCGGGCGGCCATCGCCAGGCCCTGACCGTTCGCCTCGGGCGGATTTGTGGTGACGGCAAAGAGATGGCCGATGCCGCCGGAGGCGAGAACCACGGCATGGGCGGGAAAGGCAAGACGCTCGCGGTCGCCCCGGCGCCGGGCCAGAACCCCGGTGACCAGCCGTCCCTCGTGCAGCAGCTCCTCGCCAAGATAGCCTTCCACGACGCGGATCGACGGGGTCTTGCGCACGGCGGCGACCAGCGCATCCATGATCGCCCGTCCCGCCATGTCGCCGCGCACGCGCACGATGCGATTGACCGAATGCGCCGCCTCCCGCGACAGCTGCAAGCGGCCCTCCAGATCGGTGTCGAAGGGCACGCCGTAGCCGAGCAGGTCGCGGATGCGCTCGCCCGCTTCTTCCGTCATCAGCCGGACGATGTTTTCCTCGCACAGCCCCCCGCCCACCGCGATGGTGTCGGCGGCATGGGAGGCGGCGCTGTCCTCATCGGAAACGGCGGCGGCGATGCCGCCTTGCGCCCAGGCGGAGGACGCGCCCTCGCCAATCGGCGAGGCGGAGAGGATCGTGACCGGGCGCGGCGCGAGCTTCAGCGCGCAGAACAGGCCGGTCAGCCCGCCTCCGAGAATGACAACATCATCGATGTGCGTGGTCACGTTGCGGGCTGACGTCATGGCGCGAATATCCGGCACGGTGCATTATGGAAAACCGCCGCCCGCGATGCGGACGGCGACAAGGGAGGGTCGGGCCGCGCGCCCGGGACCGTGAGGTGAAGCGCGCGAACCGCGTCGTCAGCTCTTCAGGTGGATCATCCGCTCGACCGCCTGGCGGGCGCGGGCGGCAATCTGAGGATCGACCGTGACTTCATCGCGCATTTCCACCAGCGCGTCGAGGATCTTCGACAAGGTGATGCGTTTCATGTGCGGGCACAGGTTGCACGGACGCACATAGCTCACCCCCGGCGTCTCGGAGGCGATGTTGTCGGCCATCGAGCACTCGGTAACCAGCATCACCTTTTCCGGCCGGTTGGTCTTCACCCAGTTGATCATCCCGGCGGTCGAGCCGGTGAAGTCGGCCTCGTCGACCACCTCGGGCGGGCACTCGGGATGGGCGATGATCTTCACCGCCGGCTCGATCTCGCGATATTCGCGCAGTTCGGCGGCGGTGAAGCGCTCATGCACCTCGCAGGCGCCGGCCCAGGTCAGGATCTCGACATCCGTCTGGCGCGCCACATTGGCCGCCAGATACTGGTCGGGAATGAGCAGCACCTTCGGCGCGCCCAGGCTTTCCACCACCTGCACGGCATTGGCCGAGGTGCAGCAGATGTCGCATTCGGCCTTCACGTCGGCGGAGGTGTTCACATAGGTGACGATCGGCACGCCGGGGTGCTTTTCGCGCAGGCCCCGCACGTCGGCGGCGGTGATCGATTCCGCGAGCGAGCAGCCGGCGTTCATGTCGGGAATCAGCACGGTCTTTTCCGGGCTGAGGATCTTTGCGGTCTCGGCCATGAAGTGCACGCCGCACTGGACGATCACATCCGCATCGGTCTTGGCCGCTTCCTTGGCGAGCTGCAGGCTGTCGCCGACGATGTCGGCCACGCCATGGAAAATCTCCGGCGTCATGTAGTTGTGCGCCAGAATGACCGCGTTGCGCTCCTTCTTGAGCACGTTGATCGCATGGATCACCGGTGCCAGCACCGGCCACTCGATCTCCGGGATGAAATCCTTCACCTTCTCGTAGATCGGAGCGGTTTCCGCGGCGATCTCAGGGGTATAGGCAAGGGGCGGGCGCGCCACCTCCGGAAAGCCGGATGCCTTTTCGCGTGCGGGGCGACGGGTTTCGGCGCCTCCGACGGTGGAGATTACAGTGGTGGTCATGACGACCTCCCTTGACTGATCCTGAACCGCCTGGCGCGATCCACTCGACCCTGAGTTCGGCGTCTCTATCGGCGCTTATACTCTTTTTGAGCATAACCTGACGTTTAAAAAACGCGGCTCTCGCCGTCGATTATGCTCTTCGAGGGTATATATAGGGATGCGATACCGGATTGCCAAATGCTTTCTTGACACCCGAGCGAACCGACTGAAAGCGCTACGTCACCAAAATCCGCGCGCGCCTGCAAACGGCGCCGACCCCGGACCGCACCTTGATACCGCATCGCGCCACCTGAAAAGGTCACTCATCCGCTTCGTGAATGCCAATCATCAGGATGTTTTGCTTTTCGGCCTTCGCCGGATCGCTCATATTCCCTTCAATACCCGGCGTCAGCCGTTTGCCGGACGCTGCGAATACAGCGAATCCGCAGTCCTTGCGACCGATGACGCTCCGGAAACTGACGCCTCAGAAACCGGCCCTCTCCCGGCCGATGATCAGCACGGACACGCCCATGACCTCCTCACCCGCCCGCGACTCCGCCGTCAAGGACGGGCCCAACGTCCCGCTGATCATCATTTGCGGCTGTCTGATAGCGCTGATCGGGTTTGGTCCACGGTCCTCGCTCGGCCTGTTTCTCGCACCGATGACGGAGGCGCGAGACTGGTCGCGCGAGGTGTTCTCACTCGCACTCGCCATCCAGAACCTGATGTGGGGCGCGGGTCAGCCGATCGCCGGAATGATCGCCGACCGCTATGGCACCGCGCGCACGGTGACGTTCGGCGCGCTGCTCTACATCGCCGGTCTGGCAATGATGTCCTTCGTGGAATCGCCGATGCTGCTGCATCTCTCCGCCGGCGTGATGATCGGGCTCGGCGTCGCGTTCTCGTCGTTCACGCTGGTGCTTGCCGCCTTCGGGCGCGCCGTCACGCCGGCCAAACGCTCCATCGCCTTCGGCGTCGGCACGGCCGCCGGCTCCTTCGGCCAGTTTCTCTTCGCCCCGCTCGGACAGGCGCTGATCGACGGCTTCGGCTGGCATCAGGCCCTCCTGGTTCTTGCGGGCATCGTCGCGATGGTTCCCTTTCTCTCCATCGCGCTGAAGGGGAAACCCGCCGCCCTGCCGGCCCATGCGGGCGAAAAGGATCAACGCCTCGGCGAAGCGCTCGCCGAGGCCTTCGGCACGCGTGGTTTCCTGCTGCTCACCTTCGGCTTTTTCGTCTGCGGCTTTCACGTCGCCTTCATCACGGTGCATCTGCCGCCCTATATCGTCGACCTCGGTCTCGATCCGAGCTGGGGGGCGATCGCCATTGCGCTGATCGGCTTTTGCAACGTCTTCGGCGCCCTGGCGGCAGGCTACATCGGCGGACGCTATTCCAAACCGCATTTCCTGTCGCTGATCTATCTGGGCCGCGCCGCCGCCATCACCATCTTCCTGATGGTGCCCGCGACCCCGCTCACCGTGCTGGTCTTCGCTGCAACCATGGGCTTCCTGTGGCTGTCCACCGTGCCACCGACGTCGGGTCTGGTCGCGGTGATGTTCGGCCCGCGCTACATGGCGACGCTGTTCGGCTTCGTGTTCTTTTCCCACCAGATCGGCGCGTTTCTGGGCGTCTGGCTCGGCGGGCGGATCTACGACCAGACCGGCTCCTACGACCCGATCTGGTGGATGGGCATCGCGCTCGGCATTTTCGCGGCGCTGGTGCACTGGCCGATCCGGGAAGAGCCGGTGGCACGGCTCGCCGGCACGCCGGCGGAGTGAGGCACGCTCCGCCCCTCCAGCGTCACCACGGCCATGAGCCACGCCCATTCCACGGCGCGAAAGATCTCCAGCGATTGCGGATAGCGGATGCCGGCCCGCGCAGGCATGCCGGGAGTGCGGGAGGAGAAGCTGCGCGCCCTCCCCGCCACTGCGGGTGCCACTGGATCCCGGATCAAGTCCGGGATGACGACAGTGAAAAGTGGCGGTCAGCGCCCCACTTCCAATCCGCCCTCAGCAATCGGCAAACGGCCATGCGAGAGGCTACCCGGGGACATAGGCCCCACGCTCCGACGTCATCCCCGGCTTGACCGGGGACCCAATCCACGTCGCCAAGGTCCACGGCGAATGCCGGAACGCGGGTGTATCGAACCTTCCACCCACTCGCACCCGCTGAGGGTGCCAATGGATCCCGGCTCGGGGGCCGGGATGACGCAGAGTGTGGAGGCGCGCCCTCACCCCGCGATCTTCGAGAAGTCGGCCACTTCACGCGTCGCCTCGCGGATTTCGGCGAGCAGACGCAGGCGGTTGAGCCGCAGCTCGGGATCGTCGGCATTGACGTGGATGTCGTCGAAGAACCGGTCGACCGGCGCGCGAAGCGCCGCCAGTGCCGTCATCGCGGCGGCAAAATCCTCGTCCTTGAGCGCATCGCGCAGTGCCGCACGCGCCGTATCGATGGCGGCCGCCAGATCGATTTCCGCCTGCTCCGCCAGATGGTCGGCATGGGGCCAGCCTTCGATGGCCGTGCCGTCCTTCTTTTCCTCCGCACGCAGGATGTTGGCCGCGCGCTTGGCGCCGGCAAGCAGGTTCGCGCCGTCCTCGGTCGCCAGGAACGCGCCCAGCGCCTCGACGCGCTTGACCACCATCAGCAGGTCGTCCTGACCTTCGAGCGCAAAGACCGCGTCGATCAGGTCGTGGCGCGCGCCCTCATCCTTCAGATGGACCTTCAGCCGGTCGCCGAAGAAGGCGAGGAGATCGAGGGCAAGGCCTTCTGATTTCGCTTGATCCGGCAGGTTCTTCTTGTGAATTTCTTCCGCGATCCGGTCATCGACCTTAGACCCCAGGTCCAACCCCTTCGTTGCCATTGCTGCATCGACGGCCTGCTCCAGGGCATGGTCCGTTGAAATTTCGCGCAGAATGCGGGTCTCGGCCAACATGATCCGCGATTTCAGCCCCAAACGCAGCCCGTTCTCCAGCACGATCCGGATCACGCCGAGCGCGGCACGGCGCAGCGCGTAAGGGTCCTTGGAGCCGGTCGGCTTTTCGTCGATGGTCCAGAAACCGGTCAGGAGATCCAGCTTGTCGGCGAGCGCGACCGCAATGGCGACCGGATCGCCCGGCACGTCGTCGGACGGACCTTGCGGCTTGTAGTGATCCTCGATGGCCGTTGCGACCGAGGCGTCCTCGCCCTGCAGCTCGGCGTAGGTGCGCCCGATCTGGCCCTGAAGCTCTGGGAACTCGTAGACCATCTGCGTCGGCAGGTCGGCCTTGGCAAGGCGTGCCGCGCGTGCCGCCTTCTCCACATCCGCCCCGACAAGCGGCGCGATCTCGCGCGCCAGGGCCTCGAGCCGTGCGATGCGCGCGCCCTGCGTGCCGAGCTTTTCGTGGAAGACCACGTTGTCGAGCTTCGGCAGGCGGCTTTCGAGCGAGGCTTTCAGGTCGGTTTCCCAGAAGAACCAGGCATCCGACAGCCTTGCGCGGATCACCTTCTCGTTGCCGGCGATGATCGTCGCGCCGCCGTCGGCGGCCTCGATGTTGGAGACCGCGACGAAACGGTTGGAGAGCGCGCCCGTTGCCGGGTCCTTGAGGACGAAGCACTTCTGGTTGGCGCGGATGGTCAGGCGAATGACCTCGTCGGGAAGCTTGAGGAAGGTCTCGTCGAAGCTGCCCGTCAGCACCACCGGCCATTCGACCAGGCCGGCGACCTCTTCCAGAAGCCCCTCGTCCTCGACCAGTTCGAGACCCAGCGCCATCGCGCGGTTGCGCGCGTCATGGGCGATGATGTCCTTGCGGCGGTCGGCGTCGAGCACGACCTTCGCCTTTTCCAGCTTGTCGGCGTAATCCTCCAGCCGGCGCACCTCGAACGGTTCCGGCGCGAGAAAGCGGTGGCCGCGCGTGAACTTCGAGGACGCGATGCCGTCGATCTCGAAGGGGATCACCTCCGGCTCCTCGGTCTCGGGTCCGAAGGTCGCGACGATGGAATGCAGCGGGCGCACCCAGCGCAGCGAGCCTGAGCCCCAGCGCATGGATTTCGGCCAGGGGAAGTTGCGGATGATGCCGGGCATCGCATCGGCGACGATTTCCGGCGTCGTGCGGCCCGGCTTTTCGATCACGGCGACGTAGAAATCGCCCTTCTTCGGATCGCTGGCGATCTCGGCCTCGTCGATGGAGGCAAGGCCGGCGCCGCGCAAAAAGCCTTCGAGCGCCTTTTCCGGCGCGCCGACGCGCGGGCCTTTTCGCTCTTCGCGCGTTGCCCTGGAGGCGGCGGGAAGCCCGGCGACATGCAGCGCCAGCCGGCGCGGCGTGACGAAGGCCTTCGCCCCCTCGTAGGTGAGACCCGCATCCACCAGCGCGTTGGTGACCAGCGACTTGAGGTTATCCGCCGCGCGCCGTTGCATGCGGGCGGGAATTTCCTCGCTGAACAGCTCCAGGAGAAGATCGGGCATCTTGGGTCTCGACGGTTGGGTGGCGGGACGCTTGAAAACGCCCGGAAAAACTGGATTACGCGTCCGTTACCAAGGCGGGAGGAAAAAGTCACCCCCGCAGCGCCGGGACATCGCCGAAACGTGCGCCTTGCCGGACCGTTGCTACCAGCCGCCGCCCCCGCCGCCTCCGCCGCCGCCGCCGGACGACCCGCCGCCGGAAAACCCGGAGGACGAGGATTTCGGCGCCGGAACCGATGAGGAAAATCCGCCTGACATCGCGCTGACGGTTTTGCCGAGCGTGCTCGACACATGGCGGGAATCGAAGTGGCGGCCGCTGTACCAGGTCGGCGAATAGCTGGCGGCAACCGCAGCGCCCGCCGCCGTCGTCAACCAGGCCTCGAAGGCTTTCGACCAGGGCTTTTCGACATTGAGCGCAACCGCATAGGGCAGAAGCGTCTCGAAGTGACGCGGGCTCATCTCCGGCGCGCCGGCCATGTTCATGCGATCTTTTTCCGCAACCGAAAGATACATGTTCAGCCCCTCGATCTCGTCGAGCCGGGTGCGCCCGACCGCCGTCGGCGCGCCGATGAGGAAGAAGAAAAGAGCATTTATCGAGAAAAGCCCGGCCGCGATCATCACCGGATAGGGGATCTCGCCGTTGATCGAGATGACGGCGAAGCCCGCAATCCCGAGTGCCATGACAAGGGTAAAGATCGCAATCGCAAGTCCCACCCGCGCGACGATGCCGCGTGCGCGGCTCATGCTCTTGGCGATGCGCACACTGAAGATGGAAATCACGAACCCCGCCATCATCGAGGGAAACAGGGCGCCGATCTCAGTCTGGGAGAGATTGCCGAACACAACGAGGGCGATGATCGTCACCACGCTCAGGCCGATCCCGGGAATGAGGTAAAGACGGTTTTCCTTGAAGAACTGTCCCCGGTTTTCCCCTTCGATGGCGCCGCGAAAACTCTTGCCGAGAGACACCACCGAGGTTCCGTTCGCCTTGCTGAGCGTAAGGCTCGAGTTGCGCGCGTCGAACCAGCGCGCGATGGCCGCCTCGCCCTTCGGCAGACCCTCTAGTTTGCCCACCTCCTGCTCCGGGCGGCTCAGTGTCAGATCGTCGGCGAAATCCTCCATCTTCATCCGGCCGTGAACCGCGAGATTGAGACAGGCAGCCGACAGCGCCTTCCAGCCGCCGTCGCCGAACCCCTTGTCGTGAATATAGGCGGCCAGCGCCGGCGACACGCCCTCAGGCGCCTCGAACCGGGGAAAGACGACGCCCCTGGGCGGATCGCGTCCGACGAGCCACCACGCGCCGAAGTAGTAGACGAGCACCAGCAGAACACCGCCACCGCCCAGGATGGTGGCCATGTTGTCCTGCAGGAAGTAGCCGCGTTGCTCTGCCTCCGTCGGCGGCGCGACGACGCCCTTTTCCATGGCAACGACGACGCTCAGGCCCTCGCCGGCCGCAAGGGGCCGCGTGGTGGAAAACACGACGCTGTTGCCGGCGTCTTCCGTGCGGGCGGTCACATCGCTGCCCTGCTCGCCGAAGAAGCCGGTATAGGCCGTCCATTGCTGCGCCACCGCACCGTCCGGCAGCACGACGCGCGCGCTCGCGGTGTCGATCGGGAAGATCCATTCGTTGCCGGTGACGTTCCAGAAAACCTCGTCATAGCCCTCGAAGAAGCGGATCTGGCGGGTCGTCTCGTAGACGAGCTTGTAGGTGTAGTCGCCCGGCGTCAGGAAGACCTCTTCCCGGCCGATGTAGATCCTGACACCGCCGCCGCCGCGATTGACCCGGTAGCCGTCGGGCTCTCCGTCGCGGGTCACCGACAGGAGGTCGAAACCGGCCAGGATGCGCCCGTTGGGGGTGTCGATGGCGAGCGGGATGTCGCGGAAGATGCCCCGGCGGATCTGGTCGCCTTCCGCGCGAACGCGGATGGTCTCGGTGACCGTCAAGGTGCCGTCGGCGGCGATCTCGATGGTCGCATTGAAGGCGTGAATGCGCTCTTGCGCATTGCCCGCACCGCCCGAGACGGCGATCAGGCAAAACGCGAGACCGATCACGGCCATCGCGTGGCGCATTTTCATGACAAGCGGCATGGCGCCTCTCTTTGCGGGAAGGACAGTCGCTCTAGAAGGACACATCGGGGACGGCGCGGTCGGCCGGATCCTCGATCTCGAAATAGTCGGCCTGCTCGAACCCGAATTTCCCGGCGATCAGGTTTGCCGGAAAGCTCTCCACCGTCACGTTGAGCCCGCGCACCGCGCCATTGTAGTAGCGCCGCGCCATCTGGATGGTCTCTTCCACCTTGTCGAGCGAGGCGTGCAGATCGCGGAAACCATCGTTGGCCTTGAGGTCGGGATAGGCCTCGGCGACCGCGAAAAGCCGGCCAAGGGCTTGCGAGAGCATCGATTCCGCCTGGGACCGCCCGGCGACATCGTCGCGCGGCATGCTGGCGGCGCGGGCGCGCAATTCGGTGACTTCCTCAAGCGTCGCCTTTTCATGGGCGGCGTAACCCTTCACCGTCTCGATCAGATTGGGGATCAGGTCGGTGCGGCGCTTGAGCTGTACGTCGATGCCCGACCAGCCCTCGCGCACCATCTGCCGCTGCCGCACCAGCGTGTTGTAGAGGTAGACGACATAAAGCCCGAGCGCGACGAGCACGCCCAGCACGATCCAAGTTCCCATCCTGTCCCGTCCTTCTTTCCGAAATACCCTTCGGCCCCGACGGGGAAACGCTAGAACGTCGGCGGGAGAATGTCACCCGGTTGTGAAGCGGTGCGTGCCGCTCAGCTATACCTGAACAACAGTTCCTGCTGGGCGCCGCGCTCCTACACTGTCGGGTCGGATGTCGCCCGGAAGAACCGGGGGAAATAGCCCTTGTGGATCCAGCCGCAGTTTTTCCATCCCCGCGCCCGAACACAGACGTAGCCGGACCAGCCGCCCTTGTCGTCGAGTGTGACGCGCCTGCCCGGCAATGCGCGGCAGTTCACATCCACGGGCTGGGCCTTCCGGGTTTCCCGTCTCGCGTCACGCGCCGCCTTGCGCTTGTCCACCCCCTTCTTGATCAAGTCGATGAAGGTGGTGTCATAGGCGAAGGCCCGGGTGTTGAGCGTTTCGTTCAGCGTCTTCCAATCCTGTTTGGTCGCACAGGCGGCAAGCGGTGTGATGCCGGCCTTGGTGCGCGCCTCCGCAGACGGCGGAGCAAATACGAGAAGGCCGATCACAAGCAATCCAAGGATCTGAAATTTCATGGCAATATCACCAAATAAAAGGCAAGGAATACGACACAGCCTTGCCACCTATCGGGGCCTGAAGGTCTTCCCGTCACCCGTGGCGCGATACCGCTCGAGGATCGATGACGACGTCCAAAGGCACTTCGGCCATCCGGTCACGCGAATGCACAGCATCGACCTCGACGGACGTGTGTCCTGTTCAAGGACGAATGCCTTTCTCGGGATCGCGCGACAGTCCACATCGAGCGGATAGCCGTATCTGGATTTCTCGTGCAGGCGCTTCATAAGATCCCGGTTGGCCAGAAGCTTTTGATCCCGCGTGCGAGCATGTTCCATCTGCTTTGAGAACGGCCACCGCTCATCCATCATGTAACCTTCGACGTTATCAACTGCGCGCGCGTGCCGCCGCGGTCTTTGCCGGAGTTCCTTGACGAGGCGGAGATAGTCGCTTCGGGTGTCGCAGGCCGACCGATAGGTCAGCCCCTTCACGGGCTGATCGTAAAGCGATGGCCCGATTGCATATGCCGGCCCGGAGCCGGCAATCATCACCGCGCCAAGCAAGGCCGCGGTCAAAAATACTCTCAAATCGATCAACGTCTTAACTCCCGTCAAATGCAATCTGCGGACGATACCATCGCAACCGATTGCAATCAACGGGTGTAAGACTACGCCGTGTAGCCGACGCCGCCGGCTTCGGTTTCCAGGAAGGCGCCGCCGCAGGCCTTGGTCAGTTCGCGCACGCGCAGGATGTAGCTCTGGCGTTCGGTCACGGAAATCACGCCGCGCGCGTCGAGCAGGTTGAAGGCGTGGCTCGCCTTGATGCACTGGTCGTAGGCCGGCAGTACCACCTGATGCACCGCCGCGCCGGCCGCATCGCGCGCCGCGGCCCCCGCGTCCAACAGACGGCGGCATTCGTCTTCCGCATCCTTGAAGTGGCGAAACAGCGTCTCTGTGTCGGCGTGTTCGAAATTGTGGCGCGAATACTCCTGCTCGGCCTGCAGGAACACATCGCCATAGGTGACCTTTTCCGCACCCTCGCGGCCGTTGTAATTCAGGTCGTAGACGTTATCGACGCCCTGGATGTACATGGCGAGCCGTTCCAGCCCGTAGGTGAGTTCACCTGAAACAGGCGAGCACTCAAAGCCGGCGACCTGCTGAAAATACGTGAACTGCGAGACCTCCATACCGTCGCACCAGCATTCCCAGCCAAGCCCCCAGGCGCCCAGCGTCGGGCTTTCCCAGTCGTCCTCGACGAAGCGGATGTCATGCAGCGCGGGGTCGAGCCCGATGGCATAGAGCGAGCTGAGATAAAGCTCCTGCAGGTTGTCCGGCGACGGCTTCAGGATCACCTGGAACTGGTAGTAATGCTGCAGCCGGTTGGGGTTCTCGCCGTAGCGCCCGTCGGTCGGACGGCGCGAGGGCTGCACATAGGCAGCCTTCCACGGGCGCGGGCCGAGCGAGCGCAGCGTCGTCGCCGGGTGAAACGTGCCGGCGCCGACTTCCATGTCATAGGGCTGGAGAACGACGCAACCCTGATCGGCCCAATAGCGCTGGAGCGTCAGGATCAGCCCCTGAAAGGAATTTTCGGGGCGCATGTGCGCGGGCACTGCTTCGCTGGTCATGATCTGTCGTCCTTGCCACTGCCGGAACCGGCGCACGGGCGCGCGCCCGGTCGGCGCGAGAGGTGCCACCATCGCCCCGCGCCGTCAAGGCGGCAGGCGCCGAGATACCTCCAGCCGGACCGCGTGACAGTGCGATGACTGAGGGCACAGCCTCCGCGCGGGCAATTCCGTCGGCGTGTGCTGCGCATCACATCGCCAAAGCTTCCCTTACGTCAGCATGAAGTGACAGGGCAAGTCGAGCCCCAGAAGCCGACCCCTGGACAGGAGATGACACAGTCTGAACGGATAACCCGTTCAGCGGAAACCTGGAGGGAAGCGATATGACCAACCTACGCGAACTGACACTGATGAGCGTCGTCGCCGTTTCAATGACAATTGCCGGCGGGCAGGCCATGGCCCAGAGCAGCAATGGCAATGGCGGCGGCAGCACCGCTTCGGCCGGGACCGATCAGGACGCATCCGTGGACGGCAGCAGCGGCGGTGGCCGTCGCGGCTGGGGACCGAAAAGCAGCGCCGGCGGTCCGATCCTCTGTGCCACGCCGAGCTGCATGGCCGCCGCCGCCGTCGTCACCCATGTGCCCGGCAAGCCGCGCCGGCCGGCCCGGCCCCAGCCGGTGCGCGTGAAGCCGGCCGAAGGATGCAGCAAGATCCGCTACGTCTACCCCAACGGCACGGTGATCATTCAGTCCGATTGCCCGCGCCCCGTAATCGGCACCCACCGTTGATCGGAGTGCTCCGCATACTGCAGAGAACGGGGGACGCAAAGCGTGCCCCGTTTCCGCTCTGTTTGCACGCCGCGAAAAGCCGATCAGGCCGGCGGCGTGTTTTCGCCGCGATCATGGCCGGCAACGGGAAGCATATCCCGCGCATGCCTCTCGGCGTGGGCATGCCTGTCCTCGGGCCCCTCACCCATTGTCTGTTCGGCCTTTCGCTCCCGCCAGGCCTGGACGATGATCTGGAAGGCGGAGGACAGGAACAGGCCGGCCATCAGGCCGGCGACCAGAAGGTCCGGCCATCCCGTGTCGCTGGCCCACACGCCGGCCGCCGCGAGCATCACGGCGATGTTGCCGATCGCGTCATTGCGCGAACACAGCCAGACGGAGCGCACATTGGCGTCGCCATCCTTGTAGCGCATCAGCAAGCCGACGCTCGCCAGGTTGGCCGCGAGTGCGAGAAATCCGATCGCGCCCATGACCTGGGCCTGCGGAACGCCCAGCACAAGAAGCTGATAGAGCGTGGAGCCGAACACCCAAAGCCCCATGGCAAGCAGGCTGATCCCCTTCGCCAGAGCCGCCGTCGAACGCACCTGCAAGGACGCCCCGATCACGGCAAGCGAGATGCCGTAGGTCAGCGCATCGCCGAAAAAATCAAGCGCGTCGGCCTTCAGCGCCTGGGACTGCGCCATCTGGCCTGCTGTCATCTCGACCGCGAACATCGCGGCATTGATCGCGATAACGGCCCAGAGCCGGCGCTTGTAGTCGTCGGATACGCCTTCAAACGTTCCGTGATCGTGTCCGCAACACGCACCCATGATCGGTCTTCCTCATTTTCCCGTTGCCGGACCGCGCGCAGGCGGGTCCTTGCTGATTGTGAGTTCGGACCCTAAATGCTCTAGTGACTAGAGGTTCAAGAGGAAAAATCATGCTGTCCATCGGCGCGCTCGCCAAGGCCACCGGCGTCAAGGTTCCGACGATCCGCTACTACGAGCAACAGGGGCTGATCGCCCCGCCGGTTCGCTCCGACGGCAACCAGCGCCGCTATGAACCGGCAGCGCGCGAGCGGCTGTCGTTCATTCGCCATGCCCGCGATCTCGGGCTGCCGCTCGAAGCGATTCGTGAATTGCTGGAATTAAGCGAGACGCCGGACATGCCTTGCGTCGACGCCCATCGCATCGCCGGCGCCCATCTCGCCGAGGTACGTGCACGCATCACCCGGCTGCGGAGGCTGGAGACGGAGCTCGACCGCATCACCTCAGCCTGCGACGCGGACACCGTCGGCGACTGCCACGTCATCCATGCGCTCGCCGATCATTCGCTGTGCGAAAGCGAGCACTGACAAGAAACACTCACGCGCCGGCGGGCCGCGGATCAGTCCTTCGGCTTGTACCGTCCGGTTTCGGGATCGCGCTCCAGGGTTTTCATCGGCTGGCCTTCGGCGGATTTGCGCGCGGCCTTCGATACCCGCTTTTCCACCCGGCCCATTTCGCGGCGAACCGCGCGGAAAAGAACATATCCGCCAACCGCGAGCGCCGCAGCGCCAAACACATTCACCATTCCACCGCTCCCGTTGAATCGCCAACCGTCCGTTGCCGCACCATTCACGCCCGAGTTTCGCTGCCAGCGCGCGCAATCACAATCCGAAACGCGCCCAAAGCGCGCGGATTTCAAGCGCCGAGAAGGCTTCGTCGGCGAGACCTTGCGTCAATCTGCCCGATGCCCCGGCCTCCACGCCCGATGCCTGCCGGCGCCCGAACAGCGATCGCGGCGCGGATATCTGCGGGGTTTTCACCTTGTCGCCGAAGCGGTCCCGCAGCACGGAGCGCAAATCGCCCAGACTGTCGACCAGTCCGAGATCCCGCGCCGTGGTGCCGGTCCAGAACAGACCGGTGAAGAGATCGGGGTTTTCGTTCAGGACCTCGCCGCGCCGTGTCTTCACAAGATCGATGAAGGCATCGTGAATCTCGAGTTGCAGCGCCTTGAGATGCTGCACATCCTCCTCGCGCTCCGGGCGGAACGGATCGAGGATCGCCTTGTTGTTGCCTGCGGTGTGCACCCGGCGCTCGATCCCGAGCTTGGCCAGCGCGTCGGAAAAGCCGAAGCCGGCGGAAACCACGCCGATGGAGCCGACCACGGACGAAGGATCGGCGACGATCTCATCGCCCGCAACCGCGATCATGTAACCGCCGGAGGCGGCGACATCCTCGACGAAGACGATGACTTCCTTCTTCTTTTCCTCCGCCAGCGCGCGAATGCGGGTGTGGATCAAACGCGACTGGACCGGCGATCCGCCCGGCGAATTGACGATCAGCGCCACCGCAGGGCCGTCGATGGAAAACGCCTTGTCGAGTTGCTGCGCCACATTCGCGAGCGACAGTCCAGGACGCAGCGGGGATGCCATGCCGATGGCGCCTTGCAGGCGCACGACCGGGATGGTCACCGGGACATTGCCCCATTTGCCGGGAAGACGTTTGCGCAGACGATCGAACACGCGAAAAATCCTTCTTGGGTTTTGAAAATCACAGGCGCGCAAGACGCACCCAGGGACGGGATATAAGCCTTTGCCGAGCTGAAAAAAGGCGCAATCGCTTCCGGGCAGCCGTCGTACGGACCCGGGCTCAGGTGGAAGCAGATGCCTCCAGAGCCGCCCGAAGCGCCAGAAGATCGCGCCAGGCGTAGCGTTTCTGGTCCGGGTTTCGCAGCAGGTAATCGGGGTGAAAGGTTGCGATTGCCTTCGCAGTGCCCGACCCGAGCGCGACCTCCAGCCGTTTTCCGCGCAATTTGACGATGCCCTCGGGATTGCCGGTCAGCGCATTGGCCGGTCCGCCGCCCAGGAACACAACGACACGCGGTGCCACAAGTTCGATCTGGCGCAGCGCGAACGGCTTGCAGATCTCGATTTCCTGCGGGCTGGGAATACGGTCGCCGGGAGGCCGCCAGGGCACCAGATTGGTGACACAGACGTCCTCACGGGTCATGCCGATCGCTGCAAGCATGCGTTCGAACAGGCGGCCGGCCGGACCGGCCAGGGGCGCGCCCGCACGATCATCCTCACGCAAAGGCGCACCACCGACGAACATCAGCCGGGCCCCGGGATTTCCCTGTGCAAACACCAGGGACTTGGCCGACATCTTGAGATTGCAGCCATTGAAGGCCGCGACCGCGTCGCGCAGCGCTTCCAGCGTCGGCGCGGTGCGGGCAAGCTCGCGCGCGGCCGCCACCACCTCGTCGTCCGGCATGACGGCATGGTGGGTCGGTTCCTGCGGGCCGGCGGGTCTTGCCGGCTCGCTGGGAAGCGGCACCGATCCGGGGATCCTGTGCTCCGGGCCGCCGGGTTCGTCACCGGGCAGGCGTGCCGGCTGCTGCTTTGGTGGCGGCGCACGGCGCTCGGTTGGCGACGACACAGGGGCCGTGCGGGCGGCGGCACGGGCCGACAGAGCGAAGGCGTCGACAGGGTCGGTCTCGATCCAGGCGTCCGCGCCTGCCCCGACATAGAAATCGAGCAGCGCCTCGAGCGCGCGCGCGTGCTCGGCGCCGGACTGTCGCGGGTCGTTGCTGTCGCCGGGTTCCATGCCCTCGTTGTGCCGCATCCCGGGGACAGGCGCAACGGTGCCGCGTCCAGGGACGATATTCCTTTTACGTAAAGGGAAAAGCGGGTGCAGGCCGTCCATGCGCATTGCAGCGGCTTTCGCGCTGCACTAAACAGGGCTTGATGACACGATTTATGGACTTGCGGGGGAGACAGGTATGAGCGAAGCGGAAACCCTTCCGGAACGCGAGAGCATGGATTTCGATGTCGTGATCGTCGGAGCGGGCCCGGCCGGCCTGTCCGCCGCGATCCGACTGAAGCAGATCGCCAGCGACACGGGCGAGGACCTCTCCGTGGTCGTGCTTGAAAAGGGCTCGGAAGTCGGCGCGCACATCCTGTCCGGCGCCGTCGTCGACCCCGTCGGCATCGACAAGCTTCTGCCCGATTGGCGCGAGGAAAGCGACACCCCGTTCAAGACGCCGGTGACGGCGGACCATTTCCTGGTGCTCGGCCCGGCCGGCTCGATCCGCCTGCCGAACCTGTTCATGCCCAAGCTGATGAACAACCACGGCAACTACATTGTCTCGCTCGGCAACGTCTGCCGCTGGCTCGCCGAAAAGGCGGAGGCACTCGGTGTGGAGATCTATCCGGGCTTTGCCGCAGCCGAGGTGCTTTACGATGACGAGGGGCGTGTCGTCGGCGTCGCCACCGGCGACATGGGCGTGGGGCGCGACGGCAAACCGAACGCCGCCTTCACGCGCGGCATGGAACTGCGCGGCAAATACGTGCTGATCGGCGAAGGCGTGCGCGGGTCACTCGCCAAGGAACTCATCGCGAAATTCGATCTCGACGCCGACAGCGACGTGCCGAAATTCGGCCTCGGCATCAAGGAACTGTGGCAGGTCGCCCCCGAAAAGCATCGCCCGGGCCTCGTCCAGCATTCCTTCGGCTGGCCGCTCGACAGCAGGACCGGCGGCGGCTCGTTTCTTTATCATCTCGAGGACAACCAGGTCGCGGTCGGCTTCGTGCTGCACCTGAACTACAAGAACCCCTATCTGTCGCCTTTCGACGAATTCCAGCGCTTCAAGACCCACCCCGCGATCCGCGAGACCTTCGAGGGCGGCAAGCGCATTTCCTATGGCGCGCGCGCGATCACCGAGGGCGGCTTCCAGTCGGTCCCGAAACTCTCCTTCCCCGGCGGCCTGCTGATCGGCTGTTCTGCCGGCTTCGTCAACGTGCCGCGCATCAAGGGGTCGCACAACGCCATGCTGTCCGGCATGCTCGCGGCCGAGGAAATCACCCAGGCGCTGGCGCGCGGCGAGGCGAACACCGAACTGACCGGCTTCGATGCGGCCTGGCGGACGAGCGAAATCGGCACGGATCTGAAGAAGGTGCGCAACGTCAAGCCACTGTGGTCACGGTTCGGCACGGTGCTCGGCATTGCGCTCGGTGGCCTCGACATGTGGACCAACGAGCTTTTCGGAAAATCCTTCTTCGGCACGCTGAAGCACGGCAAGACCGACGCAGAGAGCCTGGAGCCTGCTGCAAAGCATTCGCCGGTCGCCTACCCGAAACCCGATGGCGAGGTGTCCTTCGACAAGCTTTCCTCCGTGTTCCTGTCGAACACCAACCACGAGGAGGATCAGCCGATCCACCTCAAGGTCAAGGACGAAAAGCTTCAGAAGACTTCCGAACACGATGTCTACGCGGGCCCCTCGGCCCGCTATTGCCCGGCCGGCGTCTACGAGTGGATCGAGGAGGGCGAGGATGCACCGCGCTTCCAGATCAACGCGCAGAACTGCGTTCACTGCAAGACCTGCGACATCAAGGATCCGAACGGCAACATCACATGGACCGTGCCGGAAGGCGCGGGCGGACCGAACTACCCGAACATGTGACGCCACGCCGACGACGACACCGTTCGATCCGACCCGACAAGACCCGCGCGACAGCCGTTGCGCGGGTCTTTCCGCGTCAAGGCAACCGGGAGCGTGGTCAGGCCACGGCCCCGGCCGACTGCCGGCAACGCTCCAGGAACGTGTCGACGAAGACATCCAGCGCCTGCCAGTCGGTGAACTCCATGTCGCCGGAGGGATCCATCTCCACGCCCTTCTCGCGCAGGATGCGGTGGATCATCCAGCGCTTGAGGAAATTCATCCGGCGGTCGTGCACGGCACCGGCGGCGAGATGCACAAGGCTTGCGTCCCAGTCCACCACATCGAACATCTCGTCGACCGCGGCGCGGGCATTGGCGAGATCGTGTTGCTCGGACGAAGACGCCGACAGGCTCACGGAAATGAAGGCGGTGGGCACGCGTTCAAGGCGAGCGCGCTGCTTGCGGACGAACTCCACGATCTCCGGCTGATGTTTTCGCACGTGCAGGGAGGCGGCGAGAACGGCGGCATCGAAGGTGCCGAGCTCGGTCGCAGCCGCGGCACGCGCATCCACCAGCGTAACGTCGTGCCCGGCGGCGCGCACACGTGACGCAACGCGGTCGGCGACCTTTCGCGTCTGACCTTCGCTCGTCGCATAGACCACGAGGATATGTGCCATGCCTGTCTCCTGAAAGCGCCCGTCACACGCATACAGTGCATGAGTCTGACGACGCTTCCATGACAGGAGTCAAGGCGCTTTGGGCAAAGCCGGCAAATCAATCCGCCAGCAGCTCGCGCTCGCGCGTGCAGGCCTCCACCGCCGCGAAGGCCGACATGTTGACCACGCCGCGCGAGGTTACCGAGGGCGTGAGGATGTGCACCGGCTTGGCCGTGCCGAGCAGGATCGGCCCGACGTGAAGGCTGTCGGTCATCACCTTCACCAGATTGAGCGCGATGTTGGCCGCATCGAGCGAGGGGAAGACCAGAAGGTTCGCCTGTTCGGTCAGCCGCGAATCCGGCATCACCCGCTCGCGCATCGCAAGCGACAGCGCGCTGTCGCCGTGCATTTCGCCGTCGACCTCCAGGTCCGGCGCGAGGTCGCGCAGGATTTGAAGCGCCGCGCGCATCTTGTCGGCGGAGGCCATGTCGCGGGAACCGAAGTTCGAGGCGCTCAAGAGCGCGGCACGCGGGGTAATGCCGAAGCGCCGGATTTCCTCCGCCGCCAGCACAGTTGTCTCCGCGATCTCGCGCGCGCTCGGGTCGACGGTGACATAGGTGTCGGTGAAGAAGGTCGCGCCGCCGGAGTTGATCAGGAGCGACAGCGCCGAAAAGTCCTGCACGCCTGGGGCCGTTCCGATGATGCCGGCGACATCCGACAGATGCGTGGAGTAGCGGCCCTCAAGCCCGCAGATCAGCGCATCCGCCTCGCCCCGGTGCAGCGCGATCGCGCCGATCACCGTGGTGTTGGAGCGCACCATCGTGCGTGCGGCCTCCGGCGTCACGCCCTGCCGGCCGAGCAGCGAAAACAGCGTGTCGACATAATCGCGATACCGCGGGTCGTCTTCCGGGTTTGTATATTCGAAATCGATTCCGGGCCGGATTTTCAGGCCGAACCGTTCGCAGCGCGCCTCGATCACCGAGGGGCGGCCGATCAGGATCGGTTGCGCCAGCTTGTCCTCCAGCAGCACCTGGGCGGCGCGCAACACGCGCTCGTCCTCGCCGTTGGAATAGATGATGCGGGTCTGGCTGTCGCGCGCCGCCGCGATGATCGGCTTCATGATCAGGCCGGAGCGGAAGACGAAGCGGTTCAGCCGGTCGTTGTAAGCCTCGAAATCCGTGATCGGACGCGCGGCCACGCCGGTTTCCATCGCCGCGCGGGCAACCGCCGGCGCGATGCGCAGGATCAGCCGCTGGTCGAAGGGCGACGGGATCAGATACTTCGGCCCGAAGGTCTCGCTGACGCCGCCATAGGCGCGCGCCGCGACCTCGGACGGCTCCTCGCGGGCGAGGGCCGCAATCGCCTTGACGGCGGCGAGCTTCATTTCCTCGTTGATCGTCGTCGCGCCGGCATCGAGCGCGCCGCGAAAGATGTAGGGGAAACACAGGACGTTGTTGACCTGGTTGGGATAGTCGGAGCGGCCCGTGCACATCATCACGTCGTCGCGCACGGCGAGCGCGTCTTCCGGCATGATCTCGGGGCGCGGATTGGCCAGCGCCAGGATCAACGGCTTGTCCGCCATGGCGGCGACCATCTCCGGCTTCAAAACGCCGGCGGCCGACAGCCCGAGAAAGACATCGGCGCCGGGGATGACCTCGGCAAGCGTGCGTGCGTCCGTCTCCTGCGCGAACACCGACTTCCATTCGTCCATAAGCGACTCGCGGCCCTTGTAGACGACGCCCTCGATGTCGGTGACGAAGATGTTTTCCCGGCTTGCGCCCAGCGCACACAGCAGATTTAGGCAGGCAAGGGCCGCCGCGCCGGCGCCGGAGGCGACGATCTTTGCGGTGCCGATGTCCTTGCCGGCCAGTTCCAGCGCGTTCATCACGGCCGCAACGACGATGATTGCCGTGCCGTGCTGGTCGTCGTGAAAGACGGGAATGTTCATGCGCGCGCGCAGGTCGCGCTCGATCATGAAACACTCCGGCGCCTTGATGTCTTCCAGGTTGATGCCGCCGAAGGTGGGTTCCAGCACCGCCACCGCATCGACGAACCGGTCGACGTCGCGTTCGTCGACCTCGATGTCGAAGACGTCGATCCCGGCGAATTTCTTGAAGAGCACCGCCTTGCCCTCCATCACCGGCTTGGAGGCCAGCGGCCCGATGGCACCAAGACCAAGCACCGCCGTGCCGTTGGAAATCACCCCGACCAGATTGCTGCGGGCGGTGTAGTCGGCGGCAAGCGCGGGATCGCGCGCGATCTCCATGCACGGGGCCGCAACGCCCGGCGAATAGGCCAGCGCAAGATCGCGCTGGTTGCCGAGCGGCTTCGTCGCCTGGATTTCCAGTTTCCCGGGATGCGGATAGCGATGATAGAAGAGCGCCGCTTCATCGAGTTCGCTGGGAGACGGGTGGGCGGTCGGCTTCTTGGTCATGTTGGTCCACTTGCGGCTGGATCGGATCGGACGAAGGCGGGACGAGGACCGCCCCTTGAGAAGGCTTGCGGGACGGACCACGCCGGACAGACTAGCGCGCCGTCCGCGTGCGGTCATGTTCCGTTGCGGTGTTGCCCCTGGCAGATCGCATCAGGATGCGAATCAGCAGGTACAGAACCACGGCATTCAGGCAATGCCATACGAAATGCGTGCCCGACGGGAAAGACGTGCAGGCGAGCATATCACCCGTTCTGAAAGCAAGGGAAATCAGGAACAAGACACCGGCGGCAAGCACGGGCCGGTATCATCGGGCACGTTTGACCGACGTCTTGTCCGGCGCTTTATGACGGCAAAAAGACCTTTATACTAAAACATAGAGAACCATATAAAAGCCTCACAATCATGTTTAGCCCATTGGCAACCAATTGCGCAGACGCTACGTATCAGCCACACTAAGTCAAAGACTCATGGGGAGATCATCATGGACGATCACAATCTGTCAAAACTCGTCGAGTTGGCACGAGGCGTCCACATGAACGACAGCCAACGAAATGAACAGCGAAACAGCTTTGTTTATGGAAATACAAAGATCGAAAATGAAAACGTGACGCGTGAAATGGTCGAAACGATTTCGCGCGATGTCCCAATGTCGAAATTTGCTGCGAGATAAATCCGGGCAGAGATAGTTGTGGCAGTAAATCACAAGACTCAGTTAGAAGTCGAAAACGGCTTTCGCCAGTTCGACCTAACTCTTGAAGTTGTTCGACATTATTTGGAACCCGACAGGCCGTTTGCCTTGCGGGTTCCATTGATATTAGATTTGCAAAAAGCAGCTGTTGAAGGCATTGAAGCTGATGCTGGAAAATTAAGAAACACACCAGTTGGCATTCATAAGAGTGAGCATGATCCACCCCCTCCCCATTTAGTAGAGGGGCACTTATCTGAATTCTGCGAATTTATTAACAGTAATTGGCACGAACGAACTGCATTCTATCTTTCTGCCTATGCGATGTGGCGGCTAAATTGGATTCATCCATTTTCAGACGGGAATGGGCGAACGTCTCGTGCGCTTTCGTATTCTTTGCTTAGCTTAAAGCTCGGATACGTGCTTCCAGGATCACCTACGATTCCTCAGCAAATCGAAGAAGACAATGGACATTATATTAAGGCACTAGAATTGGCTGATATTGCAGCTCGACAAGGCGCCGAAGATATTCGCGAAATGGAGAACATGATTAGAGCAATGCTTGCCAAACAATTGCTGACAGTTATCGATGCAGCAGGTCAGATTTCAGATTGACTCAATCCCATAAAAAAGCTGGCGCTATAGACCTCTAAAACAAATTTCTTTTGTTAGTCACTTTGATCTACCGCGACGAGAAACGCCGCATTGGTCAGCGCGTTGACCGGCTCGGCCCAGAACGCCGTTCCGACCCGCTCGCAATAGGCATCGACAGACGCCGTCCAGTCCATCTTCGATCTCCCGCGAAACCTTGTTTCCGGTCTCGCACCTGCGACACCGGAACCCGGCGCCGCCACTGGTCAGGAGCCCGGTCCCGGCCTATTGTCTGCCGCAAAGGTGTCCTTGAGAATGGGAAATCAGACTTATGCATCGCATCGATGACAGCCGCCCGTTCGTTCCGCTGCGCATTGCCGTACTCACGGTCTCCGATACGCGCAAACCCGAGGACGACCGCTCCGGCGACACGTTGGTCAAGCGGTTGACGGAGGCCGGCCACGCGTTGGCCGACCGCGCCATCGCCACCGACGACGTGGACGCGATCCGCGACGTGGTGAAACGCTGGATCGCGGCGAGCGACGTCGACGTGGTGATCACCACCGGCGGCACCGGCTTCACCGGCCGCGACGTCACGCCGGAGGCAATCGAGCCCCTGTTCGAAAAGCGCATGGACGGCTTTTCGGAGGTGTTCCACCGGATCTCCTACGACAAGATCGGCACCTCCACGATCCAGTCGCGGGCGACCGGCGGCGTCGCCAACGCCACCTATCTGTTCGTGCTGCCGGGATCGCCCGGCGCCTGCAAGGACGCCTGGGACGGCATCCTCAAATGGCAGCTCGACTACCGCCACATGCCCTGCAATTTCGTCGAAATCCTGCCCCGGCTCGACGAACATCTGAAGCGTGGCAAACTCCAGCAGGCCTGAGGCCGGGCACCGCCCACGCGTTCACGCTTGCGTGAACTCGGCTTCCCCCCTCGCCATTCCCGGCTAGATGGCAGCTTCGACACACGTCGCATCTCCAAAAGGGAGGATTTTTCCTATGAGCCATTTTTCGCTTAGCCGCCGCGCCGTTCTGGCTGGCGCCGCCACGACGCTTGCCGCACCCGCCATCCTGTCGCAAGCCGTTTCCGTTCGTGCCGAAGCCCCGCTGACGGGCGCATCGAGCGGATCCTTCAATCGCATCAAGCTCGGCGACTTCGAGGTGACGACGCTGCTCGACGGCCATCGCGCCTCCGACGGCCCGCATCCGATCTTCGGCCAGAACCAGGAGGCCGACGCCGTTGCCGCGCTGATGGAGGAAAACTTCCTGCCGCCGAACCGCACCGAGTTCGTCTTCACGCCCGTTGTGGTCAATACCGGGTCCGAACTCGTCCTGTTCGACACCGGCCTTGGCGGCGACGCCGGATCGCTGACGCAGCAGCTGGCAGCCGCCGGCTATTCGCCCGAGCAGATCGACATCGTGGTGATCACCCACATGCACCCCGACCATATCGGCGGGCTGATGACCGGAGGCAATCCGACCTTCCCCAATGCGCGCTACGTGACGGGCCAGAGCGAATACGACTTCTGGTCGGGCGAGGACAAGCTCACCGGCCCGACCGAGCGGGTCGCCAAACTCGTCCAGTCGAACGTCACGCCGCTCGCCGACAAGATGACCTTCATCGGCGACGACACCGACGTCGTCACCGGCATCACCGGCATCGACACAGCCGGCCACACGCCGGGCCACATGTCCTTTCACCTCGAAAGCGCGGGCCAGCGGCTGCTGATCTGGGGCGACGTCGCCAACCATTTCGTCGCCTCGATCCAGCGCCCCGACTGGCACGTGCGCTTCGACATGGACAAGGAAAAGGCCGCCGCGACCCGAAAGCGCGTGTTCGACATGGTCTCCGCCGACAAGATCCCGGTGACGGGCTATCACATGCCCTTCCCCGCAATCGGCTACATCGACACGCGCGGCGGCGGTTACAGCTGGCTGCCGGCAACCTACCAGTTCAGCGTCTGAACCGGGCACACGTCAGCCAACGAAAACACCAAAGCCCCGGACACACCGCCCGGGGCTTTAATTCGACTTACGCTCTTTCAAATTTAGTTGCTTAAGGGCCGCCTACTTCTTCCAGGCATTGACGAACGCGGTAATGACAGCCGCTGCCCCCATTCCAAACACCGCCATGGCCGCCTTTTCATACCCCGAGAATGCCAACCATGTTCCGACGCCGAGAATTGCGAACAGGCCAATCAGGCCACCGCCATAGGCAACCAATCTGAAAATGTTGTCGCTATCCTGCTGCTTGTTCCTGGAGGCGATATACGCACGCTGATCGCGCTCTGCCATCGCAATGATACGCTCTGCCGCACCCGGAACAATTCGGTCATAGCCCTCCAAGGTTTCGGCTGGAGGCAGGGGGCCGGAATGATGTTTGGCAACGGTCCGCGAAACACCGATACTCACCATTCCCTCGCCTTCGCCGTCCATGACGGAAGCGAGGAAATCTTTGACAAATTCGGTGGCGAATTTATCTGCCTGATCATCAGGCAAGATCCGAGCTGCTGATGCGCGGGCAAGCGACTTGAGGCCCTCAGGACCGTCAAGGTGGTTCGAAGGATCCTCAGCGCCGCTTTCCGGGAGGTTCTGATTTGGCTCAGCCGGCGACTTTGATGTCATTTCCGACTTTTCGCGTAGCCTGCTTCAAGAATTTGGACGTGTTTGACCACGCGGCGTTAACGCTCTCACCGCGTTGAAGGGATATCCCGCCTTTTATAGGGACAGCCATCAAGGCAGGTCCAATGAGACCGAGAGCGGTCGCTCGAATTGCGAACGAGCGGAACGTTTTTTCGGGTGAATTACGCTTAGCCATTTCGCGGCTCCATTGGGCCACCAGACCCTCTAAATCGCACGTACTCTATTATATAGAGGCTGGGAGCAATGCGCATAAGGATGCACACTCCACCACTTTGCTGTGAATTGATACCATACCAACTCAAAGCGTGCACTTGGGTTATGACTTGTTGAAACTGGTTAAAATTTTAACCTGCTGGACCTAGGATTGGTTCTGGGAACTCTCCATGCATCGATTGGAAGATGCAATTTGTCGAGATAGCGCGACACACAAACCAACCCGAGCCGCGTCCCGCGCGACTCGGGCTTCTCCCTGCCTCAACCGGCCTCAGCGCGTCGCCTTCTCCGGCGCGGCGCCGGTTTCCAACGGCTCCGCATCGACCGTGTAATCCGGCACCGTCCGCATATAGGTTGCATAGGCGTCCGCATCCGGCGGCAGGAAGGTCTCGGCGAGCGGGTTCGCCTTGCGCCGTTTGCGCGCGCCCATATCCGCAAGAAGCTCGTCGAGATGGCGGAAGTGATAAGGCGCGGAACACAATCCGCCGTAGACCCCGGCGGCCGGGCGCTCGGTTCGCCGCCACGCCAGATGCCGTGCGATCCAGCTGTCCATCTCGACCGCCTTCGGCTGATGGGCGAGCTGGCCGTCGGCGTAACGCACCAGCCATTCGGCCGCTATGTTGCTGGTCAGCACCGTGGCGAAGGAGGAGTTCAACCCGACGAAGCCGAGATCGGGGATCTGCGGATTGACGATCAGCCGGTAGAGCTTGTACTGGCCGTCCTCCTCGATCAGCGCGCGCTTTTCTTCTTCGCCGAGATAGGGAATGCCGAGCTTCCAGCCGACCGCCTGAACGACGACATCGGCGTCGAGCCGCTCGCCGCCGGTCAAGACGACATCACCATCCTCATAGTGGTCGATGGTGCCCTGGATCGTCTTGATGCGCCCCTGCTTCAGGAACTTGAAGAAGCTTTCCGTTGCAATCGGCAGACCGCAGGAGATCGTCTCCTCGATGGGTTTCTTCGGGCGCAGGCCCAGTTTATTCAGCCCGAACTGGAGATTGAGAAGCGCTTCCAGCCCGCGCCAGTTCGCCCAGACCAGCGGTTTGGCGAGCGCATGCGCCAGCTTGCCGGCGCGCCCCATGCCCCAGGGCGGAAACATGCTCTCCGACGCGCGGCAATAAAGGATGCGCTTGAAGTTGACGAGCCCGGCGAACTTGTAGGGGACCCGCCAGACCGGCTCCAGATAAACCACGGTGACGCTCTGCGCGCCCTCGTTCACGGCATTCACCGCAACGTCGGTGGCGGACTTGGAAAAGCCCAGAACGACCACCTTCTTGCCCCGCACCAGCGCCGGGTCGGTGTATTCGCACGAATGCAGAACCGTGCCGCCGGAATGCTCGAAGCCGTCCTGCCCGGGATGCGTGAGGACGTTCTTGTCGCTGAACGTGCCGCTGGCGACGACAATGAAGTCGAACGCCATGTCGACTGCCTCCGCATCCGGCGTGTCGACGGTGAGGCGCCAGCCGCCGCCGGGGCGACGCTGCATCGCCTTGACCGCATGCCCGAAACGGATCAGCGGCAACAGCCCATTTTCCGTCGCGAAGGCGCGCAGATACTCATAGACCTGCCGGCCCGACGGCCATTCGGGATAGTCGTCCGGCATCGCCATGCCGACGTAGCGATAGAGATCCTTGGGGCTTTGCGTCTTGATCCCCGGATAGGACCTGGACGGCTCCCACACGCCGCCCAGATCGTGGCTGCGTTCCAGCACCGTGACATCATGCCCCCGGTCCCTGAAGGCTTGCGCGGACGCAAGTCCGCTCACGCCCGCGCCGATGACGCAGACCCGCTTGCGCTTGACCATATCGTCTCTCCTGAAGGCTCGAAAAAAGGTGGCCCGTCCAAAGACAGGGCCACCAGATGACCCGAAGGATCAGACCTTCAGGGAGAGCGGGTCGAAGGCCATTTCGTCGGGAGACAGGAACTGCACCTCGCGCATGGCGGATTGACGCACGACCTCTTCCGGGTCGCCCAGATTGTGCAGGTTGTCGAAAAGCTCGCGCAGGCGGCGCGCCGGGCTGACCCAGAAGAGGGCGCGCGCGGCCTGGTCCGTCAGATTGTAGTAACCGTGCGGGATGCCCATCGGCATGCGTACAAGATCGCCGGTATTGGCCTGATGGTGCTGACCGTCGAGATAAAGGTCGAAGCGGCCTTCCAGAACATAGATGAACTCGTCCTGGGTGGGATGGATGTGCGGCGGCACGAAGGTGCCCGGCGGGTCGAGCGTCTCGAAGCAGAAGCAGCTCTCGCCCTCCGACTTCATCCAGTAGGTGTGGCCGAGGATGCTCCACTCGACCTGGTCGATGCCGGTGCCGGCCGGCGTGATGCCGGGGTCGGTGCACACCTGCACCATGTTGGCGATGGATTCCTTCATTGCTCTCTCCCGAATTCTCGCGCGAGATCGCGCGCATCGTCCTCTGGACCGGACTTTTTTCCGCGCCGGTATCGGCGCGCCGCCGGTTTGTTTCTTGCGGGACAGTGATCCCGCAAGGTCGAGAAGAGCGGAAGAAAGGGCCGTGCGTCTATCCGCTGAACGACGCGCTTGTCCATCCAGCGCAGGCTTCTTGCCAAAACCCGGCGAAAATGATGTTGCGGCGCCGTAAATCGACACGGCCGCGCAACATCAAAAAAGGCGGGGTCAGGCCGCGGTGACGCTGCTCAGGAACGTCTGGATCTCCGTGCGCAGGCGTCCCGTGCTTTCAAAGGCCTCGCGCGTCGCCCCCAGAACCGAGGCGGCGGATTGCGTCGTCTCGCCAACCGCGCCGTCCAGTTTACCGATGCTTGCAATCACGGACCGGGTTCTGGAAGCCGCATTCTGAACGTTGGCATTGATCTCGTTGGTGGCTGCTCCTTGCTGGACGACGGAGGCGGCAATGGCGCCGGTGTATTGGTTCACCTCGGTCATGGTGCCGGCGATGGCGGCGATGGCCTCGACCGCATCGTCGGTCGACGACTGGATTTCGGCGATCTGGGAGGAGATCTCTTCGGTCGCACGGGAGGTCTGGGTCGCAAGCTCTTTCACTTCCGCCGCGACAACGGCGAAACCCTTGCCGGCCTCGCCGGCGCGCGCCGCCTCGATGGTGGCATTGAGCGCCAGAAGGTTGGTCTGTTCGGCGATTGCCTGGATCAGGGTCACGACTTCGCCGATCTTGCTGGCGGAGGTCGCAGTCCGGCGATCTTGTCATTGGTCGCACGAACGCCGTCGGTTGCCTGATTGACGATCTCGGTGGTGCGTCCGACCTGCTGCGAGATTTCCTGAATGGAGGAGGCGAGCTTTTCCGTCCCGCTGGCAATCGACTGGACGTTTTCCGAGGCGTCATTCGAGGCTCCGGATGCCTTCTTGGCCTGCTCGGCACTCGAGGCGGCAACCTGATCGAGCGATCCCGCGGTTGCCTGCAGGCTCGCATTCGCCCGGTCGACGGCCGAAAGCAGGTCCTGGGACGTTGCCTTGAACCCCTCGATCAGCGCCTTGACCTGCTCCTGGCTGTGCCGGCGCGACGCGCGGTCGCTGGCCTGCTGCCCTTCCAGCCGGTCCTGTTCCTTGCGGTTTTCGCAGCGCACGGAAACGGCGCGGGCGATATCGCCGACCTCATCGGGTCGCGCGGTGCCCTTGATGTCGAGATCGGCGTTGCCTTCCGCCAGTTCCATGATCCGTGAGGTAACGGTGCGCAGGGGCGAGAAGATGCAGCGACTTGCGAAGACAAGCGTCCCACCGGCAATCGCCAGCAAAAACAGGCTGACGCCGATGCCGAGCGTGCGTGCCGATCCGGCAATTGCCTGGCAAGCGCTCTGGTCCACCCCGATGATCGCCGTTGCAATCGGGTTGCCTGAAAAGTCCTCAATGGCGATCCGGTCGATAAAATACCGGCCGCTCGCGTCCACGCCCCCTCCGGTTGCCGTCGCGTCGGCCAGTTCGAGCGGGTCCATGCCCTCGGGCAACTGCGACCCGATCACCTCAGCACCGTTCTGCCCGTCCCTCAGAATCGCCAGCGGATATCCGGTCTGATGTGTAAAGTCGGCGACGAAGAGCTCGTGGAACCCGAGGCCGAACTCAACCGAGCCGAGATGCACGCCATTTCGCGTGACCGGCACCACGCCGCGATTGCCGATACCGGCAACTCCCTTTTCAAGGCCCGAGATGACGATGCCCTTGGTGTTGGTCTCGACCACCGTGTTGCGGAAGCCGGACAGGTCGTCGCCGAATTTCTCCGGCTTGTGAACGCGCAGGAAGGATTGCGCCGGGGCCAGATGAAACTGGAACTGGCGGATGCCGTAATCCGTCTTCAACTCCGCGAAGCCGGAGACAAATTCGGCCGCCAGCCCCTCGCGGTCGCGCTCCGCGAACCTGTCCTGAACGCCCGTCTGGCTTGCCACGACCTTCGCCAGCAAAAGTGCCTGCTGGCTTTCCGCCGCGGTCCTGGCCTTGAGTTGCTGCTTGGCGTTCGCAACCTCGCGGTCGAGCGCCGTTTCGGTGAGATCGGCCGCAACCCATTGGGAGAGGACAAAGACCGAGACAGATCCCAGCAAGGCCTGACCGAGTATAACGAACATCAACCTAGCTCGGATCGTCTTCATTCTTCCTGGGAAATAGAGCTCACGGCCATCCTCGCCGGCGCAGGAGCGGAGCCTGAACGCAAAGATCACATTCAAATATTAAGATATGACGATTCAGGCCGCTGATGCGCTCCGGTATTCCGTGCTATGCTGCGTCCGATGAAAGGGGCACCAAGCGCCCTGCTCCAGAGGATGCAAGGTAGGAATGACGGGCACCGCGATGCCGCTTTCAGGCCATGCGAAGGTCGCCACCCGCGACGTCTCGCAGGCCGCCGATCAGGTCGGTCGCATCTTTTGCGCACACCGGCTGACACCGCTCGACCGTGCCCAGACGTTTTCCGCCGTCCACAACAGCCGACGGTTTCCCGGCGGGTCAATCAATTACGTCGCCTACGGCGGCGACGTCGAAATCGACCCCGGCTGCCTGGAGCGCTTTTTCCTGCTGCAGGTGCCGCTACGCGGCGGCGCCGATATCAGCTGCGGACGCGGGATCACCGAAACGCGGCCCGGACGTGCTGCCTCGCTTCTCTCCCCGACGCGCCCGGCACAAATGCGCTGGCACGCCTCCTGCGGACAGCTGATCCTGATGCTCGACCGGGCGCCGCTGGAGCGCACCATCGCGGCGTATCTGGGAACGAACGTCGACGAGATCGTCTTTGATCCGCTGTTGCGGCTCGACAGCGAGCCCGGTCGCAGCATCGCCGCACAGGTTTCGCATCTGGCGCGTCTCGCAGCCGAACCGGATGACGACCGCGACCACCTGCTGCGCCAGATCGGCGAGGCCATCGGTCATACGCTGCTCTGGCAGCATGGAAGCAACCGCCGCGCCGCACTTGTCGGAGGGCCGGGCCAGGACGTACCGGAGCCGAGCCGCATCAGGGCAGCGCTGGAGCATATCGACGCCCATCTCGACCAGCCGCTCGACCATGCCGCCCTCGCCCGCCATTGCGGCTGTTCGCTGCGCGCACTGCAGAACGCGTTCAAGACGCATCGCGGCGAGACTCTCACCGAGGCTGTTCAGACCCGGCGGCTCGCCCTGTTGCGCGAGCGGTTGCTATCCGGCGCCCACGGCGACAGCGTGACCGAACTCATTCACGCTTGCGGCTTTTCCCATCTGGGCCGGGCGGCAAGCGCCTATCGCACAGCCTTTGGCGAACGTCCCAGCGATACACTCAAACATCGAAGATAAGTCCGATCTTCCGCAATCGAAATACAGGTTTATGACAATGGGCCATTACTTTGGTAATTTGAAATTAAATGAAATATTATAGATTAAATTATTCATACTATTTTGCCATATTTTAGAACGCGAATTTTCAATATTTTGCCATATCTTTGTAATGACATGATTTTTGCCGAATATTTCCTTTTCCGCTCCATGCATCGACCATGATCCAAAACGATCTTGTTTCTCGTGGACGGCAAGCAGTCGTTCGCTGACGGCCCGCCCAGGCACTGTCGGGCCGGCCGTCATCCACGAGAAAACGGAGGCTATTTCCATGAAGAAGACACTCGCAACCATCGCCGCCCTGACCTTTACCGGCGCCGCGGTCGCTCAAGGTGCGGGCTTCGCTGAGTTGGACGCCGACCAGAATGGCGCATTGACCTACGCCGAGGTCACCGCGGCCATGCCCAACATGACGATGGAGGCCTTTGCCGCAGCCGACACCGACGGAAACGGCACACTCTCCGAGGAGGAGTTTACCGCTGTGGTCTCGAAAACGGACGGCTGATCCTTCTTCCTTTTGCCCTGGTGGCCACCCCGTTTTATGCAAACGGGGTGGCCTCACCCGTTCGCGCACGACAGTGCTTTTCAGGCAAGATCGTTCCTGTTATGTTCCTCTTCGTCCGGGCTCTTTCGACCCGAGCTCACAACGAGTGGAGCAGCAATGCGCGCCTCCCACCATACTCCTGTTTCTCATCAAACCGGCGACCCTGCCGCGCACGAGGCCGGCTCGGCACCGACCGGCGACATTCGGGGTGCGAAGGGGCGTGGTGCCGGGCTCAACATGGCCGGGCGTTTCGAGCGCGAAAGCAGCGAAGCGTTCGATGACGGCTGGGGCACGCTCGACGAGATCCCTGTCCTCAGGACTCATGTGCAGGAAGAGCGCGCGCGGACGATCATCACCCGCAACGATTCGCCCGACATCTCCTTCGACCGTTCGATCAATCCCTATCGCGGCTGCGAGCACGGCTGCGTCTATTGTTTCGCCCGTCCAAGCCATGCCTATGCCGGCCTGTCGCCGGGGCTGGATTTCGAGACCCGCCTCACCGTCAAACCCAATGCGGCCGAACTCCTCGAACGGGAACTCTCCAAACCCGGTTACAAGCCGCGCACCATCGCCATCGGCACCAACACCGACCCCTATCAGCCGATCGAGCGCGACCGGGGCGTCATGCGCGACATCCTGACCGTTCTGGATCGCTGCAATCATCCGGTCGGCATCGTCACCAAGTCGGCACTTGTGCTGCGCGATCTCGACATCCTGGCCCCGATGGCGGAGCGCGGACTTGCCAAGGTGGCGCTCTCCATCACCACGCTGGACCGCAAGCTGGCGCGCACGATGGAGCCGCGCGCGGCGACGCCCTCGCGGCGGCTGGCCGCGCTCAAGGGACTGTCGGAGGCCGGCGTCCCGGCAACGGTGATGGTCGCGCCGGTGATCCCGGCCCTCACCGACCACGAGATCGAGCGCATCCTGGAAGCCGCCTTCGAGCATGGCGCGCGCGAGGCCGGCTACATCCTGCTGCGCCTTCCCATCGAGGTCAGCCCGCTGTTTCGCGACTGGCTGCTGCGCCACCGCCCGGACAGCTACCGCCATGTGATGAACCTCGTGCGCTCGATGCGCGGCGGCAAGGATTACGACGCGCAATGGGGCAAGCGCATGCGCGGCGAGGGTCCCTATGCAAAACAGCTCGCCCAACGCTTCTCACTCGCCTGCAAGCGCATCGGGTTGAACAGCCGGCGCCGGTCCCTCACCGCCGATCTGTTCAATCCTCCCCAGGCCGGTGGCGTGCAGTTGAAGTTGTTTTGAACCGAGACCGATTTGCAGGGGATCATCTGCCTTCACCCGCGTCAGGTCCTTGCCGGCTTGCCCCAGACCTGAAACCCTCGCGCAATGACTGGTTTCATCCTGCAAGCCGCGCTCTCGCTGCACCTGCCCGAAACGCTGGACCCGGCCGCGGAACGCGCCATTGCCGGGGGGTTCGGCGGGGCGCTTGCCGGCATCGACGAGGCCGGGCGCGGCCCCTGGGCCGGGCCCGTCGCCTGCGCCGCCGTTATTCTCGATTATGACAATCTTCCTGCCGGGCTTGCCGATTCCAAGGCGCTCAAGCCGGCGGACCGAGAACGCCTGCATGACGAGATCCTGGAAACGGCGGAGGTGGCGCTGGCCTTTGCCGCACCACGCACCATCGATGCGAAGAACATCCGCGCCGCGACACTCGGTGCGATGGCCCAGGCGGCAAGCGCTCTGGCGCTGACGCCGCTTGCCTGTCTGATCGACGGGCGGGATGTGCCGCCGGGTCTCCCCTGCCCCGGGCAATCGGCGATCAAGGGCGACGGACGCATTCTGTGCATTGCCGCCGCGTCCATCGTCGCGAAGACGGCACGCGACCGGTTGATGGCGAAGATGGACGAAACCTGGCCCGAATACGGTTTCGCGGCTCACAAGGGGTACGGGACCGCCGGACATGCGGCAGTTGTGTCCAGCAAGGGACCCTGCCCCCTGCATCGGGTGAGTTTTCGTCCCGTTCGGGCAGCGCTTGTCCCATCGGACTGATCATAAGTCCGGCGCAGCGAACCGACACGGATCCGCTATGGCGTGGCTCTACCAGTACTCGGGCTTGCGCAACGCCGGTATGCATTGCGACGAGCCCTGGAGACATGGCACCGCGCCGCCGTCCAGCGCCAGAGCGAGCCAGCCATCCGGATGGCTCAACGGCATTGGCGGAGGCACGACCGCCTCGGAAACGGGCTGGAACCCGACCTTTCCGTAGAAGGCTGGATCGCCATAGGTGACCACGACATCGATGCCATCGGTCCGCAAACGCGCCAGCGCCTCCGCGATCAGGGATTGACCGGCGCCCTTGCGCTGATGTTGCGGGTGAACCGCCATCGGGGACAGGAGAACGGTGCGGCGGGCGTCATGCGGATAGACCAGCGGCGAAAAGAACACGGCCGCAATCACGCAGCCCTCCCGGATCCGCGTGAACACCCGCAGGCCGTCGGCCTCGGCGGCGTCCAGCACCGATCTGGCAAGATCCGCGATCGCCCGACCTTCGTCCTCCCCTTCCGATGCCGCGAAGGTCGTGCGGAAAAGCGCGACGACCTCCCCGGCGCGTTCCGGTTTCCCATCATCCATTGTCATCGTCCGTGCCGCCCGGGCTCATGATCTGACGGGACGCATCGCACCTTCGCAAGCGCGTACGGCCAGAACCGGAAAACGAATATCCCCGTCCTGACCCCATGGCGTCCGTGCAAACAAAAAGGGACCGGCAGAATAGCCGGCCCCTTCCTGAAGAGATTGTCGCATTGCCGGCGAAGCGGCACCTTGTGGTGCCCGTCACGCTCAATTGAGGCGGGCCGACACGTCCTTGATGCTTTGTGTCAGAAGGTCGTCACCGATCTTGCCGTCGAGCTTCTTGGCGAGAATCACCTCGGCCGCGGCCACGGCGATGTCGGCGGCGCGTGCCTTGACGTCGGCAATTGCCTGTCCTTCGGCCTGGGCGATCTTGCGCTCCGCCGCTTCCGTGCGGCGCGTGATCATTTCCTCGAGCGCTTCGTTGGCCTCTTCGGTCATCCGGTCGGCCTCGCGCTTGGCTTCGGCGACGATGCCCTCGGCCTCGGCCTCGGCTTCCTGACGCCGGCGCTGGTAATCTGCGAGAAGCGACTGTGCCTCCTCACGCAGCTTGCGGGCGTCATCGAGTTCCTTGCGGATGGAATCGGCCCGCTTGTCGAGGCTCGACCCGACCGTGCCGGGAACCTTGAGATATGCGAGCAGGGCCAGAAAAAGCAGAAGCCCGACCAGTGCCCATGCTGAAGCGTCCATCAGGCCGTCCTCACTTCATTGCGCCGTCGACGGCCTTGGAAAGCTCCGTCTTGGTCGGAGCCTTGCCGATCAGGCTTTCGACCAGCGCGGTTGTGGTCTCGGTAGCGATCTCGCCGACGTTTTCCATGGCGGCCGCCTTGATATCGTGAATGCGCTGCTCGGCATCCGAGAGTTTCGCGGCCAGATCCGCCTCGGTCGCCGCCCGGCGGCGTTCGACGTCGGCCTTGAGCTTGTCGCGGGTTTCCTGCGCGATGCCATGCGCATTCGCGCGCGCCTCGGCCAGAGCCTGTTCATAGGCGGCGATGGCGGCGTTGCTCTCGTCGTTCAGACGGTTCGCTTCGGCAATGTCGCCGGCGATCCTGTCTCGACGATCCTCAAGGATGCCACTGATGCGCGGCAGAGCCACCCGGCTCATGATCCAGTAAAGCAGGCCGAAGGTGATCGCCAGCCAGAGGATCTGCGATGCGTAGGTCGTCGCATCGAACGGCGGGAAGGCCGCAGGCGAATGGGGTTCGGCTGGAATGGCGATTCCAACCTGGGTATCGGCGCTAGTCGTGGCCATCTTGATCTCCAATGCCGCAGCTCATGCTGCCTCGCAGCTTTGGGGACACAACCGACCGGGCGCGGGAAACGCACCCGGTCGGAAAATCCGCGTCGCTGACGCACTCCGTCGTGATTAGACGGCGAAGAGCAGGAGAAGCGCGACGAGAAGCGAGAAAATGCCGAGCGCCTCGGTCACGGCGAAGCCGAGGATGAGGCGGCCGAACTGGCCGTCGGCAGCGGACGGGTTGCGCAGGGCACCCGACAGGTAGTTGCCGAAAATGTTGCCGAGGCCGAGGGCGGCGCCGCCCATGCCCAGACAGGCGAGACCGGCACCGATGTACTTAGCTGCTTCAGCTTCCATGACACTTGCTCCTTGAGTAGAGATTGCAGCGACGAGATGGGCGGCTCCGCTTCATTGCGGAGCCTAACCAGACTGACTTCTAGTGGCTCGGATGCAGCGCATCGTTGAGGTACATGCAAGTCAGAACCGTGAAAACATAGGCTTGAAGGAACGCCACCAGGAATTCCAGAGCCGTCAGCGCGATGGTCATCAACAGCGGCAGGATCGCCGCGATCGGACCGAATACGCCGAATCCTTCGGCTGCGAGCAGCGACACCACGAAGCCGGCGAAGACCTTCAGCGTGATATGTCCTGCCAGCATGTTGGCGAACAGACGAACCGACAGGCTGACCGGACGCGAGAGGAACGAGATAACCTCGATCGGCGTCACGAGCAGATACATGACCGGAGGAACGCCTGCAGGCGCGAACAGGCGCAGGAACTTGGTGCCGTGCTTGGCGAAGCCGTAGATCGTGACGGTCCCGATCACCAGCAACGACAACACGAAGGTAACGATGATGTGGCTGGTGACGGTGAAGAAATAGGGGAACATGCCGATCAGATTGGCGAACAGCACGAACATGAACAGCGAGAACACCAGCGGGAAGAAGCGCATGCCCTCGTTGCCGGCCGAACTTCGCAGCGTATTGGCGACAAATTCGTAACTCATCTCGGCCAGCGACTGCCAGCGGCTTGGCACGAGGCCCCGCCCGCCGGACGACAGGATCAGGAACATGGCGACGAGAGCCGTCGTCACGACCATGAACAGCGCCGAGTTGGTAAAGGACAGATCAAGGCCGCCGACCTCGATCGGAACAAGCTTGGAGATCTGGAACTGATGGATCGGGTCGTTCGCCACCGGGTCAGCCCCTCTTTAGCGGTCGCATTGCACGCTTTCGCGCCATGAACAGGTTCAGGAACCGTCGTCGCGCTTCTTGTCTTCCGGTTCCGCCACAACACCGGCCGACCTCAGAAGATTGAGCACGCCCGCACAGAACCCCAACAAAAGAAAGATGATCAAGCCCCACGGGCTCGTCCCCAGTCCCTTGTCGATCAGCCAGCCAAGACCTGCACCCACCAGGACACCGGCGACGAATTCCGTCGACAGCTTCATGGCCTGAGCATAGCCCTGCCCCGCGCCTGAAGAGTCTTCGCCCTTGCGCCGTTGCGCGTCCGGCGAACGTTCCTCAAGCGATTGCACCAGCCGGTTCTTTCGCTCGGACAGTTCCACCTCCGTAAACACACGACGCTCGCCGTCTTGTCCGCTCTCGTCGGGAGACATGATACCCAGCCCCCTTTCTCGATGCGCACCGGCGTGTTGCCCGCATGCCTCTGGAAGTCGGGCGCACCATAGTCGGCACCCCCCGCGCTGTCAAGACAGCACGATCGCAGCTTAAGTATTTGTTTTTCAATAAATATTTCAATTCTCAAAAAGAGTTCGAGCAGCTTGTTCCACCAATTGCGGAGACCGGTGCGCCGCTAGCCCGCTTCACGGAATCGCTCTGCGGTCTCGAGATCGACGGAGACCAGTTGCGAGATGCCGCGTTCGGCCATGGTGACGCCGAAAAGCCGGTTCATCCGCGCCATGGTGATCGGATTGTGGGTAATCACAACGAAACGGGTGTCGGTGCTGCGCGTCATTTCATCCAGAAGGTCGCAATAGCGCTCCACATTGGCGTCGTCGAGCGGAGCGTCGACCTCATCCAGCACGCAGATCGGCGCCGGATTCGTCAGGAACACCGCAAAGATCAGCGCCATGGCGGTCAGGGCCTGCTCGCCACCGGACAAAAGCGTCATGGTCTGCGGCTTCTTGCCCGGCGGACGGGCGATGATTTCCAGCCCGGCGTCGAGCGGATCCTCCGCATCGACCAGCTTGAGTTCCGCCGTACCGCCGCCGAACAGATGCGTGAACAGACGCTGAAACTGCGCATTCACGGTCTCGAAGGCGGTGAGCAGGCGCTCGCGGGCTTCCTTGTTGATATTGGAGATCGCGCCGCGCAGGCGCTTGATCGCCTCGATCAGGTCGTCGCGGTCGGCGACCAGCGTGTCGCGTTGCGTCGCGATTTCACCCAGTTCCTCCTCGGCGCGCAGGTTCACCCCGCCAAGCCGCTCGCGTTCGGCTTTCAGCCGGTCGACACGCCGCTCCAGCGCATCCGGATCGGGAAGCGGGGCTCCCTCCTTCAGACCGGCGAGGGCGGCGAGGGCGTCGACGGAGACCTCGAGCGCCTCGTCGATGCGTGCCTCGATCTCCGCCTTGCGGGTCCGTGCCGCAGCGAGCCGTTCCTCCGCGCGAATGCGCCGCTCACGCGCCTCGGAAAGATGGGTCAGCGCGTCTTGCGCCTGCGCATCGGCCTCACGTTGCGCCGCTTCCGCCTGCGCCAGTGCATCATCGGCCGCCGCACGCGTGGCCTCCGCGGTCGAGATCTCGCTCATCAGGCCGCGCCGCTTGCGGTCGATGTCGTCCGGTGCTTCCAGCAATTCCGCGCGTTCTTCCTCGGCCGCCGCCATGCGCTCGCCGAGGACCTCCACCTGCTGACGCGCACCGGAGGCCCGCTGCGCCCAGCTTGCCCGTTCGCGCGCAAGCGCATCCTGCCGCCGCCGGCGCATGTCGCGTTCCCGCGCCAGGCCTTCGGCGGCCGCGCGTTCGCGCGACAGGGCCGCGCGCACCTCGGCCGTCTCGACACGGACGGTATCTATGCGGCTCGCCAGTCCGTCGTCGGCCGGAAGCTCCTCCAGCGCCATGCGTGCCTCTTCCGCCGCATCGCGCGCCTCGCCCAGATCCGCCTCGATGCGGGCGAGACCGTCCTCCAGCGCCGCGCGGCGGGCCTGCGCCTCAGCATGCGACCGCTCAAGCCGGCTCACCTGCGCGCGCGCCTCGTCCGCCGACTGTCGCAAGCCCCGCAACTGTCCGCGCGCGGCCTGCTCGGCCTCGGAGGCCGCGCGAACGGCCGCGGAATGTGACTCGAACTCTTCCTGGCGGGTAAATGCAATCTCTCGCGCCGCCTCGATGTCCTCTTCGAGCGCCGCCAGCCGGTTCTTGCGGGCAAGGCGCTGCGCGGCTGCCGTCGGCGCATCGGCCGAGACGGTGAACCCGTCCCAGCGCCACAGTGCGCCGTCGCGCGACACAAGGCGCTGGCCGGGTGCCAGCATGTCCTTGAGACCAGCCGCCTCCTGCGCATCCACGACACCGATCTGGGCAAGACGACGTGAAAGAGCCGCCGGCGCGGTGACGAATTGCGAAAGGGCGACAGCGCCCTGCGGCAGCACCGGATCGGACGCCCACGGCCCGGTCGCGCCGCCGGTCTCACTCCAGCGCATCGGCGCATCGCCGCCGACCGGCGCGTCGAGATCCTCGCCAAGGGCTGCACCCAGCGCCGTCTCGTAGCCGGGCTTCGCCGACATGGCATCGACCACCGCCGGCCAGTCGCCCGCATGGCCTTCGCTCAGGATATCGGCAAGCGTGCGCGCCTCCGTCTCCAGCCGGGAGACCTGTGCCTGCGCGTCGGCAAGCGGCGCGCGGGCGGCCTCAAGGGCGCTGCGGGCGGCGCCGGTCTGCTCCTCTCCGCCAAGCACAGCCTCCTCACCGGCGGCGAGCCGTTCCTCGGCGATCAACTGCGCCTCGCGGGCAGCTTCCAGCGCCGGCGCGGCTTCCAGTTCGGACACAAGGTCGGAGAGCTGCCCGGCCGTTTCGTCATGCTGGCGCGTGAGCCGGTCGACCCGCACGCGCGCCGCGTCATGGGCTTCGCTCAACTGGCGCCGGCGCGCCACCGTGCCGGCCTGTTCCTCGGTCAGCGCGGCAAGGCGTTCCTCGGCCTCCGCGACCCTGCTTTCAGCTTCCTCAACGCGCGTCGCGGAGGTTTCGGCGCGCTCTTCCTCCGCCATCGCTTCCGCGCGCAGCTCTTCTTCTTCCTCCGCAAGGGTTGCGAGGTGGTCGTCGTTTTCGGAGATCAGCGCCTGTTCGCGGGCAATGTCCTGATGCAATTGCTGGAGCCGCGCGCCCAGATCGCTCAACCGCTCGCGCACGCGGCGTTCCTCGCCGTCCAGTTCATTGCGGGCAACCACCAACCGCTGCAGCGTGGCGCCGGCGCGCGCGGACGCGTCACGTGCTTCAGGCACCTTTCGCGCGGCGACCGCCTGGGCGGTGGCGGCCCGGGTCTGGGCTTGAGCGATCTCGTTGACGCGGGCTTCAGCGGCAGTGAATTCGCTCTCCGTCTCCAGCAGGTGATCGCGGCAGGCGAGCCAGCGCAGATGATACAAAGCGGCTTCGGCGGAGCGGATTTCAGAGGAGAGATTGCGGAAGCGGCCGGCCTGGCGGGCCTGCCGCTTGAGATTGTCGAGCTGGCCGTCGATCTGGGTGAGCACATCTTCCAGGCGTTCCAGATTGGTTTCGGCGGCGCGCAGCCGCAGTTCCGCCTCATGACGACGCGAATGCAAGCCGGAAATGCCCGCCGCCTCTTCCAGTATCTGACGGCGCGAGGTGGGCTTCGCCGCGATCAGCTCGCCGATCTGTCCCTGACGCACGAGCGCGGGCGAGCGCGCGCCGGTCGAGGCGTCCGCGAAAAGAAGCTGCACGTCGCGGGCGCGCACGTCCCGGGCATTGATCTTGTAGTTGGACCCGCCCTCGCGCTCGATCCGGCGGGTGACCTCGAGCATATCCGCGTCGTTGAAGCCTGAGGGCGCGGTGCGGTCTGCGTTGTCGAGGAACAGCGTCACTTCCGCGGTGTTGCGGGCCGGACGGTTCAGACTGCCGGAAAAAATCACGTCGTCCATGCCCGACGCGCGCATGTTCTTGTAGGAGTTTTCCCCCATCACCCAGCGCAGCGCCTCGACAAGATTGGACTTGCCGCAGCCGTTCGGGCCGACGACGCCGGTCAGTCCGTCGCCGATGATGAAATCCATCGGTTCGACGAACGACTTGAAGCCCAAAACGCGCAGCTTGTTGAATTTCATGAGGTGCGCTCGATCGCGGGGCCTGCGACCGGACGGCTCATGACCACCCGGTCCCGGGACCCGTTGCTAGAGTTGGCTGGCGATGGCCGCATCGAGCTGGTCGACCGTCAGCGCTCCGCTTTCCATTTCGCCGTTGAAGAAGAAGGTCGGCGTTGCACGAACCCCGAACTCCGCCTTGGCGCGGTCGCGCGAGGCATAGATGCCATCGAGCAAAGCCTGATCCTTCAGGCAGGTTTCGAAGCTTTCCTGCGTAAAACCGATCTGCCTGGCGAACTTCAACAGCGAATCATACGGATTTTCCGTGAAAGCCCAGCTGCGCTGCTGCTCGAACATCAGATCGACCACGTCGAAATATTTCTCTTCCGGAGCGCAGCGGGCCAGCATGAAGGCCGCTGCGGCGACGGGATCGAGCGGATATTCGCGGAAGACGAAACGGACCTTGCCGGTCTCGATGTATTCCGACTTGAGGTGCGGATAGCCGCCCTTGTGGAAACTGGCGCAATGGCCGCAGGTCATCGAGGCGTATTCGACGACCGTGACGGGCGCGTTTTCATCGCCCTGGACCTTGTCGGGCAGCGCGCCGGGCTGCATCAGTGTCTCGACGTCCACGGATTGCGCGAAGGCCGGAAGCACGGGCAGGACCACACCGGTCGCAACGAGACCGGCGGAAGCGCGAAGAAGTAACTGTCGGCGATTAAGGCTCACGAGCTTTCCCCATGTCGTTTTTTAAAATTCAAGGCCGCTTAACGCTTGTTTATCGCCTTTGGCGGGTCGGTCAACCGGACACGGACAATGTGGCGTCTTTGGGAGCGGAGACAAGCGCTGCGCTCACACCTGTGTGACCGGCACTCACCGCGTCTTCGCCAGCACCGCCCGTCCGAGCTTTTCCAGTGCCGCCTGCAAGCGGGTCTCGCCGACGCCGGAGATCGTGCGCTTGAGTTCGGCTTCCTCTTCGCTGGTAAGATCGCGCAGCTTCGGCGGCCGGGGCCGTTTGGGGTGAGAGACCGGACCCTGCAGAATCCGGATGCGCCCGATCGCCGCCCAGCCGAAAAAGCCGTTGATGCGCTCGATCACCTGCGGCATGTCGTGCGTCAGCATGAGCGCCGTCGCGCCGTCTGTCTGAACAACGAGGGTTGCGGGCTTGGCCTCCTCGTGCGGCTCGGTGCGCACGCGCGGCCAGTCGAGGCGCAGCGGCTGGACGCGCCCGGCATAGCGCGCGCCGACGATCTCCGGCCAGTCGGCAACGAGATCCGATGTGGCGAAACCGCGCTTTCGGCAGGCCTTGTCGAGCGAAGCGCCGATCAGATCGCCGATCGGACGCGCACGGGTGACGCGACGCGCGCCCGCCGGGGGCGTGCCGCGCCCTGATCTGCCCCGGGTCTTGCGCGAATCACTCATATCCAAGCTTTTTGCGGCAATTGCGCCGATATCGCGACGGTTTTCTTTGCCCTCGCGCCAAATCCTGCCGTTCGTCCCCGCAATGCACGCTTTCCGCACAGGCAGGACCGGCGACGCGCCGTTCGGGATTGAGACGGGTGAAGCGGCGGATTCCTCGATGCCTGCTCGCTCGCCCTTGCGTTTTATCGGGATAAACGGCGACCGCACGTCATGCGCCCTTGAATTCGCCGCCGGACACCCGATCCTGTTGCCCCATGACAGCCGACCCAACCGCCTCCCGAACCGCGCCGCCTGCCAACAGCCTCGCCGGCACCCTGCTTGCCTGGTACGATCGCCATGCACGCACATTGCCGTGGCGGGTGCTCCCGGCCGACCGCGACGCCGGCGAGATCGTCGATCCGTATCGGGTGTGGCTTTCGGAAATCATGCTGCAGCAGACCACCGTACAGGCGGTAAAGCCCTATTTCGAGGCCTTCACGCGACGCTGGCCGGATGTCCGCGATCTCGCCGAGGCCCACGAGGAAGACGTGATGAAAGCCTGGGCGGGGCTTGGATACTATTCACGCGCCCGAAACCTCAAGGCCTGCGCCGAGACGGTGGCGCGCGAGCACGGCGGTCATTTCCCGGACACCGAGGCGGGTCTTCTGGCGCTTCCCGGGATCGGTCCCTATACCGCTGCGGCGATTGCGGCGATCGCCTTCGACCGGCCGGCGGCCGTCGTCGACGGCAATGTCGAGCGGGTGATCAGCCGGCTGCGCGCCATCGAAACGCCGCTTCCCGCGGCAAAGCCGGAAATCCGCATCGCAACCGCCGAGCTTGTCCCGAATGAGCGTCCGGGCGACTTCGCGCAAGCCATGATGGATCTTGGCGCCAGCCTTTGCAGTCCGCGCAGGCCCGCTTGCGCATTGTGTCCGTGCGTCGACGCCTGCGCCGCGCACAAGGCCGGCATTGCCGAAACGCTCCCGAAGAAGGCCCCGAAGCAGCCAAAGCCGACGCGCCGGGGCATGGCCTTCGTGCTCCGGCGCGGCGATGGCGCCGTGCTGTTGCGGCGGCGTCCGCCCAAGGGCCTGCTCGGCGGCATGAGCGAGCCGCCGGTGAGTGCGTGGGGCGAGACGGCGACGCAGGATGACCTTGCGCAAGTGCCGGACGCGATTGCACGCCTGACGCCGGAATGGCAGCGGATTGCTGGCGACGTGCGCCACACCTTCACGCATTTTCATCTGGAACTGGCGATCTGGCGCGCGGAACTCAAGGGCACGCCGGACGCCCCCGATGGACACTGGTGGTCGGACCCGCAGGACCTAGACAGCGAGGCCCTGCCCACAGTGATGCGCAAAGCGCTGGCGGCGGGTCTGCGTGTATAACGCTCCGCCTTCGCATTTGAATTGCATTTCCCGACGTTCTCGCCCATAGACGCGCATCGATCTGCCGTTGCGGAGACTTCGGCCATGTTCACGCATTCCCATCCCGCGCTTTTTTCCCGTGCGGAGGCGGCGGAGGTCATCCGTCTCGCAGCCGATGCGCAAGCCGCCTCCGGCGGGCTCGTCGGCGGATTGCACAATCACAACATCCGCCGCGCCGACATCTCCTGGCTCGACGACAAGACCAGCGCCGCCTGGGTGATGGAGCGCATCGTCGCCGGCGTGGCAGAAGCCAATCGCGACCGCTTCGATTTCGACATCACCGATTTTCGCGAAAGGCTGCAGGTCGCGAGCTACGACGAAAGCGTCGAGGGGCATTACGACTGGCACTCCGACATCGGCGACGGGCCGATCGCGCGTTGGCGCAAGCTCACCATCGTCGTGCAGTTGAGCGCGCCGGAGAGCTACGACGGCGGCGCGCTGGAGATCAATCTGGGCAGCACCAGCGCGACGGCGGAACGCGGCACGGGCGATGCCACGCTGTTCGCCTCCTTCATGCTGCACCGGGTCGCGCCCGTCACGCGCGGCACGCGCCATTCGCTGACCTGCTGGTGCCACGGCCCGGCGTTTCGCTGACCGGAAACGTTACTGGAACGCCGTCTCGGCAAAGCTCCTGAGCTTGCGCGAATGCAGCCGCTCGCGCGGCATGGCGCGCAGCTTTTCCATGCTGAGAATGCCGATCCTGAGGTGCTGCGCCACCTGGCGCTTGTAGAAATCCGTCGCCATGCCCGGCAATTTCAATTCGCCGTGCAGCGGCTTGTCGGAGACGCACAAGAGCGTGCCGTAAGGAACGCGGAAGCGGAAGCCGTTGGCGGCGATCGTCGCCGATTCCATGTCGAGCGCGATGGCGCGCGACTGCGAGAATCGCTGCACCGGCTCGCGGTGGTCCCTGAGTTCCCAGTTGCGGTTGTCGATGGAGGCGACCGTGCCGGTGCGCATCACCCGCTTCAGCTCGTAGCCGGCCAGCCCCGTGACCTCCTCCACCGCGCCTTCCAGCGCCACCTGGATCTCGGCGAGCGGCGGGATCGGCACCCAGGCGGGCAGATCGGCGTCGAGCACGTGGTCCTCGCGGACATAGCCATGGGCAAGCACGTAGTCGCCGAGCTGCTGGCTGTTCCTCAGGCCCGCGCAATGGCCAAGCATCAGCCAGGCATGGGGCCTGAGCACCGCGACGTGGTCGGTGATCGTCTTGGCGTTGGAGGGCCCGACGCCGATGTTGATCATGGTGATGCCGGACTGGTCGGGACGGGCGAGATGATAAGCCGGCATCTGCGGCAGCCGCGCCGGCGCCTCGCCCTCGTCCGGCTCAAGGTCTCCCGCCCGGGTAACGACATTGCCGGGTTCGATGAAATGAGTGTAGCCGCTTTCGGGGTCGGCCAGGAGCTCGCGCGCCAGCCGGCAGAATTCGTCCATGTAGAACTGATAGTTCGTCAGGATCACATAGTTCTGGAAATGGCCGGCAGCCGTCGCCGTGTAGTGCTGCAGGCGGTGCAGGGAATAGTCGACGCGGGGAGCGGTGAAGGGCGCCAGCGGACGCGGACGTCCGGGTCCCGCCTCGAAGGTACCGTTGACAATGGCATCGTCGAGCACGGAAAGGTCCGGAAGGTCGAAGACATCCGCAAGCGGCCTTTGCAGGGCAAGCTCGGCACCCTCGACATGCGTGCCGTCGTAAAAGGCGAAATGCAGCGGGATCGGAAGATCGCCAACGCCGATCTCGACCGGCACCTCGTGATTGCCGAGCAGAAGCGCTATCTGTTCCAGCAGATAATCGTGGAAGAGGTCCGGACGGGTGACGGAGGTGGTGTGCACACCCGGCCCCGAGACGAAGCCATAGGCCAGCCGGCTGTCGACCCGACCGTGCGTCTGGGTCACCAGCCGGATCTCCGGGTAGCAGGCCCGCACCCGGCCTTCCGGGATTTCCCCGGTCAGGAACCTCTGGAAGGCATCGCGCAGGAAGGCGGTGTTGGTCTGGAAAATCTCTTCCAGGCGCGCAACGGCGGCCTCTGCGTCGCGATATCCGGTGTAGGCCACGGCCTCGGGTTCATGCAGCATCGCGCCTGGCCGGGGTTCGTGCTTCGCGTCGTCCGCCATGTCATGCCACCCTTCCGGTTTCCTCGCATGGGCCTTTTTGCCCCGCGCCGGCCATCCCTGCGGACCGACGACAATTATGAATATTTTTTCATCGGCTGAAAAGATTTTTCTTGGCGACCGTCACCCGCCTGCCCGACGCGTGGCGACGTTAACGCTTCGACATGGCCGTTTCATGCAATTTGCAACGCCCGCCCCCGCCTTCTGGGAAAATCGCCTGTCCGCACAGTCCGTTGGGCAGATCCTGCCGGGTTACAGCTTCGAACCCGCCCGTTAACGAAGCGAAGCAGGCAAGGGCGCGGCGTTTAAAACGGTAAACAGAGTGTTGATTCATAAAGTCTTTTTTGTTTGAGGCCTTAACCGCTGATTTACCAAGCCCGGTAACCATGAAGCTCGTAATTGCGTGAGGTTTTGCGTCGCAATGAGTGTACAGCGTAAAGGGGTGCCCGCCGTGGCACCCCGCTTCCACCAAGATGGTTCACCGCCGGTTCCCGGCTCCGAACCCGCATGGCTCGACACGATCCTCAAGGGGGATTGCGTGGCCGCGCTGGAACGGTTGCCCAAGAACTCGGTCGATCTCGTCTTCGCCGATCCGCCCTACAATCTCCAGCTCGGCGGAGACCTGCACCGCCCCGACCAGTCGCGGGTGGATGCCTGCGACGATCACTGGGACCAGTTCGCCAGTTTCGAGGCCTATGACGCCTTCACCCGGGCCTGGCTGCTCGCGGCCAAACGTGTCCTGAAGCCGGACGGCGGTCTGTGGGTGATCGGGTCCTATCACAACATCTTCCGCGTCGGCAGCATCCTGCAGGACCTCGGGTTCTGGATCCTGAACGACGTCGTGTGGCTGAAGTCGAATCCGATGCCGAACTTTCGCGGCAAGCGGTTCACCAATGCCCACGAGACGATGATCTGGGCCTCGCCCTCACGGGACGCGAAATACACCTTCAACTACGAGGCGCTGAAGGCCTTCAACGACGACCTTCAAATGCGCTCCGACTGGCATCTGCCCTTGTGTACGGGCGGCGAGCGGCTGAAGGACGGCGAGGGTCAGAAGGTGCATCCGACACAAAAGCCGGAAAGCCTGCTCTACCGGGTGCTGCTGGCGTCTTCCAATCCGGGCGACGTCGTGCTCGATCCCTTCTTCGGCACCGGCACCACGGGTGCGGTTGCACGGAAGCTCGGCCGTCACTACGTCGGGGTCGAACGCGAGCAGGACTACATCGACGCGGCCACGGCGCGGATCCAAGCCATCGACCCGCTCGACCCGGCGGCGCTGAACGTCACCCGCAGCAAACGCGCCGCACCGCGCGTGCCCTTCGGCAATCTGCTGGAAGCCGGCATGATCGCGCCGGGTGCGGAACTGACCTGCGCCAAGGGCAAGCACAAAGCCAAAGTGCGTGCCGACGGCTCGCTTGCCTCAGGCGACCACAGCGGCTCGATCCACAAGGTCGGCGCGCTGGTCCAGGGTCAGGAGGCCTGCAACGGCTGGACCTTCTGGCACGTCATGGAAGCCGGCAAGCGCCAACCGATCGATGTCCTGCGCCAGGCGTTCCGCAAGGCGGCGCCCGTTGCGAATTAGAGTTCTAAAGAGCGCTTCCCCGCAGCTCTGCCCGCCTCCGCCCCTTCAAGGGCGGGGGCGGTTTTCTTTTCTCAAAGCTGCATGATCAACCGATGCCGAGCGGCCCCTCGCCGCGCTCAAGGATCAGCGGCACGATCAGGTCTTCCTCGTCGTCGAGATGGCGCATCAGTCCGCCGATCAGCCGGTCGCTGTCGACGGCATATCCATCGGCGGCGCGGCGAATCGCATCGCGATCCGTTCCCTGAAGGTGTCCGAGCAGCCCGTTGGCGCTGGCGATCACCTGCTCGATGCGGGTGTGGATCATTTCATGGTCGCCCTCAAGCACCTCGAAGCCACGCGTCAGCCGTGTTTCCGCCGCCATGAACACCGGAAAATAGTGCTGGTCCTCGATCATGTGATGATGGTGCAATTCGCTCAGGAACTGTTGCAGGCGCGGCGCGAAAAACGCTCCGAAGGCGTGCGGCTCCATCTCGCCCTCGCGAAAGCGGGAGAGCGCGTCCTCAAGCACGCCGCCAAGCTGGCGAAAGCCGTTGTGCCGGTCGAGCCAGAAGCGGGCCATGCCGCCGAGATTCGGATGCGCATCCCACGCCTGACGCGGATACTGGCGCAACAGGAAAAGCAGTTCGTCCGACAGCCCGGTGCGGGTGTCGAGATCGGTTTGATGGGACATGGTGATAAATCCTGTTCGTGTCAGCCGGAACATGGGCGCGCAAAACGCCTTCGACAAGGCCGCGATGGATGGACAGTCTGTCCAGCAGCCGTCATCGCGGTCACCCCGTTGGCCCCGTCAAGCTGGCACTGTGGCGGCAACGGCAAACGCCCCGGGTCCGCGCAAACCGATGCCGGCGTCTTTCATCTCTTTTTTGGCGCGACATGCCGATCTTTCGCCTGCGGCAAGCGATCCGGCCAGGTCGACCGCGACGCAATAGCCCCGGTTGCGCGCGCCAAGCGCCGTTGAGCGCACGCAATGGGCGAGGTCCAGCCCGCACAGGGTGAGACGCCCGACGCCTTGGTCGCGCAACCAGGCATCGAGCGCGGGGGCGGAAAAGGCGTCGGCGACATGCTTGATGAAGACCGGAGCCCCTTGTGCGTCGATATCCCTGTCGAGCCGCGCGCCCGGCCGGCCCGGATTGCCGGCCCCTCCGAGCAGGAGGCTCGCGACCCATTGCACCGCCCTGCCCTGATGTTCCTGACGGATGAAGGCGACCGGCTCGCCGGCCTGTCTTGCCGCCGCGACGAGGTCGTTGATACGGGCAATCGCCCGGTCGCGGGCGGCCGGATCATAGGCGTTCGCGCCTTGCGACCTCGTGAAATCCTCCTGCATGTCGATGACGAGAAGCGCACCGTTCCCGGCATTGCCCGCAATGGTTTCACCCGTCGTCGGACGGGCGATGCGCCGCGCCGTCGCGACGAAGAATGCGGCGAGACCGGTTAGCGCGATGACGACAGCGCCGAGGATGACGGGCCACATGGGGATCTCCTTGCAAGTCGTGTCAGGCGAGCGGCCCGGGGTGGTCGGGATCGTCCTCGAAGGGCGAGAAATGCTCCAGACAGGCGGACAGCACCTGTGTCGCAACGTTGACGTCCGCCGGCGAAAGGCGCGCGGCAAGATCGGCGACGGCGGCATCCTCGCGCTTGCGGATTTCCGCAAACAGACGACGCCCCGCCTCCGTCGCCGCGATGAGATAGGACCGACGGTGCGCCGGGTTTGCGCGACGTTCCACGAGATCTGCGGCACGAAGGCCGTCGACCCATTTCTGCACGTTCTGACGCGGCAAGAAGAGCGCACGGCCAATTGCCGGGACGCTGAGCGGCCCGCTTTCCACCAGAAGCGCCAGCACCGCGCGCTCGCCGACCCCGATCCCTGTGCCGTCCAGATGATCGCCAACAGAACGGGCTACCCGCCGGTGCAACGGCCGCACCTGCTGCAGGAGGCCGTACAGGGCCTGGGTCTTGTCCGTCACCACCATCCCCTCAATTTGACATATTTAATGTCAAATTGACATATTGTGTTTCATTGTGCAACCGCACAGCCGAAACGAAAACGCCCGGCGCGATGGCCGGGCGAGAGGGATGGCAAAGCCTCAAAAAGGCGTCATCCCGGACTCCGCACAAGCGGAGATCCGGGATCGGAGAGGCACTGACTGTCTGTTTTCATTGGCTTGAAAAATCCGGCTCTTGCGCTCCCCGATCCCGGGTCGCGGCTGACGCCTTGCCCGGGACGACGCGAGGCGGGTATTCGCTCTTTGGCGACAATCTGCGCCCGGCGCGATGGCCGGGCGTTTCACTGTTTGTCACTCGGGAAGAAGAGGATTACTCCGCCGCGGCCGGCTCGACCGCGCGCGGGGCGGGGCGTTCCCACTTGAGCACCGGTTTGCGCGCGGCGCGGGTCTCGTCGAGGCGTGCGCGCGGCGCATGGAACGGCGCGCCCTTGAAGCGATCCGTCTTGCCCTTCGACGCATGCATCACCAAATCGCGCATGGTGGCGATAAAGAGATCGAGCGAGGAGCGGCTTTCCGATTCCGTCGGCTCGATCAGCATCGCGCCGTGGACGACCAGCGGGAAATACATGGTCATCGGGTGATAGCCCTCGTCGATCATCGCCTTGGCGAAGTCGAGGGTGGTGACGCCGGTGTCCTTGAGGAAACTGTCGTCGAACAGCACCTCGTGCATGCACCAGCGCGAGCCGAACGGCAGGCTCATCAGGTCTTCCAGCCCGACGCGCACGTAGTTGGCGTTCAAGACGGCGTCCTCCGAGGCCTGACGCAGACCGTCGGCGCCGTGGCTCTTCATGTAGGCGAGCGCGCGCACATACATGCCCATCTGGCCGTGGAAGGCGGTCATGCGACCGAACGGCTTCTCGCCGTCCTTCAGCTCGGTCTCGCTTTCCACCCAGGTCACGCCGTCGTCGTTCTTGCGCAGGAAGGGGAGCGGGGCGAAGGGCGCGAGCCGGTCGGAGAGCACCACCGGACCCGAGCCCGGTCCGCCGCCGCCATGCGGGGTGGAGAAGGTCTTGTGCAGGTTGATGTGCATGGCGTCGACGCCAAGATCGCCGGGCCGCGCCTTGCCGACGATGGCGTTGAAATTCGCCCCGTCGCAGTAGAAATAGCCGTTGGCCGCGTGGATCGCGTCGGCGATGGCGATGATGTCGCGCTCGAACAGCCCGCAGGTGTTCGGGTTGGTCAGCATGATGCCGGCGATGTCGCCCTCATGCTCCGCGATCCGCGCCTCGACGGCGGCCGGATCGACCGTGCCGTCCGCGCGCGCCTCGATGGAAACGACCTTGTAGCCGAGAAGGGCGGCGGTCGCCGGATTGGTGCCATGGGCGGATTCGGGCACCAACACGATCCTGGGAGCGCGCCCGGCCGCCGTGTGCGCCGCCTTGATCGCCATCATGCCGCAGAGTTCGCCATGCGCGCCGGCCTTGGGGCTCATCGCCACCGCGCTCATGCCGGTCATGGTCATCAGCCAGTGGGACAGTTCGTCGATCAGGTCGATCGCGCCCGACACGGTGGAAAGCGGCTGCAGCGGGTGAATGTCGCCGAAGCCCGGCAGCCGCGCCATCTTCTCGTTCAGGCGCGGATTGTGCTTCATCGTGCAGGAGCCAAGCGGATAAAGCCCGGCGTCGATGGCGTAGTTCTTTGAACTCAGCCGCACGAAGTGGCGCATGGTTTCCGGCTCGGTGAGCGCGGGCAGATCCAGCTCCGCCTTGCGGGCATGCGCCCCGAGTGCGGGCGTGAAATCCTCCGGCTCGTCGAGATCGACGCCACAGATATCCGTGCGACCGGTCTCGAACAGCAGCGGCTCCTCCATCTGCAACGCCTTGTTGCCGGTGAAGGTCGGATGCCCGGTCATTCCGCCCGTCTCGGCCGGGGTGGAGGGGCGTCCCTGATTGTTCATGCTCATGCCAGCACCTCCTTCAGCGCGGCGACGAAGGCCTCGCGGTCCTCGTCGGAATTGATCTCGCTCGATGCCACGAGCAGCAGGTTTTCAAGATCGGCCTTGCCCGGCTCCAGCCGCGCAACCGGCACGCCTCCCAAGATCCCCTGACGCGCCAGCGCCTCGACGACCGCGGTTGCCTCCATCGGCAGCTTCACGGTGAACTCGTTGAAGAAGGCGTCGTTGATCACCGAAACGCCCGGAAGCTCTTCCAGCATCGCCTTCAGCTTCACCGCATGGGCGTGGTTGATCCTCGCCAGCTTCTCCAGCCCCTTGCCGCCCAGAAGCGTCATGTGGACGGTGAAGGCGAGACAGCAAAGCCCGGAGTTGGTGCAGATGTTCGACGTCGCTTTGTCGCGGCGGATGTGCTGCTCGCGGGTCGAAAGCGTGAGGACGAAGCCGCGCTTGCCGTTGGCGTCGACGGTCTCGCCGCAGAGCCGACCCGGCATCTGGCGGATGTATTTCTGCCGCGTGGCGAACAGCCCGACATAGGGACCGCCGAAGTTGAGGCCATTGCCGATGGACTGGCCCTCGCCGACAACGATGTCCGCGCCTTGCGCGCCCGGCGGCTCGATCAGGCCGAGCGACATCACCTCGGTGAAGACGGCGATCAGCAGCGCGCCATGGGCATGCGCCTTTTCCGCAATCGGCTTCAGGTCGATCAGCTGGCCGTAGAAGGACGGCGACTGCACGACGACGCAGGAGGTCTCGTCGTCGATCTTCGACAGGATATCCTCGGTGGCGTTCGGATCGGCCGGCAGGCTTTCCACCGTGTCGCCGGCCATGGCGCTCAGGCCCTCGACGACATCGCGATATTGCGGATGCAACCCGCCGGAGAGAACCGCCTTGTTGCGCTTGGTCACCCGGTGCGCCATCAGCACGGCTTCCGCCGTTCCGGTCGAACCGTCGTACATGGAGGCATTGGCCACATCCATGGCGGTGAGGGCTGCGACCTGCGTCTGGAACTCGAAGAGATACTGCAGCGTGCCCTGCGTGACCTCGGGCTGATAGGGCGTGTAGGAGGTCAGGAACTCCGAGCGCTGGATCAGGTGATCGACGCTTGCCGGCACATGGTGCTTGTAGGCGCCGGCACCCACGAAGAACGGCACGGCGGAGGCCGGGACGTTTTTCAGCGCCATGCGCGACATGTCGCGTTCGACGCCAAATTCGCTCTGGCGCTTCGGAAGGTCGAGCAACCCGTCGAGGCGGGCGCTGGTCGGAATGTCGACGAAGATCTCGTCGATGTCGGAAACGCCGACACGGGCGCGCATGTCGGCGCGGTCGGCGTCGGAAAGGGGCAGATAGCGCATGTTACGCTCCTTGACGATCATCTTGTGCAACCTGCGCGAGGCGCGCGGGCCGGGCCTCAATGACGATTTCGCTGGTCACGGAATTGGCGATGAAACAGGCCTCATGGGCCTTGTGGTGCAGGGCATCGAGCCGATCGGCGTCGGGCAGGACATCGCCTGAGAAAACGACTTCCGGGCGAAGCGCCACATGGGTCACGGCCATCTTGCCGGGCGCGATGCGGTCCATCGTTCCGTCCGCCCGGTCGGTATAGCTTTCCACCTCGAGCCCGTCGCGGCGCGCCAGATCGAGAAACCACAGCATGTGGCAGCTGGATATGGCGGCGACGAAGGCCTCTTCCGGGTCGACGGCCGCCTCCACGGAGTGCGGCAGCGGCACCACGCTCGGCGAGGCGGACGCGGGAACGGTGATCCCGCCGTCGAACGACCAGTCATGGCCCCGGCTGTAGGTGTTCGCGGCGAAATCGCCCGAACATCGCCAACTGACATCGGCCCGGTAGAGGTGTTTCGCCATACGCCTCAAAGACCCTCGAGATGCGTCTTGTAGGCGGCTTCGTCCATCAGGCCCTCGAGCTGGCCGGTGTCGGACATCCTGATCTTGAGAAACCAGGCCGCGCCTTCGGGATCCTCGTTCACCTTGCCCGGCTCGTCCGCCAGCATGTCGTTGGCGCCGACGACCTCGCCGTCGAGCGGCGCGTAGACCTCCGACGCCGCCTTGACGCTCTCGACCACGGCGGCCTCGTCGCCCTTGGCGACCTTGCGGCCGACCTCGGGAAGTTCGACGAAGACGACGTCGCCGAGCTGCTCCTGGGCATAATTGGTGATGCCGACGGTGGCGACATCGCCCTCGACGGCAATCCATTCGTGGTCTTCGGTGTAGCGGGTGGACATCGTCTCGTTCCTCCGGATGGAAAGTCACATGGCGCGGACGCTTTGAGCGTCCAGGGATGGCGGACGCTTCGAGCGTCCAGGGATGAAAGACGCGGGAGGGCGTCAGCGAAAGACAGCCGTCAGGCGGTCGGCTTGCGGTGGTAGCGCTGCGGCACGAAGGGCATGTCGGCAACGGTCGCGGGAAGCTCGCGGCTCCGCACGACGAGGGTCAGCTTCGTGCCGACCTTGGCGTTGGCCGGATCGACATAGCCCATGGCGATCGGCGCGCCGAGGCTCGGCGCGAAGCCGCCGGAGGTCACCGTGCCGATTGCGTTGCCGGAGGCATCGCGGATTTCCGCGCCTTCGCGCGCCGGCGCGCGGCCCTCGAGCGTGAAGCCGACGCGCACACGCTCCGGGCCGTTCGCGAGTTCCGCCAGAATGCGCTTGGCGCCGGGAAAGTCGCCCGCCTCCTTGCGCCGCTTCTGCAAAACGAAGGTGATCGCGCCCTCGACCGGCGAGGTGGTCTCGTCGATGTCGTGACCGTAGAGGCAAAGCCCGGCTTCCAGGCGCAGCGAATCGCGCGCGCCGAGCCCGACCGGCGCGACCCGCTCGTCGGCGAGCAGTGCGCGGGCAATCGCCTCCGCAGCGCCGGCCGGAACGGACAGCTCGTAGCCGTCCTCGCCGGTGTAGCCGGAGCGCGAGACATGAACGGCAATGCCGTCGAATTCCATGGACCGTGCCGCCATGAAGGCCATGTCGGCGGCCTCGGGCGCATGCGCCTTCAAGACATCGGCGGCCATCGGCCCCTGAAGCGCGATCAGCGCGCGGTCCTCGATGGACTCCAGCCGGACGTTTTCAGGCAAGCTTGCCGCGATCGTCTCGTAGTCGACCGCCTTGCGCGAGGCGTTGACCACGAGAAACAGCCGGCCGTCATTTTCTGCCCCTTCCGGACGGCTCACCATCAGGTCGTCGACGATGCCGCCGGTCTCGTTCAAGAGCACGGTGTAGCGCTGGCGGCCCGGCTTGAGCGCCGCGATGGCGGACGGCGTGATGCGCTCGAGTGCTGCGGCGGTCGTCTCGAAATCCGGGCCGACGAGCCACGCCTGGCCCATGTGGGAAACGTCGAACAGACCGGCCTTCTCGCGCGTATGGGTGTGTTCGGCGATGATGCCCTGCGGGTATTGCACCGGCATCTCGTAGCCGGCGAAGGGCACGAGCCTCGCGCCGAGCTCGCGGTGAAGATCGGTGAGCGGCGTCGACAACAGGGAGGCGTCGGTCATGGGGCGTCCTGGCGCAAGAGGGAATGGTGACGCGAACACATGAGCATCCACGCACCCCCTCTGTCCCGACGACCTGAGAGATTTCCCGCCCGCGCACGGATGGCGCGCCTTGATGAGGGCGGTTACTCCTTCGGTGAGGGCGAGCATGCCTTTCGGCTTGCGCGTCCTGCTTTCCAGAGCGTTGCTCGACCGGCGGTCCTTTTGCCTGAGAGTTTCCGGGGCGGTTGCTCCTTCGGCGCCGGCGCCCTACGCCGACCTCTCCCGCAAGTCGTTTCGGATTGTCCCCAAGGGATGGTCCTTCGACCGGCCCGGTGCGGGGAAACCCTGCGGCGCACAACGAAAACGCCGCGTCAGTCACGTCCAGTCATTGTCGGCACTCCGACTCGGACTGTCAATCACCGCCTCCTATTGCCGCCGTTTGCGGCCGTCGTCCAGCGCTATTTCGAGTTTGACCGAACCGGTCTGGGGAACGACGAGGTTTTGCTCCACCAGCGCCCACTGCTCGGCAGGCGCGCCCGCGCCCAGCGTGACCGGAACGGTCAGCATGGTCGGCTTCGCCCGTTTGCGCCCGGTGTCGTCTCCGGCCTCGTTGGAAACGAAAGTGACGCGGACAGGCAGGAAGATTTCGCCTCCCTCCCAGGCCGGGCCCGGCGTGACGCGGCCGGAGACACCGAGCGTCATCTTCACTTCGCCCCCCTCCCGGCGACACGTGCGCGCCCATTTTTCCAGGTTCGCCTGATATTGCAGCGCGCGCGGGTCATCGTCCTTGCCGCGCAGCGATTTCATGATGATGTAGCCGTTGTCCTCGACCTCAAGCGACGGACACGGCACATCCTTGCGAAACACGTCCGGGTCGACATCGACGGCGGACTTGCCGGAAGCATTGCCGGAAATGATCGTCTTGCCAACATCTCCGCCGCCAAAGACGCTGCCGCCACCGTCGCTGCCGCAGCCGGCCAGTGCCAGCGCCATGACGACAGCCGCGACAGATCCGGCCCGGCGCATTCCGACAGTCTTGTCCATATCCGTCTCTTTCACTTCAACCCGTGTCCCGAAATCTCGACAGCGCCCGTCTATATCAGTCCGCCGCGGACTTGGCGAGACGCCAGCCCCTCCCCGCTTCGACAATGGACGGCGGCGTGACCGGCAACTCTTGACAGGTGCCGGGTGCAACCCTCTATTGCCGGGAACCGGGTGCGCCGTCCAGAGCCGCGCGCCACACGGGCAGGCGAACAAAGGGAGGCCCGGCTTGGCTTCGACATCCAGCGATACGGGAACATCCAGCGACCGGGCGCAGGACCGCACGCCCCTGCGCGTGCTGCTGTGCGCGCCGCGCGGTTTTTGCGCCGGCGTCGACCGCGCCGTTCAGATCGTCGAGCTTGCGCTGGAACGCTTCGGCGCACCGGTCTACGTCCGCCATGAAATCGTGCACAACAAATACGTGGTGGAAAGCCTGAAGACCAAGGGCGCGGTCTTCATCGAGGAACTGACCGAGATCCCGGACGAGGACGTCGAGCGCCCGGTGGTGTTCTCCGCCCATGGCGTGCCGAAATCCGTTCCGGCCGCGGCGCAGGCCCGCAACATGTTCTATCTCGACGCAACGTGCCCGCTCGTCTCCAAGGTCCACAAGGAAGCCGAGATCCATTTCCGGCGCGGCCGGGAGATCGTTCTCATCGGCCATGCCGGCCACCCGGAGGTGATCGGCACCATGGGCCAACTGCCCGAGGGCGCGGTGCGCCTCGTCGAGACGGTGGAGGATGCCCGCGCCTATGTGCCCACCGGCGGCAAGCCGCTCGCCTGGATCACCCAGACGACGCTGTCGGTCGACGACACGCGCGCCATCGTCGAGGTGCTCACCCAGCGTTTCCCCGAGATCGTCGCCCCGCACAAGGACGACATCTGCTACGCCACCACCAACCGGCAGGAAGCGGTGAAGGCCGTTGCGCCGAAAATCGACGCGATGATCGTGGTGGGCGCTCCGAATTCCTCCAACTCGCAGCGGCTGCGCGAAGTCGCGGAACGCGCCGGCTGCCCGTTCGCCGTTCTGGTGCAGCGCGCGTCCGACATCCCCTGGGAGCGGTTTTCCGGGCTTTCGAGCCTCGGCATCACCGCCGGCGCCTCCGCGCCGGAGGTTCTGGTGGAAGAGATCATCGGCGCCTTCGCGGATCGCTACGAGGTGTCGGTGGAAAGTGTGCGCACGGCGGAAGAAACGATCGCCTTCAACCTGCCGCGCGCCCTGCGCGAGGCGGCCGAATAAACCTGCGACGGGGCCGGAGAGCGTTCCGTGACAATCTGAGGAGGCGGATATGGAGTGGCTCGGCGTCTTCATCGCGGTTTTCGCGATCTTCCTGCCCGCCCTGATGCTGCCGGGACCGGACTTTATCGCCGTCGTGCGCGCGTCGATGGCACATGGCGCCCGCGCCGGACTGATGACCACCGCCGGCGTTTCGCTGGGGCTCGGCGTCTATGCCACGCTGTCGCTGGCCGGCCTGTCCGCCCTGCTCGTCGAGTACCAGTGGCTGGCCATCGTGCTGCGCGTCGCCGGCGGGACCTATCTCGCCTGGCTCGGCATCCGGCTTCTTTTCGCACGGCCCCAAACGCTTGAAATCGGCATCGCCGATGACGCGCCCCGGCGCAATCCGGTCGTATTCGGCTTTCTCGTCACAATGACCAATCCCAAGGCCATCGTGCTCTTCGCCAGCGTCTTCGCAACCTCCGTGACGGCGCAAACGCCTGTCTGGGTGCTTGTCGCCATGGTCGCGCTGGTCGTGGCAGCGGCGGCGCTGTGGTACACGCTCGTCAGCCTGTTCATGTCCTCCGGCCCGGTGCTTCGCCGCTTCACCGGCCTTCAGCACTGGATCGAGCGCGTGGCCGGGGCCTGTTTCGTCGCCATCGGCGGCCGCATCCTGACCGACGCCCGCAACCCCATCGCCCCCTGAGGCCGGCTGCCCCGGCATCCGCGCCAATTGCAATCCAGACAAGAAGAAACAACACAGAAATGGCAGTTTACACGGATGTATCCGACGAGGAGCTCGCCGCTTTCGTCGCGGGATACGATATCGGCGGCGTGCTCGCCTGCAAGGGCATCGCGGAAGGGGTCGAGAACTCCAACTTCCTGCTGCATACGGACGCCGGGTATTTCATTCTCACCCTTTATGAAAAGCGCGTCGATCCGGCGGATCTTCCCTTCTTCATTGAGTTGATGCGCCATCTCGCCGACAAGGGCATCTCCTGTCCGACACCGGTCGCCGCGCGCGACGGCGCGATGCTCGGCCAACTCGCCGGCCGCCCGGCCGCGATCATCACCTTTCTCGACGGAATGTGGGTGCGCCGTCCGAAGCGCGATCATTGCGCAGCCCTTGGAAAGGCGATGGCCGAATTCCACCTCGCGGGCGCAAATTTCCGGATGACCCGCACAAACACCCTGTCGGTCGACAGCTGGCGGCCGCTTCTGGCCGATTCCATCGACCAGGCCGACACGATCAGCGAAGGGCTCGCCGATGAGCTGACCGCCGAACTCGATCACCTGGAGGCTCACTGGCCGCGCAACCTGCCGGGCGGCGTGATCCATGCGGACCTTTTCCCCGACAATGTGTTCTTTCTCGGCGACCGGCTGTCGGGCCTGATCGACTTCTATTTCGCCTGCAACGACGCCTTCGCCTACGACGTCGCGATCTGCCTGAATGCCTGGTGCTTCGAGCCGGATCTCTCCTTCAACGTCACCAAGGCGCGCGCTCTGCTGAATGCCTATCGCGCGGTGCGGCCCTTCACTCCGGCGGAATTCGATGCGCTGCCGCTGCTGGCACGCGGCGCGGCCCTGCGCTTCCTTCTGACCCGCCTGCACGACTGGCTGCGCGTTCCCGAAGGCGCGCTGGTGACGCCGAAGGATCCGATCGAGTACCTGAAGAAGCTGCGCGTCCACCAGCGCGTTTCCACCGCAACCGATTACGGCCTGACGGGATGAGCGGCGTGAGCGACACCGCATCGCGCGTGACGATCCACACCGATGGCGCCTGCTCGGGCAATCCGGGGCCCGGCGGCTGGGGCGCGCTGCTGCGCTTCGGGGACAATGAGCGCGAATTGTGCGGCGGCGCGGCGCAGACCACCAACAACCGGATGGAACTGACGGCAGCGATCGAGGCGTTGAACGCGCTGAAACGGCCCTGCGCGGTGGATCTGCACACCGACAGCACTTATGTGCGCGACGGCATCACCAAGTGGCTGCACAACTGGAAGCGCAACAACTGGAAGACCGCCGACAAGAAGCCGGTGAAGAACGCGGAACTCTGGCAAAGCCTGGACGAGGCACGCAAGCGCCACGAAGTGGTCTGGCACTGGGTGAAGGGCCATGCCGGCCACGACGACAACGAACGCGCCGACGAGCTTGCGCGGCGCGGCATGGCGCCGTTCAAGGGCTGAGCGCGTCGGGCGCACCCGCCGGACCGCATCCACCGTTTGGAGCGCGTGTCAGACGCTGAGCGCTTCCATCTCCGCCTGAAGCAGCTTCGTCGCCTCGGAAGCTTCCATCGGCTGACCGTAGAGGAAGCCTTGCGCGAATTCGCAGCCGAGCTGATGCAACTCCAGCGAATCCGACTCCGTCTCCGCGCCTTCCGCCACCACCTGCATGCCGAGGTCGTGCCCGAGTGCGATAATCGAGCGCAGGATCACCGGCCGCGCACTGCGACCATTCGGCCGCACGAAGGACTGGTCGACCTTGATGGTGTCGAAGCGGAAGCGCTGCAGATAGCTGAGCGAGGAGTAGCCTGTGCCGAAGTCGTCCAGCGACAAGCCGGCACCGAGCGCGCGCAGCCGCTCCAGCATGCGCGCGGAGTATTCCGGATTGGCCATCACCACGGATTCGGTGAGTTCCAGCTTCAGCGTTCCCGGCTCCAGCGAGGAGCGCGACAGCACCTGTTTCACGTCATTGATCAACTCATGCCGCAGGAGTTGCAGCGACGACACGTTGACGCTGATGAAATGGGGAACGGGGACCCGAAACTTCGACTGCCACTCCGACAATTGTCGCGCGCTGCGGTCGAGCACGAAGAGACCCAACTCGTTGATCAGGCCCGACTGTTCGGCGATGGGGATGAACTCCGTCGGCGAGATCGCCCCGCGGCGCGGGTGATTCCAGCGCGCCAGAACCTCGAAGCCTGCGATGGACCGGTCCGCCAGACGCACGATCGGCTGGTAGAATACCGTGATCCCGTCGGTGTTGAGCGCCTTGCGCAGATCCGCTTCCAGTTCGACCCGGCTCGCACCGCTGGACTGAAGCGAGGGGCGGAACACCTCGACGCGGTCGCCGCCCATGCGCTTGGCATGGTTCATTGCGACATCGGCCTCGCGCATCATCTCGGGTGCGCCGACCTCGCTGTCATTTCCCTCATAGATGGCGATGCCGACCGAAGAGGTGAGAAAGACTTCCTGATCGCCGAATGTGATCGGGGAACGCACCGCCCTGCGAATGGCGTCGGCAAAGGTCGCCACACGGTCGGCCGAGGGCTCTGACAGAAGCAGCAGCCCATAGGTGTCGCCGCTCAATCGTGCGAGCGCATCCTGAGGCTTGAGTTGACGCGAGATCCGGCGTGCGACCGTCAACAGGATGCTGTCGCCGGCCGACAGGCCGATTGAATCATTGACCTGCTTGAAGCGGTCGAGATCGATCATCAACACCGACGGGCGCGCCAATCCTTCCGCACGTGCACGGGCAAGCGCCGCCTGAAGGCGGTCGAGGAAAAGCTCTCGGTTCGGCAGTCCCGTCAGATTGTCATGCACCGCATCATGCAACAGCCGCTCCTCCGTCACCTTCTGTTCGGTGATGTCGAGCAGCGTGCCGACGCAGCGGATCACCTCGCCATCGGAGCCGATAATCGGGCGCGCGCGCAGGCGAAACCAGCGATAGTGTCCATCCTCGGACCGCAGGCGGAAAGCCTGCGAGATGCGGCCGCGGCGCTGATCGATGACCGCGTCCAGCGTGCCGCGGAACGTGTCGCGATCCTGCGGGTGAAGGATATCGAGCCAGTCACGTGCCGGCCCTTCGAGAAGCCCCTGCTTGAGGCCAAGCAGTTCTTCCACCTCGTTGCCGGTGGAGATGCGGTCGCGGTCTATGTCCCAGTCCCAGATAATGTCGCCGCAGCCGGTCAGCGCCAGGGCGCGCCGTTCCACATCCGAAATCAGCCCCTGCGCGATGGCGCCGCCGGCGAAGGCATGCTGCATCACCGTGAAGCCGATCAGGAGCACCACCAGCACCAGCCCGCCCGCGAGCGCCGGCTGCACGATGTCATTGGCGAGCGCACCCGTAACCGTCATGCCCGCGCCGACAAGCCACGACAGCAACAACACCCACGTGGGCACGAGCATGATCGCCCGGTCGTAACCCTGCGCCACCAGGGCGACGATGATCGCAAAGCCCAGCACACCGATGATGCCGAGCGAGATACGGGCAATGCCGGCGGCGACAGACGGATCCCAGACCGCGACGCCCAGGAGGCCGAGCACCAGGATCAGCGTCGCCAGCGCCAGGTGGGAGTAGCGGATGTGCCAGCGGTTCAGGTTGAGATAGGCGTAGAGAAAGATGATCAGGCTGGCGGCAAGGGCAACCTCCGCGCAAGCGCGGTAGAGCTGCTCGTCGCCCGGCGTGATTTGCAGCACCTTGTTCCAGAAGCCGAAGTCGATGGTCAGATAGGCCAGCACCGACCACGCAAGCGTGGCCGTCGCCGGGAACATGATGGTTCCCTTGACCACGAATAGGATGGTCAGGAACAGCGCCAGAAGGCCGGAAATGCCCAGAATAATGCCGCGATAAAGCGTATAGGCGTTGACCGTGTCCTTGTAGACATCCGGCTCCCACAAGCGGATCTGCGGGAGGTTTTCGGTTCTCAGCTCAACCACATAGGTGACCACGGCACCGGGATCGAGCGTGACGAGAAAGACATCCGCCTCCTGGCTCGACTGGCGCTCCGGGGCAATGCCCTGGCTGGGCGTAATCGAGGCAATGCGCGACGCACCGAGGTCCGGCCAGATCAGCCGCGATCCGACAAGCTGAAAGAACGGCGCGACGATCAGGCGGTCGATCTGTTCGTCGCCGGGGTTCGACAGCGCGAAGACCGCCCAGCTGGTGTTTTCATCGTCGCGGGAATTCACCTCGATGCGGCGCACGATGCCGTCGGCGCCGGGCGCCGTCGAAACCTGCAGGCTCGCCCCGGTGCCCGCGTAGAGATCCACGGCGGACGTGAGGTCGATCGCATCGGCGTTCGCGGGCACCTCGACAGCCTCCAGCGCGGCGACCGGAGCCAAAGTGGCAAGCCACGCTGTGAGCGCGAGGAGGAAAACTTTCAGGAAACGCAACCGTATTACCCGCTGAGATTTTGCCCTAACGATGTCGCGGACACATATCGGCATCCGTACCATCTCACAAGATTTCTTTCTGGCCGCCGGGCTGGCCGAGGGGTCGCACACCCTGCCCCCGCCACACCGGCGTCAGACGGGCCGGAGCCTCACGACCATCCACGACAGGATCGGGATCGCTGGAAAGGCGGGCGAAAAGTACATGGTCCTGCCAGTCGCCTGCGATGCGCAGATACCGGCGGGCAAAGCCTTCGACCTGAAATCCGGCCTTTTCAAGGAGGCGTCGGGACGCCTCGTTGTGCGGCAGGCAGGCCGCCTCGACCCGGTGCAGCGCAAGCTCTCCGAAGGCGAATCCGACCAAGACGCGAACGGCGGCGGTCATATAGCCCCGCCCCGCATAGGGTGCGCCCATCCAGTAGCCCAGGGCGCAGGTCTGCGCGACGCCCCGGCGCAGGTTCGAAAGGGTCGCGCCCCCGACAAGCGCGTCATCCTCAGCGCGAAAGATGAAGAACGGATAGGCGCGGTCGTCCCGCATTTCGCGGGCGTAGCGGCGCAGGCGTCGGCGGAAGGCGGGGCGGGTCAGTTCGTCGCGCGCCCAAAGCGGCTCCCAGGGCTGCAGAAACGCACGGCTGTCCTCGCGCAGGCGCGCCCAGTCCGCGTGATCATGGGGGGCGGGCGCGCGCAGACGCACCCCCTCGCCCGCCAGAATCCGCGCCGCTTCCTGTCCTCCGAGACCCCGCAGAAACGACATGCCGGTCTCCGTTTCGATCAGGCGCCAACGGCCCGTGCCAGCCGGTGACCGAGGCTTTGCGCGACGTCGTCGGCGCTGAGGACCACACTGGCCGGCCCCACCGTCGACAGGGTCGGCGCGGTGGCGAAGGTCGTGGCCGCCACCCGCTTGAGGCAGTCGAGCGTCACCCTATCGATGCGCGCCTGAATTTCCTCAAGCGACATGACATGATCGTGGATCATCAACTGCCGGGCGATCTGTCCGGCGCGCGCGGCGGGGCTTTCCAGCGACATCATCAGGCCGGCGCGGATCTGCGCCTTGGCACGGTCGAGATCGTCCTGGGCGATGCCGGCGGCCGCGCCCGCAAGCTCCTCCATCAGCGCCGGAAACAGCTCTGCCACATCCTCCTCGCCGGTTGCTGCGTGAATGGCGAAGACGCCTGTGTCGCGAAACGCCCAGTGAAAGGAATAGATCGCGTAGCACAGGCCCAGACGCTCGCGGATTTCCTGGAACAGGCGTGAGGACATGCCCCCGCCCATGACGGAGGCCAGAACCTGAATGGCATAGTAGTCCGGCGCCTTGTAGGGCTGCCCCTGAAAGCCGAGCACGAGTTGCACCTCCATCAGGTCGCGCTCGATGCGCCCGGTGCCGCCGGTGTAATGCGCCGGCGCAAGGTCGGGCGTGGCCTTGGACGACAGGCCGCCGAAGCGGTCCCTGGCAAGTTCGACCAGCGCATCGTGATCGACCGCGCCGGCCGCCGCCAACACCATGTTGTCGCCCCGGTAGTTGTCGGCGAGATAGGCTCTCAAATCATCCGGCGTGAAGCTCATCACCGTTTCGCGGGTGCCCAGAATCGGCCGGCCGATCGCCTGGCGGGCCCAGGCGGTCTCCTGGAACTGGTCGAAGACCTTGTCGTCGGGCGTGTCATGGGCCGCCCCGAGTTCCTGCAGGATCACGTGCTTCTCGCGCGCCAGCTCCTCCTCGTCGAAGGCCGAGTTCTGGAGAATGTCGGCGATCATGTCGACGGCGAGAGGGACATCCTCGGCCAGAACGCGCGCATGATAATTGGTGTGCTCGACGCTGGTCGCCGCGTTCAGTTCACCGCCGACCGCCTCGATCTCCTCGGCAATCCGGCGGGCAGAGCGGGTCGCCGTGCCCTTGAAGGCCATGTGTTCCAGAAGATGGGTGATGCCGTTCTGCTCCGGCAGTTCGGAGCGCGACCCCGCCTCGACCCAGACCCCCAATGCAGCGGTGCGCAGGTGGGGCATCGTGTCCGTCACGACCCTCAGGCCGTTTTCGAGCCGGGTCGTGCGTACATTCATCAGCCAACCTCCAGTCCGACCGCGCGGGCCGTGGAAAGAATATGCGCCTCGACGCTTTCGCGTGTCGCATCGAGACGTTCGAAGCGTTCCGCCGCCTGCATCATCGGCGCGAGCGTCGGTGGCAGGGCGGGCCGCACACCGCAGGCCGCCTCCACCGCGTCCGGGAACTTCGCCGGATGGGCGGTCGCAAGCACCACCATGGGCGCAGAACCGGCCGGACGGTGTTCGGCCACATGCAGACCGATCGCCGTATGCGGATCGAGCAGATAGCCGCTCTCCTTCAGCGTGCGCGCGATGGTCGCGGAAATCTCCGCCTCGCTGGCGCGTCCGGCGTCGAAGCGCTCCCGGATCGCCTCAAGCGCCGGCGCGGCGAGCGTGAAGCCGCCCGACTGGCCAAGACGGGCCATCAGCCGGCGGATCTCGCCGCCGTCGTGCCCGTGCACATCATGGAGCAACCGCTCGAAGTTCGACGAGATCTGGATGTCCATCGACGGCGCGATGGTCGGCATCACGCCGCGCGTCTCATAGGCGCCGCTTTCAAGCGTGCGGGTGAGAATGTCGTTGGAATTGGTGGCGATCACCAGCCGCTCGATCGGCAGGCCCATCTTTGCTGCGACGAAGCCTGCGAAGATATCGCCGAAATTACCGGTCGGCACGGTGAAGGAAACGGGCCGGTGGGGCGCGCCAAGTACCGCACCCGCGACAAAATAATAGACGACCTGGGCGACGATGCGCGCCCAGTTGATCGAGTTGACGCCGGCGAGCTGCACCCGGTCGCGGAAGGCTGCATGGGTGAACATGCCCTTCACAATGGTCTGGCAGTCGTCGAAGGTGCCCGACAGCGACAGCGTGTGGACGTTGCTTTCCGTCGGCGTCGTCATCTGGCGGCGCTGCACGTCGGACACGCGCCCGTCGGGAAACAGGATGAAGATGTCGGTGCGTTCGCGCCCGCGAAACGCCTCGATGGCCGCGCCGCCCGTGTCTCCCGAGGTCGCGCCGACGATGGTGGCGCGTTGCCCGCGCTCGGCGAGAACGTGGTCCATCAGCCGCCCGAGCAGCTGCATGGCGACATCCTTGAAGGCGAGCGTCGGGCCGTGGAAGAGCTCCATCACGAAGCGGTTCGGCGCCAGTTGCACCAGCGGCGTCACCGCCGGATGGCGGAAACCGGCATAGGCCTCGCGGATCATTTCCGACAGGGTCGCGCGGGGAATGTCGTCGCCCACGAAAGGCGCGATCACCGCCTCGGCGACCTCGGCATAAGGCTTGCCGGCAAAACCCGCGATGGTCTCGCGCGACAGACCCGGCCAGGATTTCGGCACATAGAGCCCGCCGTCGGCGGCAAGCCCGGTCAGAAGAACATCTGCAAAGCCCAGCTCAGGGGCCTCGCCCCTCGTACTGACGTATTTCACGGTGGCGACGTCCTCCAGTTCGATCGTCCGGGCGGTCGATACGCGCCCTGCGCACCGCCCTCCGCCACGGAAGACCGGCCCGCTGTCACCAGGCTTTTCCAGCCCGGTGGAGTGTGACCCGCAGCCGACTGACGGCGGATCGTCGCTTGACGTTTGGCGGCCTCACCGTGCCGCGCACCCGCAGCTTTCCGGAAACCCGCAAATATGGCACCTGCAAGCGCCCGTCCGCCCAGCCCCTTTCGTCAAGGATACCGGCGTCCGGTCGCCGGCCGGCGTGCCCGGCGGACCATCGCGCACACTATCTCTCCGGCCCGGAACGGGCAAGCGCATTGACGGAGGCTCGAATGGATCAGGCGTGCCCGGCTTCGCTTGAAAGCATGCCGGGACTGATGCCGAGTTTGGCAAGCGCCCGATCCCATTTGCTCTCGACCGCGCGGTCGAACAGGATCGCGGGATCCGCAGGCGCGATGATCCAGCCGTTTTCCTGGATCTCCGTTTCCAGCTGTCCCGCACCCCAGCCGGCATATCCGAGCGCCAGCATGGCCTCGCTCGGCCCGCGCCCTTCCGCGATGGCGCGCAGGATGTCGAGCGTCGCCGTCAGGCAGATGCCGTCCTCGATGAGCATCGTGGAATTGTCGATGATGAAATCCTGAGAATGCAGAACGAAGCCGCGACCGGTCTCGACCGGTCCGCCGCGATGCACCTGCATGCGCGTTGCCAGGCTCGGAAGAACGATATCCGCCGCCTCGGGAATGAGATCGAGCTGGCGCAGGAGGTCTGGAAAGGTCAGATTGGCCGCAGGCTGGTTCACGACGATCCCCATCGCCCCGTCGGTCGAATGGGAGCACAGGTAAACGACGGCATGCGCGAACCGCTCGTCGGCCATCTGCGGCATGGCAATCAGCAACCGGCCCGTCAGAAAATCACTGTCCGTCATTTCGTCCCGCGTCACATGTGTCCATTGGCATTCTTGCACATTCGCCTGCCGGCCCGCACGACGGTGAACGACCGGCCGGCGCCGACTTGTCGAAAATGGCGAGCTCGGCGGTCGTCCGGTGACGTCCCGCCATACCGGCATTTCAACACGGTCGACTGTACGCCGCCTCCGGGCGAATGTTAACCGCTTCCTGTTTCCCCGGCTCCGCAGAGGCCACGGATCACACGGTCAATCACGCGAATTTGGTCGGGGCTGCGGTAGACCGGCCCCGGTTTTTGCGGCAACAGTGATCCCTGATCATCTCGTCAGGGCCACACTCCATGATCTCCGTCCTTCGCCTTCTGCCGGCACTTGCACTTCTTGCGGCGGCTTCGACAGCCAATGCCTCCCAGACCGACTGGCAGAATGTCACCGGCGGCAAGGTCCGGCTGATCGCGGTCGGCGCTCCCGGCGCGCCGGAGCGCACGGATGCCGCCCTCGAAATCATGCTGGAGCCCGGCTGGCACACCTACTGGCGCTTTCCCGGCGAGGCGGGCATTCCGACCAACGCCGACTTCAGCCGCTCGGTCGGCTTGACGGACGTCCGGCTCGGGTATCCCGCGCCCGAGCGATACGATGACGGCACCTCCACCTCGATCGTCTACAAGGATCGTGTGGTCCTGCCGGTCGATTTCACGCTGACGGATGTCGACGGCACGGCAACGCTTGCCGCCGATGTCCTGTTCGGCGTGTGCAGCGATATCTGCGTCCCGGCGCAGGCGTCGCTGTCGCTGGAAATCCCGCCCGCCGCCGACACGCTGCAGCACCGCATGGCAATCACCAGCGCGCGTCTTTCCATGCCGAAAAGGCAAAACGACACGCCGCCACGCATCTCCCGGATCGTTGCCGGGCCGCAGGACGACAGCGGAGAGCGCATGCTGACCGTCGAGGTTGCGCTCGCCGGCGGCAATCTGGATGTCGACCTTTTCGCGCAAGGAGCGGACGGGTCCTACAACGAGGTGCCGCGTCTGGTCGAGCGCGACGGCACACGGGCCGTCTTCGCTCTTTCCACGCATGGTCTGGCGCGCACCGGTCAGGGGCGGCCGCTCACCTTCGTGCTGGTCAATGGCGCCGGCGCCGTCGAACACGACGTCGACGCCGACACGCTGGACCCGCGCTGACCCGTCACGCGTTTTGCGCAAGCCCTGCGTGGCCGCCGGGTCTCGACGCAGCCCCTGTCACACCCTATGTGGGCAGGTGGAGCATGGCAGTCGCCGAACGCTCCTCGTTATTCCCGCATTCAATCCGGAGATTTCAAATGACCATCAAGGCTGGGGACAAACTTCCCGACGCGACGTTCAAGATCATGACCGCAGACGGGCCGGCCGAAAAAACCGCGGCGGAGCTTTTTTCCGGAAAGACCGTGGTTCTTTTTGCGGTGCCGGGCGCCTTCACGCCGACCTGTCATCTCAATCACCTGCCCGGCTTCGTGGAACACGCCGACACGATCCGCTCCAAGGGCGTCGATGACATCGCCGTCGTGTCCGTCAACGATGTCTTCGTGATGGATGCCTGGGCCAAGGCCAGTGGCGGGGCCGACAAGATCCACTTCCTCGCCGACGGCAGCGCCGATTTCACCAAGGCCATCGGCCTGGAGCTCGATGCGTCCGGCTTCGGCATGGGCCTGCGCTCCAAGCGCTACTCGATGATCGTGAAAGACGGCGTGGTCGAGACGCTCAACGTCGAGGACACGCCGGGCACGGCAGACGCCTCCGGCGCGGCCGAGATCCTCAACCAGCTCTGATACCCGGCGCCCGGCAGTTCGCGCCGGGCGTCCCTTTCCTTTGCGGCGCGGCCTCAGTCTTGGTCGCGCCGTGCTTCCCCGCGCGCATCGTCCCCGCGCCGTGCTTCCCCGCGCGCATCGTCCCCGCGCCGTGCTTCCCCGCGCGCATAAGCAAAGAACACCGCCAGAAGCACAAGGGCCAGCCCGTACCAGGTCACCGCATATTGCAGGTGATTGTTGGTGAAGCTGACGATCGTCTCGCCGGCCTGCGGCAAGCCCGACGCCGGGGTCTGCTCCGCGCCTGCATCGATCGAATAGGGCGCGATGCGCGTGTCGGGGTCGCTCACACCGAGAGCGGCTGCCATCTTGCGGGCTTCGCGGACGAACCAGATCCCCTTGTCCGCTTCCAGCGTGAACATGTTGCCGCGTTCGTCGCGGCGCCAAAGGCCGCTGAGCGTGACCTCGCCGCCCGGCGCGGCACTGCCCGGCCGTGTCCCGGGACGCCTGCGACCATCCGGCACGAAGCCGCGGTTGACCATGACCACAAAGCCGCGATCCGCCCTGAACGGCGCATAGACGAAATAGCCAGGTCCCCCTGTCTCTCCGCGCGCATCCGCGAGGGAGATATAATAATAGACCTCGCCGTCGAGATAGCGTCCACGCACCTCGACAGGGCGGTAGTCCCAGTCGTCTGTTTCAAGGTCCGGCCAGGCCGCAGGTCCGGGCGCGGGAACCGGTGCGGCGTCGACCCGCGTTTCCACCCGCTCGATCAGGGCGAGTTTCCAGTTGAGCCGGGCGACCTGCCAGGATCCAAGCGTCAGCAGAACGGCGAAGGCGACCGCCGTCGCGAGTGCCGGCCAGAACAGCCGGCGGGCAAGAGAGCGAACGGGTCCTGACGGGGATGTCTTCGTGCCGCGGGCCGGGTCACTCGTCAAGGCGGCCCTCCTCGGCGCTGTGCCGGTACTGCTGCGCGATCATCAGACCCTTCAGCGGGCGCAACATGCCCAGACCGAGGATCAGCGTCAGCGGCAACCACAGCAGCATGTGCAGCCAGATCGGCGGCATGAAGGCGACCTCGACCACCAGCGCCAGGCCGACAACGATGAAACCGACGATCATGATGATGAACACGGCCGGCCCGTCGCCGCTGTCGGCGAAGTCGAACGCCAGGCCGCAGTTGGAACATCTCGGACGGACTGTCAAAAACCCGTGGAACAGGCGCCCCTGCCCGCAGCGCGGGCAGCGCCCGCGCAGACCGGTGCGCAAGGGGGCCTGAGGGGGGAACCGGGCCTGATCGACGGGTTTCGCCCGTTCGGATTCGGTGTCTGTCATGGGTCTTGCGCTCCCGGCGCTGTCGCCGCGCCCCTTGCAACTAGCGCGCGGCTGGGCTGGGGGCGGCGCGGTCCCGGCTGCCCGGACTTGCAGCAGATCGCGCGACCCGCCCTGGTGGCGGCCAAAGGTCGATTTGTCCGATCGACAGACCGGCGCCCGGACCTTGTGCCCCGGCCCGGTGCCCGAACGACGTTTGGCGGAAACGAAACGTCCGCGGCGAGAGATCCCGCCGCGGACGAAAACCTACACGGCGATGCGACACTTTGCTGTCGTCACACCATCCTGTCGTCGCACCGAAGTGACGGTCAGTGGCCCGTCGGACCCGATGCCCAGACATAGATCGACACGAAGAGGAAGAGCCAGACGACGTCGACGAAGTGCCAGTACCATGCGGCCGCCTCGAACCCGAAGTGCTTTTGCGGAGTGAACTGCCCCATCGACGCGCGGATCAGGCACACCAGCAGGAAAATGGTGCCGACGATCACATGGAAGCCATGAAAGCCGGTCGCCATGTAGAAGGTCGCGCCGTAGATCGACCCGGAAAATCCGAAAGCGGCATGGCTGTACTCATAGGCCTGCACGACGGAAAACAGCACGCCAAGCAGAACCGTGAGCGTCAGGCCCCACTTCAGGCCTTCCCGGTCATTGTGCAGCAGGGAATGATGCGCCCAGGTGACCGTGGTGCCCGAGGTCAGCAGGATCAAGGTGTTGAGCAGCGGAAGATGCCAGGGATCGAAGGTGGCGATGCCCTCCGGCGGCCAAACACCCCCCGTTGCCTCGACGCGCGCGTATTGCATGGCATCGCCGGTGAAGAGCGAAGCGTCGAAAAACGCCCAGAACCAGGCCACGAAGAACATCACTTCGGAAGCAATGAACAGCAGCATGCCGTAGCGCAGGTGCAGCTGAACGACCGGCGTATGATCGCCGGCGATGGATTCGCGCACCGTGTCGCGCCACCAGCCGTACATCACGTAGAGAACGATCAGCATTCCCACGGCAAAGATGCCCCAGCCGGCCAGGTCCACGCCGAACAGAAGGAATTGCTTGTCCTGGACGTATTTGAACAGACCGATCGCCCCGAGCGCCATGATGAAGGCGCCGACGCCGCCAAGGAACGGCCAGGGGCTCGGATCGACGAGATGGTAGTCGTGGTTCTTGGCGTGCGCCATGGGTGTCTCCCCCGATCTTTCAACGAGTGCCGCGCGTGCCGCGGGCTTGCGAAGTTACAGGTTGTTGCGGGTTTCGGTCGCATCCGACCGGCCCGCCACAGGCGTTTCCGGCTGTTTCGCCGGGAAGAAGGTGTAGGAGAGCGTGATCTCCTTGATATGCTTCAGCGTCGGGTCCTTGTCCATCTCCGGATCTATGAAGAACACGACAGGCATGTCGACGCTTTCACCGGCGGCCAGCGGCTGCTCGGTGAAGCAGAAGCAGTCGATCTTGTTGAAATAGGCCCCGGCCTCGAACGGCGTCACGTTGAAGGTCGACGTGCCGACCGTATCAGCCGCGCCCTCATTGGTCGCGGCATAGGCCATCTGCGTGGTTTCGCCCATTTGCAGGGTGATCGTGCGAACCTTCGGGCCGAACTTCCAGGGAAGCGCCGAATTGACGTTGCCGTCGAACCGCACCGTGATTGTGCGATCGATCACCTCGCTGTAGGACGCGTCGGCACGCTGGGTGGTGCCGCCGTAGCCGGTGACCTGACAGAAGAGCTCATACAGCGGAACAGCCGCATAGGCTGCGCCCGTCATCGCAAACACGCCGGCGCAAACGGCAACCGCCACCCGCCGGTTCGAGCGTTGCAGACGCGCACCTGCATCCGCATCATCGCTCGCCGGTTCGGCGCGACGCCTGTCGGTCGGCTCGGGAGAGTGCGTCATGCGGGTCACCTCCTCAGTACATGCCCTTGTCGAGAACGCCGGGGCCCATCTTGACCAGCGTCACGAGATAGAAAAGCACCACGAGGCCCGCAATTGCGAGGCCAATGGCGATGGATCGACCGCGCTGGCGTCGCTTCTGCTCGTCGCTCAGGCGGATGCCGTCGTCGTCACTCATGCAAAACCTCCGGAAAAGAGGGCCGCAAACATGCTGTCGCCGAGAAGCAGGGCGAACACCAGGAACAGGTAGAAAAGCGAGAATTTGAACAGCTGCACCGCGGCCTTGCGCGCCGCATCGCCCTCGCGCTCCTTGAACACCATTCCCGCATACCAGACGAAGGCGACGCCGAGGATGGCGGCAATCGCGCCGTAGACCGGCGAGGCGAAGCCGAGCAGCGCCGGGGCGACTCCGACGGGCGCGAGCAGCACCGAATAGGCCAGGATCTGGCGGCGGGTGGCGTCTTCGCCGGCGACGACGGGGAGCATCGGAATGCGGGCGCTTTCGTAGTCGCCGCGCTTGAACAGCGACAGCGCCCAGAAATGAGGCGGCGTCCACATGAAGATGATCAGGAACAGGACGACGCTCTCGACGGAGATATCGCCCGTCACGGCCGCCCAGCCGATCATCGGGGGAAAGGCGCCTGCGGCCCCGCCGATGACGATGTTTTGCGGCGTCGCGCGCTTCAGCCACATCGTGTAGATCACGGCGTAGAAGAAGATCGTGAAGGCCAGAAGGCCGGCGGCCAGCCAGTTGATCGCAAGTCCGAGCACCAGAACGGAAAACGCCGACAGCGTCAGGCCGAAGACCAGCGCCTCGCGCGCCGTCACCCTGCCGGCGGGAACGGGACGATTGCGGGTGCGCGACATCACCGCGTCGATGTCGGCGTCGTACCACATGTTCAATGCGCCGGATGCGCCCGCACCGACCGCGATGCACAGGATCGCCACCACGCCCAGCACCGGGTGGATGCCCCCCGGCGCGATCAGTATTCCAACAAGCGCCGTGAAGATGACGAGCGACATCACACGCGGCTTCAACAGCGCGATGTAATCGCCGACCTCGCCCTGGCCTCCGCCAAAAGCGGTCTCGTCAAGCGTCGTGTCCTGGATTTCGGCAAGCGACATCAAGCAGGTCTTTCACGTTCGCGGTCCGCAACACGGCCCGGACCTATTGGCACGTTCGCGACCCGGGACAGATCCGGATCCTCTCGGCTGACGGTCACGACCACCAAGGGCTGCGTGTCCGCCGGACGATGACCGCGCCGGCGGGATGCCGGCGCGGTCTGTCGTTACAAGCCTGTCGCGCTCAGCGGATGCGCGGCAGGGTCTCGAACTGGTGGTACGGCGGCGGCGAGGACAGGGTCCACTCCAGCGTCGTTGCCCCTTCGCCCCACGGATTGTCGCCGGCGACCCGCTTCTTCATGAAGGCTTCGACAATGCCGAACAGGAACACCAGGACCGCGAAGGCGGAGAGGTAGGACCCGTAGGACGACACCGCGTTCCAGCCAGCGAGCGCATCGGGATAATCGACATAGCGGCGCGGCATGCCGGCAAGCCCGAGGAAGTGCTGCGGGAAGAAGACCAGGTTCACGCCGACGAAGGTGATCCAGAAATGGGCCTTGCCGATGGTCTCGTTGTACATGTAGCCGAACATTTTCGGGAACCAGTAGTACCAGGCTCCGAAGATGCCGAAGACCGCGCCAAGCGACAGCACGTAGTGGAAGTGCGCCACGACGTAGTAGGTATCGTGCATCGCCCGGTCGAGGCCGGCATTGGCGAGCTGGACGCCCGTCACGCCGCCGACGGTGAACAGGAAGATGAAGCCCACGGCCCACAGCATCGGCGTGCGGAAGGAGATCGACCCCTGCCACATCGTGGCGATCCAGGAGAAGATCTTCACGCCCGTCGGCACCGCGATGACCATGGTCGCCGCCACGAAATAGGCCTGCGTGTCCACGTCGAGACCGACGGTGTACATGTGGTGGGCCCAAACGATGAAGCCGACGACGCCGATCGCGACCATGGCGTAGGCCATGCCGAGATAGCCGAAGATCGGCTTGCGGGCGAAGGTGGAAATGATGTGGCTGACGATGCCGAAGGCCGGCAGGATCAGGATATACACTTCCGGGTGACCGAAGAACCAGAACAGGTGCTGGAACAGGATCGGGTCACCGCCGCCGGCCGGATCGAAGAAGGTCGTGCCGAAGTTGCGGTCGGTCAGCAGCATGGTGATGCCGCCGGCGAGAACCGGGAGCGACAGGACCAGCAGGAACGCCGTGACCAGCACGGACCAGGCGAAGAGCGGCATCTTGTGCAGCGTCATGCCCGGAGCGCGCATGTTGAAGATCGTGGTGATGAAATTGATCGCACCCAGAATCGAAGAGGCGCCCGCGATATGCAGCGACAGGATCGCGAGATCCATCGCCGGTCCGGGCTGACCCGAGGTCGACAGCGGCGGATAGATCGTCCAGCCACCCCCGACGCCATTCGCTCCCGGAGGCCCTTCGACGAAGAGCGACAGCAGCAGCAGCAGGAATGCCGGCGGCAGCAGCCAGAACGAGATGTTGTTCATCCGCGGGAAGGCCATGTCCGGCGCACCGATCATGATCGGCACGAAGAAGTTGGCGAAGCCGCCGATCAGCGCGGGCATCACCATGAAGAAGATCATGATCAGGCCGTGCGAGGTGGTGAACACATTGAACATGTGCGGGTCGGAGAAGATCTGCATCCCCGGCGCCTGCAGTTCCATGCGAATGCCGACGCTGAGCGCGCCGCCGATGATGCCGGCGATGATCGCGAAGATCAGATACAGAACGCCGATATCCTTGTGGTTGGTCGAATAGACCCAGCGCGTCCATCCGGTCGGATGGTCATGGTCGCCTTGCGCGTGCGCTGCATAGGCCATCTTCCAGCTCCCTCTTTCACAGTCGCCCGACCGGGACAGTCACCGCGGTCGGATCTCGGCCGCAGACGCCATAGCCTGCGGAATTGCGGTACGGCGACGCGCGATCAGCGCGCCGCGACATCCAGTTCGCCATCATCGGCATCGGCGGTCTTTGCGGCGGCATTGATCGACGCCATCAACTGCTCGTTGGCCGTGTCGATGTCGTCCTTGGCGGCATCCGCCCAGGCCTGGTACTGCGCGTCCTCGACCACACGGATGGCGATCGGCATGAAGGCGTGATCCCTGCCGCAAAGCTCCGAACACTGGCCGTAGTAGATGCCGGTCTGCTCGGCCTTGAACCAGGTCTCGTTCAACCGGCCGGGGACGGCGTCCATCTTCACGCCGAAGGCCGGCATGGCGAAGGAGTGCAGAACGTCGGCGGCGGTGACCTGAAGGCGAACGACCTTGTTCACCGGAACGACCATCTCGTAGTCGACGGCCAGAAGACGCGGAAACTCTTCCGCCGGACGGTCGAACTGGGCGGCCTTTTCGGCGCGCCCCTCGTTGTCGAGCATGTAGGAATCGAGGATGACGTCCTCCATGCCCTCATCCGTGTAGGCATAGCTCCACGCCCACTGCAGGCCGGTCGCCTTCACGGTCATGTCGTACTCCGGCACCTCGATCTGCTTGTAGAGCAGGCGGAACGAGGGAATGGAGATCATCACCAGGATCAGGATCGGCGCCAGCGTCCACACAACCTCGATCATCGTGTTGTGCGAGGTGCGCGACGGCGTCGGATTGGCCTTGTTGTTGAAGCGGAAGATGCACCACAGCAGCAACGCCAGAACGAACAGGGTGATCACCGTGATGATCACCAGCGTGAAGCCGTTGAACCAGCGGATGTCGCTCATCACGCTCGTGACCGAGGGCTGAAGCCCCATCTGCCATTCCTGCGGCTGCGCGGCAAAGGCCCCGCCGGCAAATCCGCCGAGCGCGGCGAGTGCCGCGCCGATCATTGTCAGACGCTTGACCAACTGTGTCACGTCCGGTCTCCCTTCCTGACCTGCTACCGAAGTGAAATGCAGGTCGATTTTCATCATTCGCTCAAGAACCGTCGGCGCGTTCCGCGCCTTGATCCGCGACCTTGCCGGCATCTTGCCGTCGGGTCGAAAGTCCGCCTCTCCCAGCGTCGAACCGCTGCCTGCGACTCTACTCTCTGCGGTACATACCGCGCGAGGACTGGTCCTGAGGAGCGGCAAAAAGCCGCATTCGCGCTTGATCGAGGTCAAAGTCGGGTTGAAAAACCACAAGCTGCCGCGTTGCGCAATGGACTCCTTTCATGAATGACAAAATTCACACCCAATTGCCAATGTGGCTTGTGCGCAACAGCAGAAAGACCGGGCAATGAGCGCCCTTGCGGTCGCACCGGACGGCCTTCGCCACCGTTTCGCCTTGAATTCCGCATTTCAAGGGTTGAAAACCGAAGGAAGCGTTGCGCCGTGCGAATCACGGCAAAATCGTGCACTCCCGGATGCTCATGCATCCCTGTCGCGCGATCCGGGAAATCGCCGCGCAATCGCGATGTGTCTGTAACCAGTCGTCTTGAACCAGAAGTCTTGCCGTAGAAACCGGAGCCCAGCCTGTGCCATTTCGATCGAACCCGCTTCTCCGCGCCCTCGCGATCGCCGGCGTCGTTCTCGCCCATGTCGCAGCCTCCGGCACAGCAGCCCTTGCGCAGGGCGCCGTGCGCTCCGTCCATGGCGACTGGCAAATGCGTTGCGACACGCCCGCCGGCGCGCAGGAAGAACAATGCGCACTGATCCAGAACGTGACGGCGGACGATCGTGAAAACGTCGGCCTCTCCGTCATCGTGCTGAAGACCGCCGACAAGCAGTCGCGGCTGCTGCGCGTTCTCGCACCGCTCGGTGTGCTGCTGCCGATGGGCCTCGGTCTTCGCGTCGACAATGCCGACGTCGGCCGCGCCGGCTTCGTGCGCTGCCTGCCGAACGGCTGCATCGTCGAGGTGGTGATGCAGGACGACCTGATCCAGAAAATGCAGCAGGGCCAGGCCGCCACATTCGTCATCTTCCAGACCCCGGAAGAAGGCATCGGCATTCCGATCTCGCTGAACGGCTTTTCCGACGGCTTCGCCGCGCTTCCGTGATTTTGCGCGGCCTGGGCTGCGCCGCCGCGCTTCCCCGAGGCGCGGTCCGAGCTTCGCCGCCGCGCTCACCTGAGGCGCGGCCTGTTGTCCTGATCCGACCGGCCTGACAGGCCACCGTCAATGCTGCCGGGCTCCGCAAGGCTGGGCAGACGGCACCTTTGTGCCTATCTTTCCCCGCAAGACCGAAGCCACAAGCGAAAGCCGCCATCATGACCGACACCGCCATCGACCTGCTCGCGACCGGAGATCTCGGCGAAGCCACCGCCCGCGCCATGCTTTTCGAGGCGCTCACGGGCGCCGACGACGGCGAACTGTTTCTGGAATATCGCCAGTCGGAAAGCCTTGTGTTCGACAACGGACGGCTCAAGGCCGCGAATTACGACACCTCGCAGGGCTTCGGCCTGCGCGCGGTGGCGGGCGAAGCCGCCGGCTACGCCCATTCGGGCGAGATCTCGCAGGCCGCGCTTTCGCGCGCAGCGGATGCCGTCAGGGCCGTTGCCTCGGGGCATTCCGGCACCTATGCGGCCGCGCCGCAGCGCACAAACGCGAAGCTTTACAGCGACGTCAACCCGCTGGCGCAGCCCGACTTCGCCGACAAGGTCGCCCTGATGCAGACCGTCGACGCCTATGCCCGCGCCCGCGATCCCAAGGTGCGGCAGGTCTCGGTCTCGCTCGCCTCTTCCTGGCAGGTGGTCGACATCCTGCGCGCCGACGGCCACCGGGTGCGCGACATCCGCCCGCTGGTGCGCTTCAACGTCTCGGTCGTCGCCGGCGACGGCACGCGCCAGGAATCCGGCTCCTACGGCTTCGGCGGGCGCGACAGCGTCGGCGCCTATGTGACGGAGCAAAGCTGGAAACATGCCGTCGACGAGGCGCTGCGCCAGGCGCTGGTCAATCTGGAGGCGATCCCGGCGCCGGCCGGAAGTTTCGACGTGGTGCTCGGTAACGGCTGGCCCGGCATCCTGCTGCACGAGGCCGTCGGCCACGGGCTCGAGGGCGACTTCAACCGCAAGAAGACCTCCGCCTTCGCCGGCCTGATGGGCCAGCGCGTCGCTTCCAAGGGCGTCACCATCGTCGACGACGGCACCATCGGCGGCCGGCGCGGCTCGCTCTCCATCGACGACGAGGGCACGCCGACGAGCCGCACCGTGCTGATCGAGGACGGCATTCTCACCGGCTACATGCAGGACCGGCAAAACGCCCGGCTAATGGGCGCGACCTCGACCGGCAACGGCCGGCGCCAGTCCTTCGCCCATATCCCGATGCCGCGCATGACCAACACGATCATGCTCGCCGGCGACCGCGATCCGGGCGAAATCCTGGAAGGCGTCAAGGACGGGATTTATGCGGTCTCCTTCGGCGGCGGCCAGGTCGACATCACCTCCGGCAAGTTCGTCTTCTCCTGCACGGAGGCCTACAGGATCGAGGGCGGCCGGATCGGCGCGCCGATCAAGGGCGCCATGCTGATCGGCAACGGGCCGGAGGCGATGACCCGCATTGCAGCGGTCGGAAACGACATGGCGCTCGATCCGGGCATCGGCACCTGCGGCAAACAGGGCCAGGGCGTCCCCGTCGGCGTCGGCCAGCCGTCGCTGCGGATCAACAAGATGACGGTCGGCGGCACGGCTGTGTGAGCGGGGCGAGAACCGTATACGCTGGTGATGTAGTCAGAGAGCATCACACCCGCCGACGTCACCCCGGCCCCCGAGCCGGGATGCGACCACGTGGCCGCCCATCAGAGCACATCGTGGCGGGGAGACAATTTGAGCGACCATACGCACTTAAAGAAGCTCACGAACAAGGTGTCACGCGTTCTAGGGGACTGCGAAAACAGGAGCCATTGTTTCTGGTCGGGATAGGACCGGATTGCAGTTGTGGCGATTGATCTCAACCTAAATTCACAATTCACTTTTTCTCCAAATTGTGCGAGTAGATTGTCGTTATGGCATATGAAGACGAAAGATATCCGGCATCGTTCACGCTTGCGGACTACTTGATTAGTGAGTCCCGCGAGCGCGGAGAGCTTTTGACGCCACTGAAGCTTCAAAAGCTTATGTACTATTCCGATGCGTGGCACCTCGCTTTGTACGACACAGAAATTACGGTCGAACGGTTTCAGGCTTGGGTTCATGGGCCAGTGGCGCTTAGTCAATATCATCGCTTTAAAAACTTCAAATGGCGTCCAATTGATGCAGAGATTGAGTGCCCTGATCTACCAATTGAAATGGTTAAACACCTTGATGAAGTTGTTGACGTGTTTGGTTCAGAGACTGCCGTTGCGCTAGAAATCATGACCCATAAAGAGCAACCTTGGCTTGATGCGCGTGGCGATTTGGCTGAAGACGAACCATGCAATAACTACATTTCGAAAGAAATTACTAAATACTTCTACCGGAGCGTTGGCAATTAAGAAAAATAATCAAAAGAATATTTCTAAATCTGGTATACAAACCGCTACGCCGGACGATGATCTTCTTAGATTTTCTTTCAAGTTTTTTGATGCAACTGACGGAGAAGCTTGCCCGGCCACGTTCAGCGACGGATACACACAGGCGCTTATGGACAGGCTTAGGAACCTGTCTTCATGGAAAATTTCCGAGTTCACAGGCAGTAGAAGCAAGTCGATTAGGAGCCATCCGATAAAGTGGGAGGAAACAAAACGTCCTGATGGCTTCGTCCAGTTGCACGAGCAATATCAATCATACACTCCATATCAATTTTCGGTGTCAGTTAACAAGCACGGTCGAGTTCATGGATTTATCATCGGAAGTTGTTTTTATGTCGTTTGGTTGGATTGCAATCATATTGTCTACAGTTAATCGATCCACTGTCGATACTTCTTCTGTTCCCAGCTAACAAGTCGCGCAATTACCAAGCCAAGCGCACGGCCTACGATTTCGCCATTGCTTTCCTAACTACGATCTTCAAGCCATGCCGCAAAGCTAGTATACCGATCTAAGACGCGAACGCTCACTTAATGATGCTGACCCGCGCACAATCAGCCTCCGGCAAACCTGGTGCGGTTCATTTCATCGGCCTCCCCTCCACTCATTTCGCCAAGGAAAACAAAGAGGCAAAAACGCCCCCACCACCGGCGTCATTTTAGCCACCAAGCCGGGATGCAACCACGTGGCGACACATCAGAGCGCTTCGAGGCGAGAAAACCTCACGCCCCCGCTTTTCGCGCAAAGCCCCAGGCCGTTTCCGCGAGCGGGCGGATCTGTTTGGCCATTTGCTCCGCGTTTTCATTCGTCGCCGTGCCGTCGCGCACGCGGCCGGCGATGCCTTGCAGGATCGCGGCGATGCGGAAGAAGTTGTAGGCGAAGAAGAAATCAAGATCCTTCGCGACCGGAAAGCCCGTCGCCCGCTCATAAGACGCGATATAGTCGGCAAGCGCTGGTATCCCGAGCGCTTCGAGATCCCGGCCCGCGAGCGTGCCGATCCCTGCCCCGTCCGGGCCCTGCGGCATCACCCATTGCATGCAGTGATAAGTGAAATCGGCGACCGGATCGCCCAGCGTCGACAGTTCCCAGTCGAGCACGGCGGCGACCTCGGGCGTCTCCGGCGCAATGATCAGATTGTCGAGGCGGAAGTCGCCATGCACCACGCGCGCGGGCTGCGCCCCGGGCAGGCGCGTCGGCAGCCAGTCGATCAGCCGGTCCATCTCGGCGATCGTTTCAGTCTCGGACGCGCGATACTGTTTCGACCAGCGCGCGATCTGGCGCGCGACATAGCCCTCGGGCTTGCCGTAGTCGCCAAGCCCCAGCACCTGCGGATCGTAGCCGTGGAGCCGTGCCAGCGTGGCGTTCATCGCGCCGTAGACGGCGGCGCGCTCTCCCCTGGTGGCGTCCGGCATTGCGGGATCCCAGAAGATCCGCCCCTCAACCTTGTCCATCACATAGAACTCGGTGCCGATCACGTCCGCGTCGGTCTCGTGCCCCAGAACGCGCGGCACGGGAAAGCCCGCTTCGCCCAGCGCCTTCATCACCTTGTATTCGCGGTCGACCGCATGGGCGGAGGGGAGCAGGGCGCCCGGCGGCTTGCGCCTGAGCACGAAGGACGCGGCCGGCGTTTCCAGCAGATAGGTCGGGTTCGACTGCCCGCCCTTGAACTGGCGGACCTCCAGGCGACCGGCAAAACCCGGCACATGATCGGCCAGCCAGCCGGCAAGCCGCTCCGCGTCGATGGCGAGCGCGTCGGGCACCGCCTTGGTGCCGGAAAAGGCGTCCTGCCGGTCGAAACTGCCGCTCACGCCGCGCCCCCCGCGCGGGCTTTCAGGAACCGCGTCAACGCGGCAAGCGTGGCTTGCGGGTTTTCCTCCACGACGAAATGCCCGCCGTCGATCCCCTCGCCGGCGAGATCGTCCGCCCAGGTGTTCCAGGTGTCGAGCGGCGTCGAGGCCTTTCCCGCGATGCCGGCCGTGCCGTAGAGCACCAGCGTCGGCACGGAAATCCTGCGCCCTGCCGCGCGGTCGGCGCTGTCGTGGTCCATGTCGATGGTGGCGCCGGCGCGGTAGTCCTCGCAGGCCGCATGCTGGCGGGCGGCCTGCGAAAACGACGCGCGATAGGCTGCAAGCGCCCTTGCGTCGAAGGCGGAGAGGTCCTTCGTCGCCGTCCAGCTCGCCAGTGTGTAATCGAGATAAAAGCCCGGATCGCCGGCGATCAGCCGTTCCGGCAGGGGATGGGGCTGGGCGAGGAACAGCCAGTGGTAGATCGCCATGGCGTAGCGCCAGTCCATCGCCTTCCAGTATTCATAGGTCGGCAGGATATCGAGCACCGCGAGCGCGGTCAGTTGGTCGGGATGGTCGAGCGCCATGCGATAGGCGACGCGCCCGCCCCGGTCATGCCCGGCGACGGCGAAGCGCTCGTGCCCCAGCACCGCCATCACGGCGACCATGTCGCGCGCCATCGCACGCTTGGAATAGCGCTCGTGGGCCGGATCGCCCTCGGGCGCGTCGGAGGCGCCGTAACCGCGCAGATCCGCCACCACAACGGTGAAATCGCCGGCAAGCGCGTCGGCCACAGGATGCCACATGGCGTGGGTCTGCGGATAGCCGTGCAGCAGCAGGAGCGGCGGGCCGTTGCCCTTGATGCGGCAGAAGATCTCCGCGCCGTCGCCGGTCACGTGCCTTGCCTCAAATCCGGGAAAAAGTTCCGCCATCTCGCCGCCCACGCTTGCCTCCACCTTGCCTGCGCGCCGTGTCGGGCGCCCGCTTGGCGGTGAGCATGGCCGCTTTGGAGCGGGCCATCAAGGGCGGTCGGGCTGCCCTCAGCCCTCTTCGCGCGCGACCGCCCGCCAGCCGATGTCCGTGCGGCAAAAGCCGTCCGGCCAGTCGATGCGTCCGACCGCCGCATAGGCGCGCGCCTGCGCCTCGGCCACCGTCTTGCCGAGTGCCGTGACGTTGAGCACGCGCCCGCCGTTGGCCAGCACCCGGTCGCCGTCGCGCGTCGTGCCGGCATGGAACACCTTGACGTCCGCGCTGTCGGCGAGCGCGTCGAGCCCCCTGATCTCGCTGCCTTTTTCGTAGGCTCCCGGATAGCCCTTGGCCGCCAGCACCACGGTCAGCGCCACCGCGTCGCGCCAGGAAAGCGTCTTGCCGGAAAGCCGGCCGTCGACGGCGGCCTCCATCAGCGCGACGATATCGTCGGTCAGGCGCATCATCAGCACCTGGCACTCCGGATCGCCGAAACGCACGTTGTATTCGATCAGCTTCGGCCCGTCGGCGGTGATCATCAGCCCGGCGTAGAGAATGCCGGTAAAGGGCATGCCCTCGGCGCGCAGTGTGTCGAGGGTCGGCTGCACGATCTTGCGCATGGCCCGCTCCGTCAGCGTCGCATCCATGACGGGGGCGGGCGAATAGGCGCCCATGCCGCCGGTGTTGGGACCGGTGTCGCCGTCGCCGACGCGCTTGTGATCCTGCGCGCTTGCAAGCGCCAGGCCGGTGGTTCCGTCGCACAGCACGAAGAGGCTCGCCTCCTCGCCGACAAGACACTCCTCGACGACGACCTCGGCCCCGGCGTCGCCATAGGCGCCGTCGAAACAGGCATCGACGGCGGCAAGCGCGTCCGCCACCGTTTCCGCGACGACAACGCCCTTGCCGGCGGCCAGCCCGTCCGCCTTGACGACGATGGGCGCGCCGTTTTCCTCGACATAGGCGCGCGCGGAGGCGGCATCGGTGAAGCGGCCGTAGGCGGCGGTCGGGATGTCGGCGCGCGCGCACAGATCCTTGGTGAAGCCCTTGGAGCCTTCGAGCGCCGCCGGCGCGCGGTTCGGACCGAAGGCGCGGATCCCGGCCTCAGACAGCGCATCGACAAGGCCTGCGACCAGCGGCGCCTCGGGGCCGACGACGACGAGGCCGATATCCTCCGCCTTGCAGAAGGCGATGACGGCGGCGGCATCGGACGTGTCGAGCGCGATGCACTCGGCTTCTTCGGCGATGCCGGCGTTTCCGGGCGCGGCGAACAGACGGGTGGTGCGCGGCGACCTGGCAATCGCCCAGGCAAGCGCATGCTCGCGTCCGCCCGATCCGATCAAGAGAATGTTCATGTCCGCGTCCTGTCCACTTGCGTCGTCGTGCCGCCGGCCTGCATGCGCCGGAATGCCTGCCTCCTACCCCCCGCGCCGACTCGAGACAAGAGCGCCCCGGCCTTTTATTCACGCGCCAAACCCGGTACCACACGCTCAAACGTGACAATGAGTGAGACGATGGGCGAAAACACGATCACCGGACGCGTCGCCGACGCGGTAAAGGGCCACTGGGTCGACACGCATGCTCCCGACTGGCTGCGACCTTTCGCACGGCTGGCACGATGGGAACGGCCGATCGGCTGGAAGTTGCTGTTGTGGCCGTGCTGGTGGTCGGCGGCGCTTGCCGCCATTGCCGGGGGCGCCGCCTTTCCCAATCCCTGGCACCTCGTGCTCTTCATGATCGGCGCCATCGCCATGCGCGGCGCAGGCTGCACCTACAACGATCTCGTCGATCAGGACATCGACGACAAGGTGGCGCGCACCCGCTCGCGCCCGCTCCCGTCAGGCCAGGTCACACCGCTTCAGGCAAAGGCGTTTCTGGTCGCCCAGGCACTCGTCGGTCTGCTGGTCCTCATCCAGTTCAACCGCTTCGCAATCCTGCTCGGCATCGCGTCGCTTGCGGTCGTCGCGATCTATCCGTTCATGAAGCGGGTGACCAACTGGCCGCAGCTTTTCCTGGGACTGGCGTTTTCCTGGGGCGCGCTGATGGGCTGGGCCGCCGCCTTCGGCGAGCTCGACTGGCCGCCGGTCGCGCTTTATTGCGGCGGCATCCTGTGGACCATCGGCTACGACACGATCTACGCCCATCAGGACAAGGAGGACGATGCCCTCGTCGGCGTAAAATCCACGGCCCGACTGTTCGGCGACTGGACGAAACTGGCACTCACCGGCCTGTACGGCGGCGCCACCGTGTTGTTCGGGCTGGCGATGGTCGGCGCGGATGCGGGGCCGCTTGCCTTTGCCGGACTTGTTCTCAGCCTGGCGCATCTCCTGCGCCAGATCGTGGTGCTCGACATCGACGACAACGACCAGTGCCTGAAGCTCTTCCGCTCCAATGAGTGGTTCGGGTGGATCCTGTTCGCCGGCCTCGTCGCCGACGCGCTGGTTCAGGCCTGGTAGATACAAAAAGCACGCGTCGATAACGCGCCCTGAGAAAGACGATGGTCGCTCTAGGGCGCATCGTCCCGGCCGAAGGCAGGGAAAGCACGGTCCCGGCCAAACCCTCTGCCGTCATCCCCGACTTGATCGGGGATCCATTGGCCCCCTCGGCAAGCGTACGGGCATCGGGAGGCAGACAAGCGGCACCGCATTCGAAACGGCCTGTGCGCTCCGCTTCGCGGTCAGGGACGGGACACGGGGCAAAGCACCGCGACACACCGCAATCGCTCTGCAAACGAATGGATCCCCGATCAAGTCGGGGATGACGCGGGGGGTGTTTCTACCTTGGTCGGCAAGCCGAGGAGGCCTCGAAGAGCGTCCTGAGAAAGAGGACGGTCGCTCAAGGACTCGTCATAACGGACGCAGCGACAGCTGCGATCCGGGACCGGAGAGGCACGGTCTCGCCATGTGCAACGCGTTGAAAGGCCGGGATCTTGGCTCTGCCGATACCGGGTCGCGCTTGCGCTTGCCCGGCATGACGCGGGAAAGAATTCGCAACCTTTGTCATCGATCGGAGGAAGAAGTGTCCTCACGCGTCAATTGCGCGCGATGATCTCCCGCTCGCCGCGATAGACCGGACCTGCCGTCGCCGGGCGACCGGGCTTGCGCCGCACGAGAAAGCGCGGACGCCGCGCGGTCAGGGCCGCGACACGTCGGCGCGGCGGCACCATAGGGGCTGCAACGCCCTTGTCTTCCGGCTTTTCGATCCGCGAGACCTTGCCGTCCGGCTCCACCAGAAGCAGCGGCAGGCCCAGCGCCTCGCCCCAGGCACACCAGTCGGCGGCCAGATCTTCCAGCTTGTCGCTGGCGGCAAGTTCGATGGACATGGCCGGATCGCGATGGCGCAAGCCGATGCGTGCGCGCAGCGTTCCAGGCGTCGCTCCCGGCGCAACCTCGGCAAAGACACCGAGGAACACGCCCACCGGCTGAACCAGTGTCAGCGGCAGTCCCGCAAGGCGGCGTTTGACGATCACCTGCTGGCGATCGATATAAACATCGAGGGGTGTCTGATCGACGCGACCCGCCTGCGTCACGCTGCGGGATGCGAAGCGATGCGGCATCTGCGCCGGATCGAGCCGCGCGGTGCGGCCCGATCCTTTTGCAGTGGCATCCTGATGTGCTGTTTGACGGCTCAATTCGCTCTCCACCGGGCCTTTTGTCTTGGCCTCTGATGTCTTAACGGTAGCAGCCGACCGTCCCGATCGTCTTAACAAGCGAGGTTAATTTTCTCTGATTTTAAAGAAGGTTAGAGAATGGTGAGCGAACATCCCAAACAAAACGTCACCACGACCTCCCGTGCAACTTGCCGGACACGGCGACCAACACTACGGTCCCGGCACCGCCAAACAAGGATCCCGCAATGAAGCTTTCTATCGACCAGTCCGACCTGATGGACGCGGCACAACGCCTCGTCCAGGCCGCGCGCGCCGCAGGGGCCGATGCCGCCGACGTCGTGGCCAGCACGGGCGTGTCCCTGTCGGCGGATGTGCGCGATGGCAAGGTGGAGGAAAGCGAACGCGCCGAAGGCGACGACATCACGCTGCGGGTCTTCTGCGGCCGCCGCATCGCCAGCGTGTCATCGAACGCCTTTCAGGAGATGGAGACGCTCGCCGAGCGCGCCGTCGCAATGGCGAAAGCCGCACCCGAGGATCCTTTTGCGACGCTCGTTCCGGCGGATGAGCTTGCAACGGAGTTCGCCGATCTCGATCTTGTCGATCCGGCAACCGTGGATGCCCTTGCGCTGGCGGAGCGGGCCAGGGCGGCGGAAGCGGCGGCACTGGCCGTCAAGGGCGTGACCAAGTCGGGCGGCGCCAGCGCTTCCTGGCGGCTGGGCGGGCTGGTGCTGGCAACTAGCAACGGCTTTTGCGGCAGCCACCTGGTCTCGCGCCACGGCGTCTCGGCGACCGCGATTGCCGGCGACGGCACGGCGATGGAGCGGGACTACGATTTCGACAGCCGGACCTATCTCACCGACCTCGATGCCGCCGAGGCGATCGGCCAGCAGGCGGGCGCGCGCGCCGTTGCCCGGGTCAACCCGCGCAAGCTTTCCACCCGCACCGCCGACATTGTCTATGAGCCGCGCGTGGCGCGCTCGCTGCTTGGCCATTTCGCCGGTGCGATCAACGGTGCCGCAATTGCCCGTGGCACCAGCTTTTTGAAGGACCGCATCGGCGAGAGCATCTTTTCCTCCGAAATCACCATCACCGACGATCCGACCCGACCGCGCGGACCGGCCAGCCGGCAGTTCGACGGCGAGGGACGCCCGGCGCGGCCGCTGACGTTGGTGGAAAACGGCGTTTTGACCCAATGGCTGCTAGACACGGCAACGGCGAGCGAGCTGGGTCTTCAATCCAACGGCCGCGCCTCGCGCGGCGGCGCAGGTCCCTCGCCCGGTGCCACCAACATGACGCTCCACCCGGGAAACATGTCCCAGGCCGAGCTGTTGAAGGACATCGGAACAGGACTATTGGTCACCGATCTGATCGGCCACGGGGTCAACGGCGTGACGGGCGACTATTCACGCGGAGCCTCGGGTTTCTGGATCGAGGACGGCGAGATCGCTTATCCTGTCAGCGAGATCACGCTTGCCGGCAATCTGACCGGCATGTTCGCCGGGCTTGTCGCGGGCAGCGATCTCGACACCCGCTCCGCCTTCGCGGTGCCGAGCCTGCTTGTGAGGGGCATCACCATTGCCGGTCAGTGACGCGCGCGCGAACCTCGCGGACATGGAGCTGATCGCACAGGCCGCCCGCCAGGGCGGAGCGACGGCGATGAGCTACTTCCGCAAGGATCCGCACCGCTGGACGAAGGACAATGATTCGCCGGTCTCGGAGGCCGATCTCGCGGTCGACCGCCAGCTCGCCGAGATCCTTCAGGCGGCGCGGCCGGACTACGGCTGGCTGTCGGAGGAAACCGCCGACGACAGCTCGCGTCTCAATTCCGCGCGCAGTTTCGTCGTCGATCCGATCGACGGCACGCGCGGCTTTCTGTCCGGCTCGCCGGAATGGACCGTGGCGATCGCGGTGGTGGAAGCGGGGCGCCCGGTCGCGGCCGCGCTCTATCAGCCGGTCACCGATCACCTTTACACCGCCGCCCCCGGGCATGGCGCCACCTGCAACGGCGCCCCGCTTCGGATCTCCGACCGGGCCTCGCTCAACGGCGCGAGCGCTGCCGGACCGAAGGCGATCACCTCCCGGGACCGGCTGCGCGACATGGGCATTCGCCCGGCCGGATACGTTCCCTCGCTGGCCCTCAGGCTCGCCATTCTCGCGGCCGGGCGCATCGACCTTGCAGTCGTGCGCGAGAATGCATGCGACTGGGATCTTGCGGCATCCGATCTTTTGGTGCAGGAAGCGGGCGGGCGCCTTGAGGACCTGCGCGGACGACCGCTGTCCTACAACCGCGGCAGCGTTCGTCACCCTGCCCTGCTGGGTGGACCGAAGGCTCTCGTCGATCCGCTCAGACCCATCCTGGCCGAGCTCATGTAGCCCGGCGATCCCTTGCGGCACCGGCCCCTCGGAGACAGACAATGACAAACGAAGATACTGGCAAGCAACTGCTTCACCTCGTTTTTGGCGGCGAACTGGAAACGGTCGACGGCCTCACCTTCCGGGATCTGGATTCGCTTGACCTGGTCGGCATCTACCCAAATTACGCCAGCGCGCAGAAAGTGTGGAAGCAAAAGGCCCAGCAGTCGGTCGACAATGCACATATGCGGTACTTCATCGTCCACATGCACCGGCTGCTCGACCCGGAAACGGACGGACAGTAAGCGGACAGACATGCGGATCGTGTCGAGATTGTCGCACGCCGTGCGAATGCCATCATGCTGAAGCGGGCGGGCCGCGCGCCGTTCGTCCAGCGCGCGATCGGCAAGGCACTCGGCGGCTATTTGCAGATGGTGCGCAGCACGAGCACATTCGTACTCGATCCGCCGGACTTTTTCGACGCCATCCGCCCGGACCTGCCGGTGATCTGCGCCATGTGGCACGGACAGCACTTCCTGCTACCCTTCGCCCGTCCGCCCGGACATGAGGCGCGCGCCATGATTTCGAAATCCGCCGACGGCGAGATCAACGCGATTGCGGCCGAGCGTCTCGGCATGGGCGCGATCCGCGCCTCCGGCGCGCACAAGCCGCATCAGGTCGCCAAACGCGGCGGCGCGCGCGGGTTCATAGAGGCGCTGCGCGCGCTTCGCGAGGGCGCAAGCGTCTCCATCACCGCCGACGTACCCAAGGTCTCGCGGGTCGCCGGCCCCGGCATCGTGCAGCTGGCCGCCCGCTCGGGCCGCCCGATCCTGCCGCTCGCTGCCGCCACGCGCTGGCACATCACGCTGGGCTCCTGGGACAGGGCGACGATCAACCTGCCGTTCAGCACGATGTCGATTGCGACCGGCCCGCTCATTCACGTGCCGCAAGACGCCGACGAGGCGCGCATCGAAGCCGCGCGTCTCGAGGTCGAGGCCGCGATGAATGCCGTGACGCAGCGCGCCGACGAACTGGTGCAACGCTCATGAGCCAGGCGCCGGAAACGCAAACGCCGGGCGCGCCCGTGCCATCGCGTCCCGCCGCGCCCAGCCGCTGGATCGGCGCGGCCGCGCTTGCCGGCTACCGGGCCTTCGGCCATATCGCCAATCCGGGCCTGGCGTTGCTGTTTCGTCGCAGGGCCGCACGCGGCAAGGAGGACGGATCACGGCGTGGCGAACGGTTCGGGCGAGCATCCTGCGCGCGCCCCGTCGGACGGCTTGTGTGGCTGCATGCGGCAAGTGTCGGCGAGATGAACGCCGCCGACGCGCTGATCGATGCCCTGATCGGCAGGGGCCTGAACGTCCTGCTGACGACCGGAACCGTCACCTCGGCGCGCATCGCCGCCAGCCGGACTCGCGCCGGCATCACACATCAGTTCGTCCCCTATGACACCGCGCCGAACCTTGAGCGTTTTCTTGCCCATTGGCGTCCGGACCTGGCCGTGACGATGGAATCGGAGATCTGGCCAGCGACCATTGCAGCCCTCTCCGGCCGGCAGATCCCCTTCGCCATCGTCAGTGCGACCATGTCTGAGCGCACGTCACGAGGCTGGGCCAGGGCGCGCGGGCTTGCCTGGCAGGTGTTCTCGCGCATCGACCTGTGTCTGGCGCAAACCAGGGAAGACGCGCAGCGGATGGCGGCACTCGGCGCGCGGCGCGTGGCCGTCGCCGGCAACCTGAAATACGACAGCGGATCGCTCAAGGCGGATCCGCAGGCGCTGGCGGATCTCAAGCACGCAATCGGCGAGCGCCCTACATGGCTTGCCGCCAGCACCCACGACGGCGAGGAGTCCCTCATCGACGAGGTCCACCGCACCGCCGCCGCCGCCCTGCCCGGCCTGCTGACGCTGCTGGTGCCGCGTCATCCCCATCGCGGCGACGGGATCGCAAGCGACCTGCGCGCAAGCGGATTGCGCGTCGCGCAACGCTCGCGAGGAGAGCCGCTTGCCGCCGACACGGACGTCTATCTGGCAGACACCATTGGCGAGATGGGGCTTTTCTACCGGCTTGCGCCCGTTGCCTTCATCGGCAAGTCACTGGTGCCGGAGGGTGGCCAAAACCCGCTTGAGGCCGCCCGGCTGGACACAGCGATCCTGACCGGTCCGCATGTCTTCAACCTGGAAGACATCTACACGCCGCTGCTGTCTGCCAAGGGCGCGCAGATCGTGCGCGACGCGCAGAGCCTGGGAGCGGCCGTCGTCGCGCTTCTGCGCGATCCCGGACTGCGGGCCCGGCGCGCGGACGTCGCCGCCGAGGTCAGCGAAGCCGGTGCCGGTGCGCTCGCTGCCACCTTGCACGAATTGAGCACGTTGCTGCCGGACGGAGACGAAAGATGAGCGGGCTGCGCCGGGCACCCTCGTTCTGGTGGCGTGCCCGGCCGTCCGCCCTCGCCCGCCTGCTTCAGCCGGTCTCGGCGCTCTACGGTGCGATCACCGCCTGGCGCATGGCCCGCGCACCGAAGGGGCGCGTCGACAGTCCCGTGATCTGCGTCGGAAATTTCGTCGCAGGCGGCACGGGCAAGACGCCCTTCGCCCTGGCGCTCGCGCCGCTCTTGATCCAGAACGGCTGGACGCCGGTCTTTCTGCTGCGCGGTTACGGCGGACGCGAAACTGGCCCGCTCCTCGTTGACCCGACCCGGCATGGCGCACCGGATGTCGGCGACGAGGCTCTTCTGCTGGCCGAAAGCGCGCCGACGGTGGTCGCGCGCGACCGGGTCGCAGGCGCGCGGCTTGCCGAAACCCTTGGCGACATTCTGCTGATGGACGACGGGTTTCAAAACCCGGATCTGGAAAAAACCCTGTCACTTGTTCTGGTCGACGGCGAGACCGGCATCGGCAATGGTCTTTGCGTGCCCGCCGGGCCCTTGCGGGCGCCCCTTGCGCGGCAGATGCCCTTCGCCGGTGCGCTGGTCGCTATCGGCGACGGAACAGCCGGCGCGGCCGTCCTCGCCCGGACCGATGCCCAAGATGTCGCGGCATTCCACGCTGCGCTGGTGCCCTTTGCCGCGGACGACCTGAAGGGGGCGCGGGCCCTTGTCTTTGCCGGTATCGGACGACCGGAGAAGGTGTTCCGCTCCGCCAGGGAGGCGGGCATAGAGATCGTCGCGGCGCGGGGATATCCCGATCACCACCGCTATCATGAAAGCGATGCGCAAACGCTGCTGCGCGAGGCCGATGCACAGGGGCTCACGCTGGTCACGACGCGCAAGGATCACGTCCGTCTCGCCGGCGCGACGACACCAGCGCTGACAGAGCTCGCGGCGCGCGCCCGGGTGCTGGAGGTGGAGATGCGGCTCAGCGAGCCGGAGGCGCTTGCAACCTTCCTGGAGACGGCAATTCGTGCAATTTCATCAACTTCAAACGCAAAATTGCTTAAATCCGGCACAAAATTTGTCGATTGAAGGTCGCGTTTCGCAAAATTCTCAGGCGCCGCCGGCTTCCTTGAAGCGGCGCATCGAGGCGGCCGCATCGACATAGGCCTCCTGGCGCGAAACGCTCCAGTACTTCAGCTCGTCGATCGGAATGGACTGACCGGTCACGGCGCAACGCACGAATGTTCCCGGCGACAGCATCTGGTAATCCGCGTCGAGATAGCGGATGCGCGCTTCGCCCGGCGCGCGGGGGGTCTCAATCCGGTTCATCATGTCGTGCCTCGCAACGTCCGTGCGTTCGTCTGGTTGTTCACCTGAATCTCGCCCCTAGATAGCCGCGCGCGGCCTCATTTGCCAGCCCCGCGCATCCCGCGCTTGCGTCTGTCGTCACTCGTCCCGTGTCGTGTCAGGCGCCGGACCGGTTTGCCTGCCCTTCGAGGCGCCGGCGCGCGGCGTGACCCGGTGCAACGTCTCGGATCCGGCCATGAACCCGTCACGCAACTGCGCGTCGAGACGTTCCTGATCGCGGCGGCGCACATCGGTCTCGATCTCGGCGATGCGGTCGTTTGCGATCCCGAGCGCGCCCAGCGCGGCGCGACCGAACGTGACGCTCGACTCGAAGGTCTCGCGGATCTGGAAATCGACGCCGCGCCGGGTGAGATCCAGCGCATGGGCGCGGTCGGTCGCGCGGCAGTAGATCTTGGCTTTCGGAAAATTCGAGCGGACAAGGTCGATCGCCTGGCCCATCACCTGGTCGTTCTCGATGCACAACGCGACGAGAACGGCCTCCTCCGCACCGGCAGCCTTGAGAACATCCGCCCGCGTCGCGTCGCCGACGAAGACCTTGTAACCGAGCTTCCGCGCGTAGGCGACCCGATCCGCCCGGTTGTCGAGCGCGGTCACCTCGACCTCCTCGGAGGTGAGCATCTGCGAGACCATCATGCCGAACCGCCCGAAGCCGATCACCAGAACGGTCGGGCGGGTCTCGTCGAACCCCTCGATCGCCGCCGGCTCCACGCCGCGCTCCTGCAGCCGTTTCGCCAGAAGATCGTGGGCCAGACAGCCGATCGGCGTCATCAGCATCGTAAGCACGACGACGGCGAGAAGGAGCGTCAGGATTTCGCTCTGCAGGACGCCCGCAGCGGCGGCCGCGGTGAAGAGCACGAAGGCGAACTCGCCCCCCTGGGGCAGCGTCACGGCGATCTTCAAGGCGTCGGAGTTGGTCGACCCGAAAACCCGCGACAACCCCCAGATGATGATACCCTTCACCCCCATCACGGCGACGACGCCCAGCGCCACCAGGCGCCAGTTCTCGACAACCAGCCCAAGATCCAGCGACATGCCGACGGAAATGAAAAACAGGCCCATGAGGATCGACCGGAAGGGCTCGATGTCGGCTTCCAGCGTGTGACGAAAACTCGATTCCGCCAGCAGGACCCCGGCGAGAAACGCACCGAGCGCCATCGACAGGCCGGCCGCATGCATGATCCCGCCGCTTCCCAGCGCAACCAGAAGGGCCGCGGCGAGCATCACCTCACGCGCCCTGACAGCCGACAGCAGCGTGAACAACGGCGTCAACAGATAGCGACCCGCCACGATCACCCCGCCGACGGCGGTGATCGTGATACCGATTTCCATCAGAATGCCGGTGCCGCCGACATCGTCCTTGCCCGGCGCGAGAATGGGAACGAGCGCCAGCAGCGGCACGATCGCCATGTCCTGCAGGAGCAGAATGCCAAAGGCACGCTGACCGTAGCTGGTGGAGAGTTGTCCGCGTTCCTGAAGGATCTGCAGCGCAAAGGCGGTGGAGGACAGCGCCAGCCCGAGTCCGGCGATGATCGCGACATTCGGCGCCTGTCCGGCAAGCAGGAACAGCCCGACCAGCGCCGCACCGCAAGCCAGGACCTGGGACGTGCCGAGGCCGAAGATATCGCCCTTCATCCGCCACAGGCGGGCCGGCTCCAGTTCAAGCCCGATCACGAACAGCAGAAGCACCACGCCGAGTTCCGCGACGCCCCTGACTTCCTCCGGCGACGGGATGAAGTCCAGGCCGAAAGGTCCGATCGCCATGCCGGCGGCGAGATATCCAACGACGGAGCCGAGACCGACGCGCTTCGCCAGCGGCACCGCCACGACGGTCGCCGACAGGAAAAGGATCGATTCGACAAAAAAGGGAGGCGCGGCTTCGCTGGCCATTCGGTCTCGTGTTCGCTCGCAACATGAAAGGTCGCGGGGTGGCCGGGAGGCGACCACCTTCCCCCGCGATCCTAGCCGTATTCCCTCGACGACACCACGGGCGCCGCCGGCGATCTCGGCATGACGCGCGGACGCTCCGTGCGGGCTTCAGCTCGCGAAAAGCTGACCCATGTCGGCGAAGGCCTTGAATTCAAGCGCATTCCCGGACGGATCCAGGACAAAGAGGGTCGCCTGCTCCCCGGGTTCGCCCTTGAAACGGATCTTTGGCTCGATCACCCAACGGGTGTCGTCGCGCGTTTTCAAACGCTCCGCGAGAGCGGTCCAGTCGTCCATGGCGAGCACAACGCCGAAATGGGGCACCGGCACCGAATCGCCGTCGACCGGGTTGACCAGCGGACCTTGCGCGGCGGCGTCCTTGTCGAAATGCGCGACGATCTGGTGGCCGAACATGTCGAAATCGATCCAGGTGTCGGCCTCGCGCCCCTGGCCGCAGCCGAGCACATCCCTATAGAATGAACGGGCGGCTTCCAGATCGTGAACCGGGAAGGCAAGATGGAACGGCGTCAGCGATGCCATGGGAAATCTCCGGATCCGTGTGTGAGATTGACAATGTCGTGCCGCATTCCGTGGCCGAAGACAAGCGCAATGGCGCAAGCAGGCAGCGGGGGACGCATCCATGGATTTGAAAGACTTGCTGTCCCGGCATGCCCGCAGCGGGCGGATCGACTGGATCGGCCTGCGCCCGGCGCGCCTTGCGCCGGTCGAGCCTGTCGAGGCGGCCCATCTGCTTGAGACGGGGCTGGAAGGAGACCACCACGCCAGCGGCGGCAAGCGCGCCGTGACGCTGATCCAGGCAGAGCACCTGCCGCTGATCGCGAGCCTTGTCGGGACCGCTGCCATCGAGCCTGCCCGATTGCGCCGCAACATCGTGGTCTCGGGCATCAATCTGGCCGCGCTGCGTCACCGGACCGTCGCGCTCGGGGGGGCGCAGATCGAAATCTCGGGACCTTGCGCGCCCTGCAGCAGGATGGAAAAAGAGCTCGGCTTTGGCGGTTACAACGCCATGCGCGGACATGGCGGATGGTATGCCCGCGTGGTCCGTTCCGGAAGGGTTGCCGTTGGCGAGGTCGTGATGCCCGCAAGCACTGCGGTTGATTGACTTGCGATTCCGCCCGCTTCCATAGTGGCAACACACCGCGATGACGCGTGATGCAGGAGACGAACGATTGTCAGGCTCGGGCGAGAATGACCTCACGGCGAACCGGACACGGGTGCGCGGACTGAGCCGGGCGGACGTCTGGGACCACGAGAACGGCTACAACTGGTTCGCGCCGCCGAACCGCATGGCCAAGGCGCTGGCGCAATACGAAATCTACAAAACCATCGTCGGGCTTCCGGGCGACGTGCTGGAGTTCGGCGTTTTCAAGGCCGCCTCCTTCATCCGCTTCGCCACGTTTCGCCGCGTTCTGGAAAACGACGACGCGCGCGCGCTGATCGGTTTCGATGCCTTCGGCGTCTTTCCCACCCGCGCGCTCACGCTCGACGGCGACCACGCCTTCATCGAGAACTGGGAACGCGCAGGCGGAGACGGCCTGTCGGTCGACGAGGTCGCGGCACTTCTCGCCGGAAAGGGCTTTTCCAACACCGAACTGGTGGCCGGAAACGTGTTCGACACGCTGCCGGACTTTCTGGAAGCGCACCCGGCGCTTCGGATCGCGCTTTTGCATCTCGACATGGATGTTCTGGAACCGACTGCTTTCGTGCTGGAACACCTGTACGAGCGCGTGGTTGCCGGCGGCGCGATCGTCATCGACGATTACACGGCCGTCGCCGGCGCCACGCAGGCGGTGGACGATTTCATGCGCAACCGCAGGCTTGCGCTTGAAAAGGCCCCCTACAACAAGACCCCGACCGTCGTGCGCAAGCCGGCCGGGGCGTGACGGGCCCTCACGCGATCATATTCATTCCGCATTCGCGGAGTTGATACGCGGCTTGACCCCGGCGACAACGCCCAGGCGCGGAGACACGAAATGACGACACCCCGGATCGGACTGGCGCTTGGCGGCGGCGGCGCGCGCGGCATGGCGCATGTCCCGGTCATGGAGGCCTTCGACGATCTGGGGATCGTGCCGCATGCGATTTCCGGGACCTCGATCGGCGCGATCTTCGGCGCAGCCTACGCCAGCGGCCTGAGCGGCGAGGAGCTGCGCGAGATTTCCACAGCGACCTTCCGCGACCGCAATGCGGTGTTCTCGCGGCTGTGGAAGCTGCGGCCGAGACGCTTCGGCGACATTTTCGGCACGCCCGGCTTCATGCAGTTCGATGCAGGCAAGGTGGTGCATCATTTCGTCGGGGCCCACATTCCCGAAACCTTCGAGGAGTTGAAGATCCCGCTGACGCTGGTCGCAACCGACTTCTTCCGCTGCCGGGAATCGCGGATGGACACCGGTGCCCTGCATTCCGCCGTCGCCGCGTCGATCGCGATACCGGCGCTGTTCAAACCCGTTCTCGTCGGCGAACGGGTCATGGTCGACGGCGGTCTGGTCAATCCCCTCCCCTTCGACGCGCTGCCGGAGGACATCGACATCGTCGTCGCCTCCGACGTCGTCGGCTCGCCAATGCCGCGCAAGGGAAAGACGATCCCGGGCGCGGGCGACGCGGTTTTCGGCGCAACCCAGATCCTGATGCAGTCGATCACGCTGGAGAAACTGAAGACCCGACAGCCGGACATTCTGGTCAAGCCGGACATCGCCGCCTTCCGCGTGCTCGATTTCATGAAGACCGAAAAGATCCTCGCTGCCGCCGAACCGATGCGCGACATGGTCAAGCGGCGCATTTCCGTCGCGATCGAGACATTCGAGGCAAACGGCACCGGCCGGTCTTGAAGCTCTTGCGCGCGAGCCTATCCTTACGCAAGGACAGGGAGGTGCGCATGGCGGTTTCATCACGACGCGATACCGGACGACACGGGTTCCGGCACATGTTGACCCGGCTCGGCGCGAGCGCCCTCGCGCTGGCGGGCCTGACCGGCGCGGCACAGGCCTCCTGCCAGATCCTCGCCGATGCCTGGCGCGCGCCGCCGCCCCTCGTGCAGCGCGCCGCGCTGGTCCAGCCGACAGCCCTTGCCCGCGATCAGGTCGCGATCCGCTACATCGGACATGCCACCTTCGAGATCGAGACGCCGATGGGCGTGCGCATCGCCACCGACTACAACGCCATCCACAAGCCGGAGCGCCTGCCGCGCATCGTGACGATGAACGGCGCGCATGGCACGCATTTCACCATGAACCCGGATCCGGGGATCGAACACGTCCTGCTCGGCTGGAACCCGGACGGCGGGCCGATGGACCACGATCTGCTGGTCGACGACGTGCGCATCCGCAACATCCAGACCAACATCCGCGGCTGGAACGGCGAGACCCGACGGCTCGGCAACTCGATCTTCGTCTTCGAGGTCGCCGACCTGTGCATTGCCCATCTGGGCCATCTGCACCATCGCCTCACGCAAAACGACCTCGCCCGGCTCGGCACCATCGACATCGTCTTCGCCCCCGTCGACAATGCCTCGACGCTGCGCCTCGACAGCATGGTCGAGGTGCTCGAGGCCGTGTCGCCGCGCCTCATCATCCCGATGCATGCCTACACCTACGGCTCGCTGGAGAGCTTCACCGCCCGCATGGTGGGCGAAGGCTATGCGCTGACCTTGAGCGACACGCCGCTGCTGATCGCAAGCCGCGCGTCGCTTCCAGCCGAAACGACGGTGCTGGTGCTTCCCGAGCGCTGAACGGGGAAAAAGTTGCACCGATTGCCAGCGACATTCAGGGATTGAACTTCCGATCCGCCTTCTCCAGACTGCCTTCGGGCATTGCGGAAAAGGGGTGGGCATGGCGGATCCGGTGACCCTGGGTGTCGGGACCTGGGCATTGGGGGTTGCAACGAGTTGGGCGACAGGACAGGTCGTGTCGGTCTGCGCGAAGACCCGGTCCGGAGCGGCCCTTGTCACCCGCGCAACGCAGGTTCGGCAAAGGATCGCCGGACGCCTGTCGGAATCCCTCCGTCAGGCGCCGCTTGAACCAGGCACCAACCACGATCTGCAACGGCTGCTGACGCTGTCGCTTCGCGATGCCGGGCTCGACTGGCTCGCCCGGCTGAACGCCGTTCCCGAGCACGAGCTGTCGCAGGCCGACCCGTCCGATCTGGCGGCGTTCGACGCGCGCGTCCGTCTCTTCATCGAGGCGCGCGGGCGGGACGCGGAGGACAGGACGACGCCGTTCGAGACCGTCGTCGGCGAAGAGATCATGACCCGCGTCGTCGCGGCGGTCCCGGAGGCGACCGTCGCCACGGCGGAGTTGAAGACCACCTGCGCCACGCTCGCAACCGCCTTCCGCGAAACGCTGGAGGCGCGCGACGGCGAAGGGCTTCCCGAAGCGGCCCGCACGCAACTGGACCGCAGCGATGCGGACGGTCTCAACCGCTTCGGCAAGCGCGTGCTCGACAGCTTCATCGAACGGCTGAAAAGCCGCGACCACAGGGAGGCGGCGCGCGCCTTCGACCACCGTGTCGGCGGCGAGATCAGAAGCGGCCTGCAGGAGGTCCGCGAGATGCTGGCGAAGAGCGACGACAACGTGCAGGCGTCGCTTGCCGAACTGGACAAGCGCGCCAACGATATCGACGGCATTGCGCTCTCCGTGGCACGGGTGGAGCAAGATACCGCTTTCATACGGGATCTCTTGCAACGCACCGATCAACGCCTTGCCGCGCGCGGCCGGCTGGCGCTCGACCGCAAGCGCGCGATCGAGACCGACAAATCGTCCTTCGTGCAACTGACGTTTCGCCAAAGGAGCACGCGGGTCGTGGGCCGTGAGCGGGAGCTGGCGCAGCTCCGGGATTTTCTGGAAAGCGACGCGGATTTCGCCTGGTGGCAGATCGCCGGAGAGGGCGGTCAGGGCAAGAGCCGGCTCGCGCTGCACCTCGTCGACGAACTGGACGCCGCCTGGGACGCAGGCTTCATCGATGCAGAGGAGCTTGAAAACTTCGACTGGAAAAGGGAACCCTTTGAGGTGCCGACGCTTTGCATCGTGGATTATGCCGCCGCGCCGCAGAAGGCGGCAAACGTGGTCAAGGCGATCACGGCGCTCGCCGGGCGGGCAGATGGGTCCGCCAATCCGCAGCTCGACGCCCCGGTGCGGCTCCTCGTGCTGGAGCGCGTCGGCTATGCCTTCGATGAGCGCGCGAAAGGCGGCTTCAACTGGCTGCGGTCGGCGAACGCCGATGCGGATCAATCCATCCGCTTGCAAGCGAGCGTTCATCGCAAGGAAACGTGCACCGCTCCCGCCGGTCCGCTGGTCGTCGACGCCCTCGCCGAGGACGAAATGATCGCGGTCGCCAATTCCTGGCGCGCATTCGCCGGAAAGCCGCCGCTCGATCGGTCCCTGGAAACGCGGCTGCTCGACACCCTGCGGGGTCGCCACTCCGATCCGGCCAAAAGCTCCAAGGCCTGGCGGCCTTTGTTTGCGATAATGTTCGCGAGCCTGATCGGCGAAGAGCCTGTCGATGGCGCGCCCCTTGCGCTTGAAACGGATATCGCAACGCTTCTTGGAAAAACCTTCGACAACGAACGGGCGAAGAACTGGCCGCGCCACCCCGATGCCCCCGACCGGCCGAAGGAGATGTCGGCGCGGGCCGGTAACCTCGCCTGTCTCGCCACCATGATCGGCGGCATCGACGCGCAGAGACTGTTCGAAGGTCCGGGACAAAGCGACGCCGCAACCAGGGAGCTTGCGGCGACCTATGGCGACCTGCGGGGCGCGGCGGGACACGATGCCTTTTGCCTGCTCGGCTTCCCGCCGGCCGCGCTCGATCCGGACGGCGACGCCACCTTCCCGGCGCGCGAGCCGGACCTTCTCGGCGAATATATGGTGCTCTGGTGTCTGCGGGATGTGTCGAAACCCGACAAACGCGCCGATGCGCTGGCGCGCGTCGAGACGCTCATCCGCCATGCGGCGACCCTCGACCCCGACATGCTGACCGCTTTCCTGATCCGTCTCAGGGACGACTTTTCAACCAACCCGGTGACACAGGCGCTCGCGGCAGTGCGTTTCCCGGATGCCGATTACAGCGGGTTCGATACGAACCTCGCCGCCTATTACGGACTGGACGGCCTGCTTGCCGCAGCGCTTGCGGGCGGCGCGGACGTCAATCGCAACGATAGCAACGGCGCCTTCCCGCTCCTTTTCGCCGCGCAGGAGGGCCACGCGGACTGCGTCGCGCTGCTGCTCGAGGCCAAGGCCGATCCGAACGCCACTCATCCAACCGACGGCACCTTCCCGCTCCTCATGGCCGCGCAGGAGGGCCACGCAGACTGCGTCAGGCTGCTGCTCGAGGCCAAGGCCGATCCGAACGCCACTCATCCAACCAACGGGACCTTCCCGCTCGGCTTCGCCGCGCAGGAGGGCCACGCAGACTGCGTCAGGCTGCTGCTCGAGGCCAAGGCCGATCCGAACGCCAGAAACCCGAACACCGGCACCTTCCCGCTCCTCATGGCCGCACAGAACGGCCACACAGACTGCGTCAGGCGTCTGCTCGAGGCCAAGGCCGATCCGAACGCCACAAACCCGAACGCCACAAACCCGAACACCGGCAACTTCCCGCTCCTCATGGCCGCGCAGGAGGGCCACGCAGACTGCGTCAGGCGTCTGCTCGAGGCCAAAGCCGATCCGAACGCCACTCATCCAACCGACGGCACCTTCCCGCTCCTCCAAGCCGCGCAGAACGGCCACGCAGATTGCGTCAGGCGTCTGCTCGAGGCCAGTGCCGATCCGAACGCCATCGATCCGGTCGACGGCACCTTCCCGCTCGGCTTCGCCGCGCAGAACGGCCACGCGGACTGCGTCAGGCTGCTGCTCGAGGCCAACGCCGATCCGAACGCCACAGACCCGAACACCGGCACCTACCCGCTCCTCATGGCCGCAAAAAATGGCCACGCAGACTGCGTCGCGCATCTGCTTGGGGCCAACGCCGATCCGAACGCCAGAAACCAGAACACCGGCACCTTCCCGCTCCTCATGGCCGCGCAGAACGGCCACGCAGACTGCGTCACGCTTCTGCTCGAGGCCAACGCCGATCCGAACGCCATCGATCCGGTCGACGGCACCTTCCCGCTCCTCATGGCCGCGCAGGAGGGCCACGCAGACTGCGTCGCGCTGCTGCTCGAGGCCAAGGCCGATCCGAACGCCAGAAACCCGAACACCGGCAACTTCCCGCTCCTCATGGCCGCGCAGGAGGGCCACGCCGACTGCGTCGCGCATCTGCTCGAGGCCAAAGCCGATCCGAACGCCACAGACCCGAACACCGGCACCTTCCCGCTCGGCTTCGCCGCGCAGAACGGCCACGCAGATTGCGTCAGGCGTCTGCTCGAGGCCAGTGCCGATCCGAACGCCATCGATCCGGTCGACGGCACCTTCCCGCTCCTCATGGCCGCGCAGGAGGGCCACGCGGACTGCGTCGCGCATCTGCTCGAGGCCAAAGCCGATCCGAACGCCACAGACCCGAACACCGGCACCTTCCCGCTCCTCATGGCCGCACAGAACGGCCACGCGGACTGCGTCGCGCATCTGCTCGAGGCCAAAGCCGATCCGAACAACGTCAATCAGCAGAACGGCACCTTCCCGCTCCTCATGACCGCGCTGAACGGCCACACAGACTGCGTCAGGCGTCTGCTCGAGGCCAACGCCGATCCGAACGCCACAGACCCGAACACCGGCACCTTCCCGCTCCACTTGGCCGCGCTGAACGGCCACGCCGACTGCGTCACGCTTCTGCTCGAGGCCAACGCCGATCCGAACGCCACTCATCCAACCGACGGCATTTCTCCCCTCGTCCTGGCGTTGCATCGGGACCACGAAGATTGCGTCGCGCTGCTTCTGGAGGCCGGCGCAACACCACCCGCATGATGGCATGATCGACATGACCGACGACGAACCGCTGGCCGGGGACCTGCCGGTCTACGCCCATGGCTTCGACGGGCCGTTCCGCCGCCGGTGGTGAGCGCTCAGCCGTGCAGCGCGACGCTGTCGGCCGGGGCCTCGTCGCGTTCGTTCATGCCGTAGTCGCGCGAAACGCTTGCGACCCTGAGGCGATAGTTGGCGAAATGTGTGTGCCGGCCCTTGCCTTGCGCGATGCGGTGTTCGGCCTGGTGGCGCCAGGCGGAGAGCGCGTCCTCGTCGCGCCAGAAGGAGACGGACAAAAGCTTGCCGGGCTCCGTCAGGCTTTCGAAGCGCTCAACGGATATGAACCCGTCGACGTCGGCGAGCAACGGCTTGAGCTCGGCGGCGATGTCCAGATACGCCCCCGTGTGACCGTCCTTCGGCCAGACTTCGAAAATCACGGCGATCATGATCGGATCTCCTTTCACGCGTGGCGGCGGCGCCAAGCCGCAGCTTGCGCATATATCGCAAGAAAGGACACCGGGTCGAGGCCGAAGCCGCAGGGTCAGCTCGGCTGAAAGGTGTTGCTGGCGGTGTAGGTGAGCCGCACGATCGGCGCGCCGGCGAAGTCGATGGCATAGGCCTTCGACACGACCGTCGCCGACAGGACATCGCCCGGAGTTGTCCGGGACGACGCGGCAAGAATGGCGTAGCTGGCGGCGGGCACCAGCGTTTCGGTGAGATTGGGCAGGTACTGAATGGCCCGGGTTGCCGCATAGCGGCCCGCCGTGTCCGCCTCGCCGATGGCCCAGGAGCCGGCGTAGTAGACAAGGGCGGCGGCCTGCAGGGTGGCGTTGGGAACATCGCCATTGCTCGACATGGTCAAATCCGGATTGCTGCTGGCGCCAACCGAAATCAGTTTCGGCGCGCCCTGCCCGGCCGATCCGGTGAAGCCGGTCTCAACCGTGTTGTTGCCGCCGACGGCCATCGGTGCCGCGAGCGTTTCCATGAAGGTGCCGGCGCCCTTCGACGTGATCTCGCCGAGCGCATAGGCGAAATCCTGCGACCAGAAGAAGTAACCGGCGGACACGATGCCGTCGACCTTGCCCGGAATGACCCCGACGAGCCAGGCAAGCGGCAAGGGTGCGGGAGCGTTTGGCGCGACGGTGGCGGTTCCCGGATCGGCCAGCATCACAAAGGTCTGGTCGGCGGCGCTTTCGTTCAGCACCTCCACATTGAAGGGCAGCCTCGCTTCTTCGGCTTCGGGCAACCGACCGCGTTTGAACGGCATTTGGATCGCACTCCCTGTCCCGTCTCCACCGGATCCGCGCCGCGCAGCACGACCAGACCTCCCGGGCGAACACTCGCCCGGGAGGTCTGCGATCCGTGTGTCGCGGCGGCTACGCCGGCTCGAACTGGTTGTTCGCGGTGAACTTGAGGGTCTTCGTCGTCACGCCGTCGAAGACGACCTTGTAGGCTGCAGACGAAATGGCCGTGTCGATCACCTGCCCTTCGACGAAGGAACCGGAGATGATGTAGTAGGTCGGCTTCGGCGTGAACTGGTACAAAAGGTTCGGCAGAAGCTCGACCACCACGGTCGGCTTGTTGTTCATGCCGATGCCGACGTTGATCGTCATGTTTTGAGACTGTGTCTCGGCGTGGGTGGGGATCTTGCCGTCGGCCTGAACCTGGATCTCGCCGGTGGTGCCGGAAGACGGATTGCTGGGAAACGCCGGCGCGCCGTTCGGGAAAGTCCCGAGATAGGTGACGTCGAGCATGTTGTCGCTGTCGATGGCGACACCGATGTTGCTTGCCGTCGTGAAGCGGCGCGGATCGGTCGTTGTGCCGATGTCCTGCACGTAGCCGGTGTTGGCCGAATAATCGATCTGCCAGCTGAAGGACGACTGGCTCGGATTGCTCGGACTGCCGGGGGCGGCCGTTCCCAGCATCCAGGCAAGCGACAACGGGTCGCTGGACGGACCGACGATGTTGGGAATGGTCTGGAACATCGCAAACTGCTGCAACTGGCTGTTCTCGTTGAGAACGGTCAGGCTGTAGGCCTGTGCGGCTTCGAGATCTTCCTTGGCCGGGCGGGCTCCCATTCGAAATGTCATTCGCTCTCTCCAATTCGGTTTCGACCAATGATCGGGTCGGCCCGTCCTGCTTCGACCGGAACGCCGGGGCCGCCCGCTGCACCTGCGTGACCGCGTCAGCGCCAGGCAGCTTTCATCGTATGTCGCAAGCGAAAGATCACCTGTTCCCCGGGATACAATTAAAAATTGAATCGTCAATTAGATCTAACTGAGGTTGCATTTTGGGAAGTCTACGCGGGGGCTCATGTTGCAGAACCAGACCCAAGCCGAACGATTGGCGTTTCTCAGGTCCCTGTTCCTCTTCGAGCACTTCGACGAGACGCTGCTGAACCGCGAGACCGCGCCCTTGCGCGAGACCACCTATACAGCCGGCCAGACCGTCTTTCCGCAGGGAGAGCACCTCGACACCGCGGTGATCGTGATATCGGGGTCAATCGCGCTCTCGCTTGCGTCCGAGGAGGGCAAGGAGGTCATCATCCGCGAGTTGACCTGCGGCGACATTTTCGGCGAAATCGAATTGATCACGGGGGGCACCACTCAGTGCGAGGCGTGCGCCCAGACCCGGACACGGGTGTTGCGCATCACCCACAGCGTGTTCGAACGGCTGCTGGAGGACGCGACCTTCACCCGCAAGCTGCTGTTGCGGGTCTGCAGCCAGGTGCGAGAGATCCTCGATTTCACCGAAACCACGTCGCTCTACACGCTCGAGACCCGGCTGGCCCGGCTTTTGATCAAACTCGGCGACCAGGACGGGCGCAATGTCGACGGCGGCATCCTGATCGACCGGCCGATCTCCCAAAGCGTGATCGGGCAGATGATCAATGCCAGCCGCCCGAAGATCAATCTCCAGATGCGGCGCTGGCATGTCGCGGAATTCATCCGCGTGCAGGGAAGCCGCATCACCATTCTCGATCCCGACGCCCTGAGTGCGCTGTCGCGGCCGATGCGCTAGGGCGTGGACCGCGACAGGTCGTGTTTGTGCCTGTCGCGCCGCCTACTGGCAGCCGGCCGCGACATAGTCGACGAGGTCCTGAGTGAGATCCTTGAACACCGGTCCGTAGACCTTCCCGCCACTGCCGGAGGAAATCGAACTCACCGCCGTGTAGGGCGCCGCGGCGCCGATGAACCACGCCCCGCCGCTTGCGCCCTGGGTGAGGTCGTTGGGTTCGGCCTGAAAGGCGTCTCCGATCGTTGCAATACGCTGGGAGGGCTGCTTGTACATATGCGCTCCGTCCTCCTTCGCGACCGGATAGCCGATCAGCGTCACATCGACGAAATCGGCGTCCTTGCCGAGCGCGAACTTGCCAGCATCGGAATTCGCGGACGTCTTGAGGATCGCATAATCCAGCGCGCTTTTCTGCGGAGAAGGCGCATCGTCGGCAATGCCTGGCCAGCCGGCGAGCACCGCGGCATTCTCGATGTCGAACTTCGTGCCGCCGCCGCCGTCATACGCCCGGTAGAAGGTGATGTTGGTCGCCTGATTGCCGCCCTTGTACATGCTGTGAGCGGCCGCGAGCACGGTATTGTCCTTGGACAGAAACTGTGCACTCGCCGAATAGTCGTTGCCACCGCGCGAATAGAAGAGCTTGCCACCGTAGGAATAGGGCGCAACCGCAACATCCGCCTTGCTCGAGGCCACCATCGGTGCCGCGAGCGCGTCCGCACCCGGCGGTGTGGTCAGGCCGAAGGTCTCCGGCACGGCGGCTGCGCGGCGATCCGGAGTCCAGTATTCGACATCCGCCGCAAGCTGCGCCGGGCTCGGGTCCCAGCACACGAAGCGGTCATCCGCCGCGGATGCGGGCGATCCCGCCGCAACAGCCGCCGCAGCCACGCCGCACAGCATCACAATCGCTCGTTCGATCGACATCGCGTCCTCCAATTTGCCTTGCCTTGAAACCAGACGGGCCGGTCGCGCCGGGTCCCGTACACGGGAAAGCTCCCGTTCGCAGGAAAAGCCTGCCACGCCCGGGCGCCGACCTCAGTCCCGGAGGGAACAGGCCGCAGGCAAACACGACAGGAGGCAAAATGCGGGACTAGGGTCAGGACCTGTTGATATGACTGCGATGGTCGGAGCGGATGTGTGCGGATACGAGGAGCAAGCCCGCCGGAAGGCTGGAGCCTTTCAAGGGATTGCGACATGGTATCCCGTGCGGATCCGCCCGATCCGAAGGACGCTCGGGCTGACGTCGACCTGTGGCGTCAAAGCCCTCGACCGGGGGAACGGCCCCGCTCTTCGAGCTTTTCCTTGCATCTCTCGTCATCTCGAACGCCATTTCAGTCATGGCAACAGGTCCTGACCCTAGATGCCGCCGTCGCGGCGGGTGCGAAAAAAGTCGCGCAGGAGCGTTGCGGCATCGCGCTCTGCCAGTCCTGAATAGACCTCCGGCGCATGATGGCAGGTCGGCTGCGCATAAAGGCGCACGCCGTGTTCCACCGCGCCGCCCTTGGGATCGCCGGCGCCGAAATAGACGCGGCGCAGGCGCGCAAAGGAAATCGCCGCCGCGCACATCGGGCAGGGTTCGAGCGTAACGTAAAGATCGCAGCCCGGGAGCCGCTGGCTGTTGGCTTTCGCGCAGGCCGCGCGCAGCACCAGAACCTCGGCATGGGCGGTCGGATCGCGGAGTTCGAGGGTGCGGTTGCCGTCGGCGGCCAACACCTCGCCATCGCGCACCAGAACCGCGCCGACAGGCACTTCACCGCGCGCCGCCGCAAGCCGCGCCTGGGCAAGCGCAAGGTCCATGAAGCCGGTATCGGCCGGGCAGGGGGAAGCTCGATCTACGCTCATCGCGGCGGAGCCTATCGCCGGTCCGCGAAAAAGGAAACGGACAAGACCGCGCGCAAGTCGCAACCCTTGCCGGAAATGCATGACGCCCGCGCGAAAAGCCCGCTTCCCCGGGATCGGCGGCTCTGGTATGACGCGCGCCATGACCAAAGACAAACGCCCCCCGCGCGGAACCGACCGCACGTCCAGACCGACACGCGCGCCCGACGGCGCCCCACGTCCGTCCCGCCCGGAGGGCCGCGGCCCGAAACGCCCGTTCCAGAAGGCAGGGGCGGGAAAGCCGTCGCCCAAGCGCGACAAGAGCCAGCCGCCGGCAACCGAGAGCGCGAAGAGCAACGCGGGCGAGCGCGTGGCCAAGGTCATGGCGCGCGCCGGGCTGTGCTCGCGCCGAACGGCGGAAAGCTGGATCGTGGACGGCCGGGTCGCGGTCAACGGCAAGCTCTTGACGACACCCGCCGTCACCGTCACCGCCAGCGACAAGATCACGATCGATGGCGAGCCGATGCCGGAGCGCGAGCGCACCCGGCTGTGGCTCTATCACAAGCCGCGCGGGCTGGTGACGACGAACCACGACCCGGAAGGCCGGCCGACCGTGTTCGACCGCCTGCCGAAGACGCTGCCGCGCGTTTTGACCATCGGACGGCTCGACATCAACACCGAAGGCCTGCTGCTGCTGACCAACGACGGCGGCCTTGGCCGGGTGCTGGAGCTGCCCGCTACCGGCTGGCTGCGCCGTTACCGGGTGCGCGCCTATGGCCGCATCACCCAGGACAAGCTCGACGCGCTGGCCGACGGCATCGCCATCGACGGCGTCTTCTACGGTGCCATCGAGGCCACGATCGACAAGGCGCAGGGCGACAACGTCTGGCTCACAATCGCGCTCCGGGAAGGCAAGAACCGCGAAATCAAGAAGGTGCTCGAGCATCTTGGTATGGTCGTGAACCGGTTGATCCGCGTGTCCTTCGGACCCTTCCAGCTGGCCGATCTCGACGAGGGCGACGTGCGCGAGATCCGCGGCCGGGTGCTGCGCGACCAGTTGGGCGACCGGCTGGCCGACGAAGCCGGTGTCGATTTCGAGGCACCGATCCTCACCGCATCCGATGGCGAGGAGACCGCCAAGCCGGCCCGTGCGCCGCGCGGCCCCGCGCCCCGGCAAAGCGAAGGTCGCTACCTCAGTGCCCGCGAGGGAAAGGCGGAGACGACGGCCCGGGCGACCAAGGGCAAGCCGGCACGCGGAAAACCCGCCGGTGGCGATGCCCGCCGTGGCGAGCGGCCCGACAAGGCACAGGCAGACAAACCGGCCTATGTCTCGCCGCGCTCGCGCTTCCGCTTCACATCCGACATGAAGCCGCGACCGGTGGAGGAAACGAAGCTCGGTCGCAAGCGCCGCATCTGGGAGGAGGACGGCTCGCTGGTGGAAGACCGCGCGCCGCCGCCCGAGGACGGCGGCCAGGGTCGTGGCGGGCCGGGGCGTGGTGGTCCGGGTCGTGGCGCCCCGGCACGCGGAGCCCCCTCGCGTGGCGGTGCGCCGCGCGGTGGTGCAGGCGGTCGGGAACGGGACGCAGCCCCGCGTGGCGAGCGGGATCGCCCGCAACGCGATGGCGACAGGCCGTCGAGAGGCGGGCCGGCACGCGACAGACCGCCGCGCAGTGGCGCGGATCGCGACAGCGCCCCGCGCCCCGGCAAGCGGGAACGCGATGCGGGCGGACGTGACACAGTCGGACGGAACGCCGGCGAACGCGGCGGGCGCGGAAATTCAGGACCAAGATCCTCGGGACCGCGACATTCAGGCCCCGCCGGCGGCTCGCGTGGTTCGGGTCCGGGCGCAGGCGGTCCCCGTAGCGCAGGTCCGCGCGGGTCCGGTCCGAAAGGCGCAGGCCCGAAGGGTCCGCGCGGCGACGGGGGCAAGGGTCCGCGCGGCGGAGGCGGGCGGTGAGGATCGTTGCCGGGCGCTTCAGGGGCAAACCCCTTGAGGCACCGCGCGGGTCCGAAACGCGGCCGACGAGCGACCGTCTGCGCGAGACAATGTTCAACGTGCTCGCGCATTCTCATCCCGAGGCGCTCGACGAGACGCGCGTTCTCGACCTGTTTGCAGGGTCCGGCGCGCTTGGGCTGGAAGCGCTGAGCCGGGGCGCGCGCCATTGCACCTTCATCGAGGAGGCGACGGCAGCGCGCGGCGCGATCCGCACCAATGTGGAAGCGCTCGGGCTGACGGGCGCCACCAAGATCTTTCGCCGCGACGCCACCCGTCTCGGTGCGGCCGGAACCATCCCGCCCTTCGATCTGGTTTTCGCCGACCCGCCCTATCGCAAGGAGCTCGGCGAGGCAGCACTTGCCTCGGCCCGGGCCGGTGGCTGGCTTGCGCCCGGCGCGCTGGCCATCCTGGAAGAAGACGCCCGCACCGAGATCGCCATTCCGGACGGGTTCGAGGTTCTCGACCGCCGCACCGTCGGCGACAGCCAGATTGTTTTTCTGAAAACCATCTGACGCCCCGCGCAGTGCTCAGACATGGGCCGAAGGGCGGGCGGACGGACGGCTGCGCCTGAGCACCTGGGCCATCGGCGCGGGGGCCCGGTCTTCCAGCCCGCTCATCAGCCGGTTGAAATCGAGATTGCGACGCCGGCGCGCCCTCAGCCAGCGGATCGCCTGCCGGCTTGTCGAAAGGATCAGGACAAGGCCGCCCACCAGCAGCGGCACGCCGGTCGGGATCGGCAGCCAGATCGTGAGGAGGCCGAGCACGATCAGGACGACCGCAGCGCTCCAAGCGAATATCGGGGCAAGTCTCCGGCTCATGTGTGGATCCCGATCCGCGATGCGCCGGTCAGCCGGCGCCCTGCGCTTCCTGCCACGCGGACAGCGACCGTTTCGTGACGAAAGCCTGCACGCTTGCGCTATTTGCGCCCGAACAGGCGTTCGATATCGGCGAGCTTCAGTTCGATCCAGGTCGGGCGGCCATGGTTGCACTGGCCGGAGTTCGGCGTCGCCTCCATGTCGCGCAGCAGTGCGTCCATTTCCTGCGGCCGCATCCGGCGTCCCGCGCGCACCGAGCCGTGACAGGCCATGGTGGCGGCGACATGATCGAGCCGCTCGCGCACACGCGTCGCCTTGTCCCATTCCGCAAGATCGTCTGCAAGATCGCGAACGAGGCCGCGAATGTCGATCTGGCCAAGCATTGCCGGCGTTTCCCGCACGGCAATGGCGCCGGGACCGAAGGCCTCCAGCACCAGACCGACCGCCTCCAGTTCCCCGGCCCGCTCCGCAAGGCGCGCGACGTCTTCCTCCGGCAGTTCGACGATTTCCGGAATCAGCAGCCCCTGCCGCGCAACACCGCGTTCCGCCAGCGCGCTCTTCAGCCGTTCGTAGACGAGACGCTCGTGCGCGGCATGCTGGTCGACGATGACAAGCCCGGTTTCGGTCTGCGCGATCACATAGGTCTCGTGGATCTGCGCACGCGCGGCCCCGAGCGGACGCGCCATGCGATCCTCCGGCGCCGCATCCTCATGCGCGCGCGCATCCGCAGAGGGCTGGCTGACCGCCGCGAAGCCCGCCTGATCGGGCGCGTCGAAGCCGGCGTCCGCTTGCAGCGGGCGGTAGGCGGAGGTGCGCCAGTCCGTCGTTCCCCGTCTGTCGGGCATCGCACGCCAGTCGCGCGCCGCGGCACCGCCTGCCCCCGACACACCACCGCCCGCCCCGCCGGAAAAGGCGGCGAGCGCCGCCGTGGCATTGTGCGAGGACGCCATGTGTCCCGCCGCCGCGAAGGCCTGTTTCAGCGCGCCGACCACCAGCCCGCGCACGAGTTGGGCGTCGCGAAAGCGCACGTCCGCCTTGGCCGGATGCACGTTGACGTCGACCAGTCGCGGGTCGACCTCGATGAAGAGCGCCACCACCGGATGGCGGTCGCGCGCCAGCACATCGGCATAGGCACCGCGCAGCGCCGACATCAAGAGCTTGTCGCGCACAGGCCGGCCGTTGACGAAAAAGAACTGCGCCAGCGTGTTGGCGCGGTGATAGGTCGGAAGTCCCGCAAGCCCGTAGAGCCGGACATCCTCGCGCTCCGCGTCGATCTCGCAGGCGTTGTCGACGAACTCCTGGCCCATCACCTGCGCCATGCGCGCCTGCAGCGCGGTCTCGCCAGTGGCCGAGGCATAGGTGAGCGTCTGGCGGTCGCTGCCCGACAGCTCGAAGCGCACGGACGGATGCGCCAGCGCCAGCCGCTTGACGACGTCGGTGATCGCGGAAGCCTCCGCCCGGTCGGACTTGAGAAACTTCAGCCGCGCCGGCGTTGCGAAAAAGAGGTCCCGGACCTCCACCTGGGTCCCGGACGGACGACTGGCCGGGCGGATCTCCCCGCGCGCGCCACCTTCAACGGGAATGGTCCAGCCATGCGGATCGTCGGCGTGGCGCGAGGTGAGCGAGAGGCGCCCGACCGCGCCGATGGAGGGCAGCGCCTCGCCGCGAAAGCCGAGCGAGCGGATATCGAAGAGATCGTCCTCGGAGAGTTTCGACGTGCAATGCCGGCCGATGGCGAGCGGAAGGTCGTCGCCGCGCATGCCGGATCCGTCGTCATCGACCCGAATCAGCGTCTTGCCGCCGGCGGCCGTCGCCACGGAAATCCGGCGCGCGCCGGCATCGATGGCGTTTTCCACCAGTTCCTTGACCACACTGGCGGGACGCTCGATCACCTCGCCGGCGGCGATCTGGTTGATCGCATGGTCGCTCAACTGCCGGATCGTCATTGCAGCTCCCTGCCGGTTTTCCTCGCCTGTGCGAGCCGTCGCGTAGCTCATGTGCGGGCCTTCACGGGCTGCACCGCTTTCCTTCGCGGGGGCGGATCGTCTATGGTCCGCCCGCGCCGCCACATGATCATCATGTCGTTGGGCGATTCTCCGCCTGCAACAGTATCAGACTTCCCTCCCGGCAAGATCCCGCCGCAGCCAAGAGAGAGCCATGTCCACACACAATCCGCTTCTCGTTCCAGGCCTCTCGGCCCTGGCACCCGGATACAAGGCCGTGCTTTGCGATGTGTGGGGCGTGCTGCACAATGGCGTTTCCGCGTTTCCAAAGGCCTGCGAGGCGCTGCAGCGCTATCGGGCGGAGACCGGCGGCAAGGTCGTGCTGATCACCAACGCGCCGCGCCCTTCTCCGCCGATCCTGGAACAGCTCGCCCGCCTCTACGTGCCGCGCGATGCCTTCGACGCCGTGGTGACGTCGGGCGACGTCACCCGCGCCCAGCTTCAGGCGCACGGCGACGTCCCGGTGATGCACATCGGCCCGGAGCGGGATCACAGCCTGTTTGAGGGCCTGGACCTGACGCTCACCGACGAAGCGGGCGCCGGCCAGGCGGTGTGCACCGGGCTCGTCGACGACGAGCGCGAAACGCCGGAGGACTACCGCGCGCTTCTGGAGCGAATGATCGCACGCGACCTGCCGCTCTTGTGCGCCAATCCCGACATCGTCGTGGAACGCGGCGACACGCTGATCTGGTGCGCGGGTGCGATCGCCCGGCTCTATGAGGACCTCGGCGGCCGGGTCATCATCCTGGGAAAACCGCATGCGCCGATCTACGAGGCGGCCCTTGCCCGCGTCGCCGAGCTTGCCGGCGAGCCTGTCGCCAAGGCGGATATCCTGGCGATCGGCGATGGGCTGCCGACGGACATCCGCGGTGCGGTGGCGAACGAGATCGACGTGCTGTTCATCACCGGCGGGATTCACGGCGCGGATTTCGGCCTCACCGGCGCTCCTGTGGAGAGCCTCGTGCGCAAACGGCTTGAAGAGGAAGGGCTTCGGGCCCGTGCGGCGATCGCCGGGCTTGTCTGGTAGGTGCACCTACACCTGACCGCGCAAGAGAAAAAGCCGGCCCCCTTTCGGGAACCGGCTTTCAGGTATCCGGCCACTCGCGGGGGCGCTGGCCAGGCAATGCGGCACCTCTTGAAGGGTGCCGGAAACTCCGGAGCGCACCGTATCGGGCGCGCCTAGCCGAAAAGCTTGTCGATCTCGTCCTGGGATCCTTGCGACATCATGTCGTCGACGTCGGACTGGGACACGCCCTCGCCAGCATGCTGGGGACCGTGCAGGATAAGGTCGCGTTTGCGCCGGTCTTCGTCGGTTTCCTCGGCGGGCGCGTCATCGCCTTCGGTGATACGAAGCCGCTCGACGAAACCGGTGACCCGGCGATCGATCGCGTTCAGGGCACTCACCACCTTGGAAATGCGCTGACCGGTGATGTCCTGAAACGCGCAGGCCTCGAACATCTCGATCATCTTGTCGTTGACGAACGCGCGGTATTCGGCCGGATCCATGTCGTCGTCAGCCGCCATGATCTTCTCTGCCGACTCCATGATCGTTTCGGTCGCGGATTCGGTCGCCTCGACGATGGCGTCGAGTTCGCGTCCCGCTTCCGGGATCTGGTTGTCCTTCATGTCGTTGGGGCGAAGCTGCAGGATCTCGGTCTTCAGCCGCGAAATCTCCCCCGCAATCGCCGTCAGTTCGGCAGTGATCGTCGGCTGCACAGCGCCTAGGAACTCGTGCATCGACCCGGTCATCATCTCCGCCAGGTCGATCACGTCGTTCAGCGTCACATCGCCATCGCGATCCTTGTTCTGCTCAAGGAACGTGATCAGGCCCGCAACGTCTTCTTTTCTGAGAGCGCCCATGTCACCCCTTCTCATTTGCCGGGACCGGATACAGGTTTCCCTGCCCCGCGCCTGTGGCGCGGAAATCCCCTGTGCGCACAAGCACGCACGTTCCCTGTTCACCGGCAGCACCGCTGCCGGAGACAAAACTCTGTCGGTGTCGACGGAAGCCGGTTATTCGGCGAACACCGCCTCGATCTTGCCCTTCAACGTCTGCGCGTTGAACGGTTTCACGATGTAGTTGTTCACGCCCGCCTTCTTCGCGGCGATCACGTTCTCCGTCTTGGATTCCGCGGTGACCATGATGAAGGGGGTCTTGCAGAGACCGGCGTCGGCCCTGACCTGCTTCAGCAGCTCATATCCGGTCATCGGTTCCATGTTCCAGTCGGAGATGACCAGGCCATAGCGGCGCTGCTTCATCTTCTCCAGCGCTTCCGTACCGTCGGCAGCGTCGTCGATATCCTCGAAACCGAGCTGCTTGAGCAGGTTTCGAATGATGCGGATCATGGTTTTGTAGTCGTCCACCACGAGGACCGGCATCTGAACATCAAGGGCCATTGTTTACTCCATACTGTCAATCTGCCCGACCCGTTGAACGGGCGTCTGATGCTTTGTTGTCTTCAGGAGGACGACACATTTGATGTCTCCGCCTCCCCACGCTGTTAGACATTAGACGCCGGGGGCTGAAAACTCCGTTAATTTGCCAGTCCCGTCTTCCTCAAAAGCTCAATTGCCCTCGCGCACCCCAGCGCATAGCCTCGCAGAACACCAATATTTCACCCAAAGGGAGGAAAAGGATCGCACCATGCTTACCCTACAGACACTGTATTTCGAGGACCTTTCCGTCGGGCAAAGCGAAAGTCTCGTCAAGACAGTGAGCTCCTCGGATGTCATTGGTTTTGCGGAAGTGTCCGGCGACCGAAACCCGATTCACCTGTCCGAACACTTCGCCGCCCGCACCCCGTTCCGCACCCGCATCGCCCATGGCCTCTACACCGCAAGCCTGATTTCCGCGGTTCTTGGGACGCGGCTGCCCGGCCCGGGCGCGATCTATCTCTCCCAGACGCTGAATTTTCGCGCGCCGGTGCGAATCGGCGACGACGTCACGGTGACGGTCACCGTCGCGGAACTGATGGAAAAGGGAAACCGCGCCCGGCTCGACTGCACATGCGCGGTCGGCGAGACGGTGGTTCTGGAAGGCGAGGCAATGGTGAAGGTGCCGGCCCGCGGCGACAGCGAAAGCGACGACCCGCGCGCTTGACGTTTCCCGGGAGAATGGGCAGGGTCCGCGAAACCTCCGGGCAGACTGCGATTTCGCGGGGATGTCCGGCAGAGCCTGCCGGCCTCGCGCCGGCCTTCTTTCCGTTTCGGCCGGCCACCGCGGCCGGTGAGTGGCCCGACCCAGATGAACGAACACCCGCCTTCCCGCTTTGTCGCCATCGACGCGCTTGACGCCTTCCCCGCCGGCCTGCGCGGCGGTGTCGTCGCGATCGGAAATTTCGACGGGGTGCATCGCGGCCATCGCCGGGTGCTGGAAACCGCGCTGTCGCATGCGCAGGATGCTGGCGTTCCGGCCTACGCACTGACCTTCGAGCCGCATCCGCGTAGCGTCTTTCAGCCCGACACGCCGGTCTTTCGTCTCACCCCGCCGGCGCAAAAGGCACGCATCCTCGCGGCGATGGGGCTCGACGGGATCGTCTCCGTGCCCTTCACCCGGGCCTTCGCCGGCATCGAGGCGGAAGCCTTCGTCACGGATATCCTTCAGGCACGTCTGGGGATCGTTCACGCGGTGACCGGCTATGACTTCCATTTCGGACGGGCCCGGCGCGGCACGCCGGAATTCCTGAGCCAGGCAGGGGTCGTCGACGGCTTCGGCGTGACCATCGTGGCGGCGGAGACCGACGAAAGCGCCACGGCGGTGTCCTCGAGCCGCATCCGAGCGGCGCTGGCGGAGGGTGACATCGCGCTCGCCAATGCGCTGCTGGGCTATCGCTGGTCGGTGGAGGCCGAGGTGCGCCACGGCGAGAAACGCGGGCGCGACCTTGGCTATCCGACCGCAAATCTGGCCCTTGCTCCCGAAACACAGCTTGCTCACGGGATCTACGCCGTCCGGGTGTTGCTCGACGGGCGCTGGATCGACGGCGTGGCGAGCTTCGGCCGCCGCCCGACCTTCGACAATGGCGCACCGCTGCTGGAAGTGTTTCTGTTCGACTTTTCCGGCGACCTCTACGGCAAGACCCTGCGCGTGACGCTGGCCAGCTATCTCCGCCCGGAGCTTCGCTTCGACAGCGCGGACGCGCTGGTTTCCCAGATGGATCGCGACAGTGCCGAAGCGCGTGCCGCGCTCGCCAGCCTGACCCCGCTCGGGTCGCTCGACAGCACCCTGAACGGTCTCCCCGGCGAAGCGGCGAGCGGGTGAGCGCGCCCCTTCCCATCCCCGCGCCCAGCATCACCGTGATGCGCGGTATCGCCTTGATGAGCTTCGCGATGCTGATGGTGCCGCTGATGGATACGGTGGCGAAATACCTGACCGGGGCCCTGCCGCCGCTTCAGATCACGCTCGGCCGGTTCGGTTTCCAGATGCTCTTTGCATTCCTGACCGCGGCGATCGGGCCAGGGCTCGCTGCCTTGAAGGCGCCGCGCCTGTGGCCGCATCTGCTTCGCGGCTTTTTCCTGTCCGGCGCTTCGGCCTGCTTCTTCACCGCCTTGAAGACCATGCCCGTCGCCGACGCCATTGCGATCTTCTTCGTCGAACCGATGATCCTGACCGTGCTGTCCGCGCTTCTGCTGGGCGAATCCGTCGGGCCGCGCCGCTGGAGCGCGGTCTTCGTCGGGCTGATCGGCGCGATGATCATCATCCGCCCGGGCTTCACGGCCTTCGGGCCGACCGCGCTGCTGCCGCTCGCCGCCGCCTTCCTGTTCGCGCTCTATCTCGTGATCACCCGCCGCCTGTCGGGCGAAGGTTCCATGCTGAGCGTGCAGTTTTCCGCAGGACTTGGCGGCGCAATCCTGCTCGGTGCGCTGACCGCCGGCGGAACGATGGCCGGGATCGAGGACGCCACGCCGGTGATGCCGGACCTTCCCTCCTGGGGACTTCTGGCAATTGTCGGCGCGATTTCCTTCTTCGCGCACGGACTGATCGTCAAGGCCTTCGCCGGCGCCCCGGCCTCGGTGCTGGCCCCCTTCAACTATCTGGAGATCGTCAGTGCCACGCTCTTCGGGTATCTGGTGTTCGGCGATTTTCCCGACGGGCCGACGTGGGTCGGGATTGCGCTGATCGTCGGCAGCGGCATCTATATCGCCCACCGCGAACACCGGCTAAGCCGTGCCGAGATGGCCGCGCGCGCCACCCGCACCGGCCCGCCGGACTGAGCGCGGTCCTCACCGCGCTGGACCACGCAACCGCACCACCTGGATACGGAAACCGACATGACACGATCGCGCCTCTGGGGACCGAAGAGCGGCTTGATCCTGGCGATCACGCTGGCCGGACTTGCCGCCGACCAGGGCTTCAAGGCCTGGATGCTCCACGGCTACGAGATCGCCGCAAGGGGCCGGGTCGCCGTCACGCCTTTCCTCGATCTGGTGATGGTGTGGAACTACGGCGTCTCCTACGGACTGTTCCAGCAGGACGGCGCCGTCGGCCGTTGGGTGCTGGTTGCGGTAACGCTCGTCATTTCGGTGGTGTTCTGGGTCTGGGGCGCGCAAGGTGACAGGCGGCTGCCGGCGATCTCCTTCGGACTGGTGCTGGCCGGCGCGATCGGCAACGGCATCGATCGCGTGGTCTATGGGGCGGTTGCAGACTTCTTTCATTTCCACGTCGGCAGCTTCTCCTGGTACGTGTTCAACCTCGCCGACGTGTGGATCGTTGCCGGCGTGGCCGGCCTGCTGTATGACAGTTTTCAAAAGCGGCCCTAATGATGCCGTATTGGGCCGTCTGAGTGCACCTGCCGCAAAGGGACCGGTGCCGGTCCGCTTTGAGCCGCCTTTCGCATGCAAGTGACCCGGCCGAACCGCTTTCCCGAAAGCGATTGCTGCCGGAAACCGTATAAGGATCGCCGCCGTGTCGCGTCGCCAGAAAGTCTCCGTTTCCGCTCCCAAGCGCCTGCGTAGCCGCGCCAGCGTTCTTGCCGTGTGCGCCTCGGCACTTCTGCTTGCGGCGTGCCAGACCGGATCGGACGGGTTCAACGACGGCACGGAAGCGGACGAGGCGCCCGACACGGCCATGATCCGAGGCCTGATGGAGGGGCTCGGGGCGGTCGACGCCAAGTCGGAGGCGAAGATCGAATACACGCCGCGCGCGCCTCTCGCGATGCCGGGCAAGCTCGACGCGCTTCCCCCGCCGGAGGAAAGCCAGCAGGTGGCGAACTGGCCGACCCAGAACGATCAGGGTCTGAAACGCATCCAGGAGGTCTACCGCAACGACGGGCGCGGCAGTTCGGACCTCGATGGCGACGGCCGCAGCAACGCGCGACAGTCGCGCGGCATCCAGCAGCTTGTGTCAGGAGGCGACGGTCGTGACTATGCGGCCGAGCGCCAGAACGAGGACCGGCTGGAAAGCGGCAAGATGAAGCCGAACGAACTCAACCAGCGGGTGGGTGTTGCCGAGACGTCGGCGATTCCGGTCGACGACAACGGTGTGCCGATCCGCCGCTATCTGATCGAACCGCCGACGGCCTATTCCACGCCGTCCGCCGACGCTCCGATGGCGGCACCGAAAACGGTGGACCGCGCGCCGGAGATCAGCACCACCGAGCAGATCATGAACGGTCGCTCGGCACGCACGATCGAGTAACACGCCGTTCTGCGGGCGTGCCTGCATACACCGGCACGCATCCCCATGCTCTCGACAGGTCTCACGTCCGCCGTGCCCGCGGTCGCGGCGCCGTGCGTGCTGCCGGGTTCGGGTCCTCGCCCGCGTGCCTGCCGACCTTACGAAAAGTTCACGGGCTTTTGCGTGACAAGCGCCTATATCCTGTGGAGCCAAGACCGCAACCCAGTTCCGGAGCATTGCCGTGCCGCAGACCGCTTCCGCCCTCCCGCGCGTTTTTCTCGCCGCAGCTGTCGCCCTTGCGCTCGCTGCGCCCGCCCGGGCCTCGTCCGACCTTCCGGCGGGATCAACGACCCTTGAAGCCGCCGACGCGGCCTCCTTCGCCGATATCAAGATCGGCGGCGACGTTGAAAGCTTCCGCCTCGACAACGGTCTGGAGGTGGTGGTGATCCCGGATCGCCGGGCCCCGGTCGTGACCCACATGATCTGGTACAGGGTCGGCGCCGCCGACGAGGAGGCCGGCATGTCCGGCGTGGCACATTTCCTCGAGCATCTGATGTTCAAGGGCACGGAGAAGAACCCCGACGGCGCCTTCTCCAAGCGCGTCGCGGCCATCGGCGGACAGGAAAACGCCTTCACCTCCAACGACTACACCGCCTATTTCCAGCGCGTCGCCAAGGAACATCTGCCCGAGATGATGGCGCTCGAGGCGGACCGGATGGAAAACCTCATCCTGACGGACGAGGTGGTTGCGCCCGAGCGCGACGTCGTGCTGGAAGAACGCCGCATGCGCGTGGACAACGATCCCGGCGCAATGCTGGGCGAAACGCTGGACGCGGTGCTTTACGTCAATCATCCCTACGGCACGCCGGTGATCGGCTGGCCGAGCGAAATCTCCGCGCTGTCCAAGGACAATGCGATCGCATTCTACGACCGGTTCTACACGCCCAACAATGCCATCCTCATCGTTGCCGGCGATGTGGACGTGGACGGGGTGCGGCGCATGGCCGAGGAGACCTATGGCAAGGTGGCCCAAAGGGCAGATCCGGGAGAGAGGGTACGGCCCGCGGCCCAACGGGTGCCCGGCTCGCTCGAGGTGGATCTTGCCGACCCTCGCGTGAACCAGCCCAACCTGCGCAAGGCCTGGCTCGTTCCAAGCTACACCACCGACAAGGCAGACAGTGCGCCCGCGCTCGACATTCTCTCCGAAATCCTCGGCGGGGGCAGCACCAGCCGGCTCTACCGGTCGCTGGTGATCGACCAGGGCGTCGCCTCCTCCGCGGGCGGCTGGTACCAGTCGAGCACCCTCGATGACAGCCGCTTCATGGTCTATGCCGTGCCAAGCGACGGAACCTCGCTGGAAGACCTCGGCGCGGCGACGCGTGCCGTCATCGACACGCTGATCGCCGACGGGGTCACCGAGGCGGAGCTGGAGCGGGCCAAGACGGGCCTGCTGTCTTCCGCGCTTTATGCCCAGGACAGCCAGTCGAGCCTTGCGCGCATGTTCGGTGTGGCGCTGACCACCGGATCGAGCATCGACGAGGTGCGCGGCTGGCCTGGCGCGATCAGCGCCGTCACCCCCGAGGACGTGCGCAAGGCAGCCGAAACCTATCTCGCGCCGCGCCCGGTGACCGCTTATCTGCGTGCTCCGTCCGTGGACGCTGGAGCAAACGCACAACAGTGATCGGGCGGCGCCGGCCGCAGGAAGCCGCCGGCGCCCGCCGTCCCTTTCCTTTCACCAACACGGAGATGCCCGTCATGGGGATTTCAACTGCAGCCGCCCGCTCCGCCCGTCTGCAGGCGGGCTGGCGCGCCGGCCTCGCGACTTTCGCCCTCATCGCCTCCCTCGCCCTTGCAAGCGCCGATGCGCGTGCGGTGGAGATCCAGACCGTTGAAACGCCCGGGGGGCTGACCGCCTGGCTGGTGGAGGATCACACCGTCCCGATCGTTGCCGTCAACTTCGCTTTTGCGGGCGGGTCGGCCCAGGATCCGGACGGCAAGGGCGGGCTTGCGAACCTTATGGCCGCGACCCTGGACGAGGGCGCGGGCGAGCTTGAATCCCAAGCCTACCGGCAGCGGCTGGAGGAAACGGCGGTCAAGATCGGCTTCAATGCCGGGCGCGACGCCTTCTACGGCTCCCTGCGCACGCTGACGCCAAACATCGACGAAGCCTTCGAGCTGCTGCGCGTCGCCGTCAACGAACCGCGCTTCGATGCGGAAGCGGTGGGACGCATGCAGCGCCAGATCGTCTCCGGACTGCGGCGCGCGCAAAAAGACCCCGATTCCATCGCCAGCCGGGTGATGGCGGAGACCGCCTATCCGGACCACCCCTACGGACGGACCTCGGACGGCACGGAAGAAACCGTGACCGCGCTGACACCGGAAGACCTCAAGGCATTGCACGGGCGGCTCCTGGCCCGCGAGGAGCTCAAGATCTCCGTCGTCGGCGCGATCGACGCGGAGCGTCTGGCAACGCTCCTCGACGCGACCTTCGCCGACCTGCCGGAGCGCGCGGACCTCACACCGGTCAGCGATGTGACGCCGCAAACCGGCGTTCGCAAGGCAATCGACTTCGATGTGCCGCAGACCTCGATCCGCCTCAGCCTGCCCGGCCTGAAACGCGATGACCCCGACTTCATTCCCGCTTATGTGATGAACCACATCCTCGGCGGCGGATCGTTCTCGTCCTGGCTCTACGAGGAAGTGCGCGAAAAGCGCGGGCTGGCCTATTCGGTCGGCTCCTATCTGGTGCCCTATGACCATTCCGGCGCCTTCATGGCGGCGACCGGGACACGGTCCGACCGCGCGCCGGAGACGATCGCGATCATCATGGCGCAAATGGAGCGCATGGCGAAAGACGGCCCCAGCGCCGACGAACTGGCCAAAGCCAAGGCCTTTCTGACCGGCTCCTATGCGCTGCGCTTCGACACGTCCGACAAGATTGCCAGCCAGTTGCTGGGGATCCAGATGGAGGAACTCGGCCTCGACTACATCGACACGCGCAATGCGATGATCGACGCGGTGACGCTGGAGGACATTCGCCGCGTGGCCCGGCGGCTGCTCGCCAATGCGGATCCGATCGTGGTTACGGTGGGTGCCGGCGCGAGCTGACGCCGCCCGATTTCCGGGAAAACGGACACGACGTCCCTACTCGGCCGCCCGGCGCATCGCCTTGGGCGGCCGTCCCTGCAGGACTTCCGGACGCACGGGACGCGGCGGGGAAAACAGGTAGCCCTGGCCGATACGCGCGTCGAGGTCGAGCACTTCCAGCACCTGCGCTTCCGTCTCGATATGATCGACAATGAGTTCCATTGCGAAGCGGCGCAGCAGATCGCCGAGATCCGCCGGATGGATGTGGCTGTCGGGCATGCGCTCTGCGCCGACCAGCCGGCTGGCATGGAGCTTCACGAAGCGGAATCCCCGATCCGACAACGACTTGAAGTCCAGGCGCAGGTTGGTGACCCGGTCGATGGAGAAGCGGAAGCCGAGTTCCGCCAGCGCCGCGAGGCTCTCGTGTTCAAGCGCGCCCATCTCGGAAACGTCACGCTGGGTGAACTCGAAGGTCAGTTGATCGCTGAACCCGTTGTTGGCGCGAAGGAAATCCAAAAATCCCGGAAAGAAACGTTCGTCGACCAGGGTCTGGGACGACAGGTTGACGAACAGGCCCGAGCGACGGTTGCGGTTCGTCAGCCGGCGCAGCACCTGGATCGCGCGAAACAGCATGAGATTGTCTATGGCCGGCATCATTCCCGCGCGGGTCGCTTCCTCGATGAAATCGACGGGCTCGAGAAAAACATCGTTGTGATCGCGGATGCGCGTCAGCGCTTCGTAGTCGCGCACCTGGCGCTGGGGAAGCGTGACCAGCGGCTGCAGGAAGAGATCGACACGATTGTTGTCGAGCGCCTCCTGGATGGTGCGGCGCAGCGCAGGGTCCGGCGGATTGTCGCGCGGCACGGCTGACGGCGGCGGCGCAGCGCTACGCGGCGCGGGCTCGGCGCGCGGCGGCGCGGGATCGGCGCGCGGCGGCGCCTGGTCGGACGTGCGATCGATTCCGGAATAGCCGAGCGCGCGCGGCGCTTCCTCGTAGTGGCCGAGTTGCTCGCGCGGCGGCGGCGCGACGGCGCGCTGGTCCTGCTCGTCGATGCGGTCTTCCATCCCCGCCATCGCCTCGGCCATCTGCTTGATCAGGCTGCCGAGCACCTCTACCTCGGCGAAGAGCGGATCGATCTCCTCGCGGGTGCGACGCGGAAGATTGGTCTCCATGCCGGTGAGCCGGCCTTCAAGATTGCCGACATCCTGATCGACCTCGAGCACACGCTCTTCCAGTTCGGCGACCCTGGCACTGACGTCGCTGCGATCGCGCTGTCTGGTGAAGACCAGATGCACCACGATCATCGCACACAAAAGCGCCAGGCCCAGCGTGAAGGCCTCCCCCGCGGGGCGGGCAAACTGGAACATCATGATCGCGGACACGGAGGCCGCAATCACGCCCATGCAGAGGAAAATGAAGATCGTTGTCGCGCGTGCCATACTCGTCCTTCGGCTCCGGCCGAATCACCCTGCCGCTCAATAGTGCATGATTACGCCGATTCTTCCGAGTCTTCAGCATTCTTGCATCATGCCGACGGCTTCGTCCCGCCCTGTGTGGTACCGGCGTCGCGTGCCTCGGCACTCCCGCCGCATCATCGCTCCGTGCCCGGCCCTGCGGGGCCGCAAGGCATCCGGACTTCTGCGGTCTTGACGTTCCAGCAGCTGTAACCCGCAATGTTTTTCAAACGTCCTGAACAAACTGGAGGATGACCGCATCATGATCGAATTGCGGATTGAAGGCATGGCATGCCAAGGCTGCGCAACCTCGGTGGAACGCGCAATCGTGGCAGCCGATCCGGCCGCCAGAACGGAGATCGACCTGGACAGCGGGCGTGCCCGCATTGAAAGCGCCTTGCCGAAGGAGCGTCTCGTCGCGGTGGTCGAGGCCGCAGGATACGACGTGCCGGCGTCCTGACACGGCGTTCCGCACACCATAAGCGGCCGGCCGCGCTCAGGGGTCGGCCAGCATCCCGTCGACCAGATGAAGCCGGCGATCCATTTTCTCGGCCATCTCCAGGTCGTGGGTCACGGCAATCACCGTCTTGCCGTGGTCGTCGACGAGCTTTCGCAGTGTCTGGAACACCTGCGCGGACGACTTGCTGTCGAGACTGCCAGTGGGTTCGTCGGCGAGGATCGCCGGCGGATCGTTGGCCAGCGCGCGCGCCACGGCGACGCGTTGGCGCTGACCGCCGGACAACTGGATCGGAAGCTTGTCGACATGCTCGGCAAGGCCCAGTTCCCCGAGCATGCCCGTGGCGCGGGCGCGCATGGCCTTCGCGTCCAGCTTTCCAAGCTTGCGCATCGGGATCATGACGTTTTCGGCAACGGAAAACTCCGGCAGCAGAAAATGAAACTGAAAAACGAACCCCAGCGTCGACAGGCGCTCGCGCGCGCGACGGGCCTCGGAATGCAGATGGGTCGGCAGGCCGTTGATCAGTACCTCGCCCCTGGTCGGCATGTCGAGCAGGCCGAGCAGATAAAGCAGCGATGACTTGCCCGATCCCGACGGTCCCGTGATCGCGACGAATTCACCCGCGCCGATCGTCAGGTCGATGTCGCGCACGAGCGTTACCGGGACGAGACCCGGCAGAATGCGGGTCAGTCCGCGCGCCTCGATCAGGGGCGGGCCACCGGTTGCGGTGCCGGCCCCGACAGCCGCGCCCGCTTGCGATCTTGTCTCTGTGGACAGGCTCACGACGCCCCCCTGATGATGTCGACCGGATTGAGCTGAGCAGCGCGGCGTGCCGGCAAATACCCCGCGATCCCGGCGGAAAACAACGCGAAGCCGCAGGCAATCGCATAGTGCCAGACGCTGTAGTGCATCGGTAGCGAGGTGAGTTCGACGTTCGTCTTGACCTCGAAATCGAGCGATCCGAGGAACACGCTCAGCGCATATCCAAGCACGGAGCCAAGAACCGATCCGACCACACCGATGAACAATCCCTCCATCAGGAAGATCCGGCGAATGTCGGCCTGCTCGAAGCCGAGAGACTTCAGGATCGCGATGTCGCGGGACTTCTCGTGAACGATGGTCGAGACGATTGTGAAAATGCCGAAACCGGCGACAAGCAGAATCGCGCCGACCACCGTGTACATGATGATGTTGCGCACCATGAGGACTTCCATCAGGCTTTCGTTCGCCTCTTGCCATGACGTGGCGCGATAGCCGGTCATGCGCTCCACCCGTTGCGCCACCGCGCGGGCGGAATTGACGTCATCCAGCCGGATCGAGAGCCGGTTGATCGCGTTTGGACGGGAAAACAGAACCTGCGCGGTCTTCAGCACCGTGTAGCCGGTGGCATCGTCTGCCTGCGTCACGCCTGTATGAAACAGGCCTATCACCTTCAGCCGGCGCACCGCGCCCGAGGAGGTCGAAACCGCCACCGTGTCGCCGACGTTCGCGCCGATCTTGTCGGCAACCCCGTCGCCGATGATCAGTCCGTTCAAATCGGCAGCCAGATCCATGAAGGCGCCTTTTTGCATGTCCTCGCCGATCGTGGACACCCTGAGGTGCGCGGCCGGATCGACGCCGGTCAGCGCGACGGCGACATCCTTGCCCCCATACCGCAGCACCGCCTGCCCGGAGAGCGAAGCCGCCATTTCGCCCGGAAGCCAGTTCTCAAGCATCGCCCTGATGCGAACGGGATTGCGCAATCCCCGGGTGTCGTCGTCCGGGCGCGCGCCGATCACATTCACCGCATCGAAGAAGTCGGTGGCCGGTGGAGGCGCGGCGTCCCGGCGGTCGTCACTCACCTCGACATGGGGAATGGCATCGACCAGGGTTGCAACGAAATCGCGCTGCGACCCTTCCATCAACGCCGCCATGGCGATGGAAAAGCCGACACCGAGCATGACGCCAAGCACCGAGACGATGCTCTGGCGAAACCGGCCACCGACATGGGTGAGCGCAATCGACAGGATCAGGGGCATGACGGCACGCCCCCGTTTCCGCCGGACACCGCCTGAAGGCCGCGGCTCATTGCACGCCCTCGCCGCCGGTCGCCTCCGCAAGCGGACGCGCGGCCTGACCCGGGGCCAGACCGTCGCGCCAGACCGCCACGACCCGTGCATCGGCTTCAAGCCCGCCAAGCACCTGCACCGTCTCCGTGCCGCGGATCCCGATTTCCAGCTTGCGCGTGGCAAGACGCCCGTCGTCGCCCAGCACGAGCACGCGGTCGCCGTCGACCGCCGCCAAGGGCACCAGCAGCGCTGCCTCGACCACATTGACGATGATGTTCACATCGCTGGTCATACCGATCATCAGCGGCGGCGGATCGGAAAACGTGAGATAGACGCGATAGGTTTTGAGGACGGGGTCGCCCTTTGGCGTGATCTGGTCGACAACGGCATCGAAGGAGCGACCGGGAAAGGCGTCCGCGCGCACCAGCGCCGTCTGGCCGGTCCGCACGAGGGGAATATCCTCCTCGTTCACATCCGCCACGACACGCAACGGACGCGGCTGACCGACCCAGAAGAGCACCGCTCCGGGTTCGGCGACCTCCCCGACCTCACCGTCACGCCGCAGCACCTGACCATCCATCGGCGCCTTCAACTCATAGTCGGACAGGCGCGCGGTCTGCGCCGCGAGAAGGGCGACGTTTCTCGAATGATCGTTTTCCGCCTGCTCGAACGCCTGACGCGAGATCACCCGTCGCTCCAGCAAGCCGACGGCCCGGTCGAGGTTCTGTTTCGACAGGCGCACGCGCGCCTCCAGCTCCGCGCCGGTCGCCCGGGCGTCCGATGCATCGAGGCGGCCCAGTATCGTGCCCTGGGTCACGGTTTCGCCCTCGCAGGCGCACATCTCGACGATGCGTTCGCGCAAAACACTCGTCACCTTGGCCCAGCGCACCGGCTCGACGACGCCGGTCGCATAGACCACATCCGCGGCCCGCCCGGTCTGCGGCGAGACGAACGCGACCGTGACGGGACGCGACGACCACCACCAGAATGCGCCCGCGCCAGCCGCAACGAGGCCGATCAGGACAAGAGTGAAAGCAAATCGTTTCATGGGTTCCATCGCCTTGAGGCACGAGGTCGGGCGACCCTATCACCTGCTTCGCGTCCAACCTATCCGCAGAAGCCCGCAACCAAATACTGCGGTTCCCCGCCAATTTCGGGCACGCAGAGCGCGGCGGACCAGAGAGATTTCAACCGGAAACGCTTTATTTACCATGTCCGGCGAAGATTCTAACGGCAAATCAATTCGATGCCGACTTTTCGGCTGAACAAAAGGGGGTCGCCAACGCATGGAATCCATGCATGGCGCTGAGGGGCAAATCAGGCTGGCCGTTCTCGACGGCAACGGCTCAATGCGCAATCTCGCGGGATCAATCGTCGACGCAATGGATCATCCCTGCGCGACACCGGTGGCATACCAGAGTTTCGAACCGTTCTACGCGGCAAGCACCCAGGTGCGGCCCGACGTGATGATCGTCGATCTCGAAACGCTTGGACAGGACGGCCACCTATCCCGCCTCGCAGCGGCGCAACCGCAAGCCTTCCTGATGGCGGTGAGCACCGGGCAATCGCTGTCGCGCAGCCTTTCGGCCATGGAGGCCGGGGCGCATGACGTGATCTCGGCCGGTGTCGATCCGGTGTCTGCGGCCGAAAAGATCGATCGCTTCCTGATCCAGACCGCTCGCCCGAGCCGCGTGGACGGCACCCGCCGACCGACAAGGACACAGTCGCTTGCCGCCCGGGCCGACGACGTCGAGCCGCACCGCTTCGAGACCTTCATCGGCGGATCGGCGCGCATGAGAGAGGTCTACGACCAGATCGAACGCATGGCGCCCTCGAGTGCGCCGGTGTTCATCACCGGTGAATCCGGCAGCGGCAAGGAGCTTTGCGCAAGCGCGATCCATTCCCGGTCCCCGCGCCGGGACCGGCCGTTCATCGCAATCAATTGCGCCGCCATTCCCGGCGAGTTGATGGAAAGCGAGATCTTCGGGCACATGCGCGGAGCCTTCACCGGCGCGACCGAGACCCGCGAGGGAGCCGCCGAGGCGGCGGATGGCGGCACGCTCTTTCTCGATGAAATCGGTGAAATGGATCTGGCGCTGCAGTCGAAGCTCTTGCGTTTCGTTCAAACGGGAACGGTGCAGCGCATCGGCGATACGCACCAGCGAGTGGTGAACGTGCGCATCGTGTGTGCGACAAATCGGGATCCGCTTTCGGAAATCTCGGAAGGGCGCTTCCGCGAAGACCTGTTTTATCGGCTTCATGTTCTGCCGGTCCGCCTGCCGGCGCTGCGCGACCGGCGCGAGGACATTCTGCCGCTGGCGCAATCCTTTCTCTCCCGCTTTTGTGCCGAGGAAGGGCGTCGCTTCCTGGAAATCGCCGGCTGCGCGGGCGAAAAGCTGCTCACCTACGACTGGCCCGGCAATGTCCGCCAGCTCGAAAACGCGATCCGCCAGGCGGTTGTCCTGCACGATGGCGAGGCGCTGCGTGCCGAAATGTTGCCGGGTTTTCTCCTGGGCGAAGGCCTGTCGACACGGCTGGAGCCTCTGAGCGGCGGCTTTGCCGCCAGATCCTATCGGGGAAGCGAGGATATCGAGCCGCTCTGGGCGCAGGAACGACGCATCATCGAAACGGCTCTGACGGCCTTCGACGGCAACATCGCCAAGGCGGCGGCCGCACTGGAGATCTCACCTTCGACGATCTACCGCAAACGTCAGTCCTGGACCGAGCGCATGGGCGGCACGGCCGCCGCGTTCACCGCGTTTGCCGGTTAATCTTGTTGTTTGCCGCGCTCCGGTCTATACGGTGCGCCGCAACATGGGGCTAGCAAACGACAAGGGGCGAGGCAATTGATGCGAAGGATCGGACATCCGGAAAAGGTCCGCGGACGGGACATCGGATGCCGTCGCGCGATCGCCGCGCTCGCGCTGCTGACGGCGGCGGCGGCGACGCCCGTGCATGGGGCAGACGCCACCGATCCGGTTTCGCCGGAACTTGCAACCGCACGCGAGGCAAGCGCCAGGGCCTGGCAGGAGGCCCCCCTCGGCTTCGCGAAGGCCCTGTTTGTCGACGGCGACGTCCGAGGTTTCGGACAATACACGCCCCTCGCAACGTCTGTGTTCCAGCCCGACGATACGCTGACCGTCTATGCGCAGCCGCTCGGATACGGATTCGTGCAAAGCGATGAAGGTTATGGCATCCGCCTCGTCGCCGACTACGAACTGCTGAACCGCTCGGGCCAGGTGCTTGCGGCGCAAACAGAGTTTGCGACGCTTGCCTACGACAGCCGTGACAAGCGGCGGGAATTCCACGCCATCCTGCAGTTTCGCTTCGAGGGTCTGCGCGCCGGCGACTACGATCTGTCGATCCGGCTGCGCGACGGCGCAAGCGACAAGCAGGCAAACATCTCCCTGCCGTTCAAGGTTGGGGCCGAAAACCCCGGCGCGGACAGCCCGCGATAGTTGTCGCTCGCAACGCCGAGCCGCCGGCTACTTGTTGAGCCGCAACTTGCTGATTTCTTCCGCAATGCGCTTGAAGGCACTCACCAGATCGTCGTTGGAGCGGGCATCAAAAGCCATGTTTCCGTTCGAGGCACAGTTGCGCATCATGTTCACCGTGTCGCGATCGCTGATCCGGAATGCCACGGTGTAGACGTTGATGCCGTCGTTCTTGGCATTCGCGCAGGCAAGCGCCGTGCGCTGGTCCATCGCCCTGGCGATCTCCCAGGTGCTGTCGATTCCGCTGCCGAGACGCTCTTCCCGACCGTAACCATAGGCATTGATGTTCGTCTTGTTGAACGAATTCTGCCCCTGATAGGTGTTCGCGCCATCGGTCATGACGATCAGGATGCGCACGTGCTCGTCGTCGCTGTCTTCTTCCCGCACACGCCCCTTTGTGAACGGCGCCTGCGGCGACAACACGCGCCAGCCCCACACGACACCCTGGTGGATGTTGGTGTTGCCGTTGGCCTTCATGTCTTTCAGATCGCGCAAGATCGCATTCTTGTCCGTCGTCAGGTCGGTGAGCGGCTGGGTGCGGCAGGTGTAATTCGGCCCCTTGGTATAGGTGTTGCCGAACGACCTGTTCTGGTTGCGGTACTTGCACATGCGCTCCTGGGCATAGACATGCGTTTCCTTGCCCAGCTTGCGCGCCTTTTTCGAGGCCTTGTCCCGGCATCCGCCGGAATCGTCGCGAATGTAGTCGTTGGAATGGCGGTCGCCCCAGCGGGTGTATCTTCCGTCCGGCTCGTCGGGAGCGAACTCCGGCACGTAGAGCGTGGCGGGCACGCGCTTGTCGGGCGCATCGTCCGTCACGTCGTAGGGGACCGGACGGGCCTCCACGCATCCAAGCCATTTCGTATGCTTGAGCTGCTTGAACAGCGTGAAGCGGCTGGGCTTGCCGTTGTAGAAGAACTGGCTTTCCATTTCGGCCGGATCCGGGGTTCCGTCGTCCCGTGTCTCGAAGTTGCTCCAGTGCTCCGGCGATTGGCCCTCGCGGTCCATCCAGCTTTCCGTTTCCTTGTCGGTCCCGATGTTGACGAAGGAGGTGAAGGGCACGAGGCCGATCTTGACGCGATCCTTCTTGTCGCCCTTCTCGTTGATCGCAAAGAGCGTCTTGGAAAGATCTTCCGAGGCATCCTTGAGCGTTTTCAGCTTGCTGCCGCCCATGGATCCGGAGTTGTCGAGCACCATCACGACATCGAAGGTGGCCTTGCCGATCACCGTTTCAGACCGCACACCGACATCGACCTTGTCGACATTGAGTATGCCGCCGAACAAGGTCTGGACCGCCTGGGTCGCGGAAACGGTTACCGTGCCCTGCTCGACGGTGACGTCGAGATTCACATCGTCCGGATCGCCCTTGTAGATGGCCTTGAAATAGTCGATCGCGTTCGCCCGGACCTTGGCTTCGGCCAATCCTTCACTGTCATAGTTTGCCGCAAGCGCGGTCGCATCGACCGCAGCCTGAAGCACCACCCTGGTGTTGGATGCGCGCGAATAATCGAGCCCCGCCCCGACAACCAGAAGAACAAAGCCGATCGTCAGCGCAAACGGAATGACGATGCTTCCGGAGCGCTGGGCGCGGAAATCTCTGACAAGATCGACAATGGTTTTCATGACAGGCAGTTTAAACGCCAGCCATTGCCAAAACCTTTAGACCATTCATCGCGTTCTCACGAAAAACGGTTGCTGTTTGCGTGAAACGGGATTTCCCCGGGCGCCGCGATCCAGCGCCGCGGAGCCGCCGTGCTTTTTAAAAAAATCGGAATCGCGAAGTCATTGACAGGCCCGTGGCGCCATCCTACATCAAGCGCGCTGTTAGCACTCTCATTCACGGAGTGCCAACGTGGTCTGCGTTCGATGCCGCACCGTATTTCCGGCGCGGACACGAGGGGTACCACGCTGGCCAGAAAAGGAAAGAGCACGAAATGAAGTTCCGCCCTTTGCATGATCGCGTCGTGGTTCGCCGCGTCGAATCCGAAGAAAAAACCGCCGGCGGGATCATCATCCCGGACACCGCCAAGGAAAAGCCGCAGGAAGGCGAAGTTGTCGCCGTCGGTCCCGGCTCGCGCAAGGAAAACGGCGACCTGATCGCCCTCGACGTCAAGTCCGGCGACCGTGTGCTGTTCGGCAAGTGGTCCGGCACCGAAGTCAAGATCGATGGCGAAGACCTTCTGATCATGAAGGAAAGCGACATCATGGGCGTTGTCGGCTGATCAGCCACGCCAGTCCCCTTTACCCGTCTTCCGTGCCCGCGACAGGCACGTGCGCAGCTGAGCCGCACAAGGTTCTGCACATTGGCGTGACCAGATATCGCGCCGGAAGCCGGGTCCCAAGAACATCAGGAGACGAACGATAATGTCTGCCAAGGAAGTCAAGTTTTCGACAGATGCCCGCGACCGTATGCTCAAGGGCGTCGACATTCTCGCCAATGCCGTGAAGGTCACGCTCGGCCCCAAGGGCCGCAACGTCGTCATCGACAAGGCCTTCGGGTCGCCGCGCATCACCAAGGACGGTGTCTCCGTCGCCAAGGAAATCGAGCTTGAAGACAAGTTCGAGAACATGGGCGCGCAGATGGTCCGCGAAGTCGCGTCCAAGACCAACGACATCGCCGGCGACGGCACGACCACCGCGACCGTGCTGGCCCAGTCCATCGTCCGCGAAGGCGTCAAGGCCGTTGCTGCCGGCATGAACCCGATGGACCTGAAGCGCGGCGTCGACCTTGCCGCTGCCGCTGCCGTCAAGGATCTGGAGAGCCGCTCCAAGAAGATCTCCACCTCCGGTGAAGTCGCGCAGGTCGGCACCATCTCGTCGAATGGCGACGAGCAGATCGGCAAGGACATCGCCGACGCCATGCAGCGCGTCGGCAACGAAGGCGTGATCACGGTCGAGGAAGCCAAGTCGCTCGAGACCGAACTCGAAGTCGTCGAAGGCATGCAGTTCGACCGCGGCTACCTGTCGCCCTACTTCGTGACCAATGCCGAAAAGATGATCGCGGATCTGGAGAAGCCCTACATTCTCCTGTTCGAGAAGAAGCTCTCCAACCTGCAGGCCATGCTGCCGATCCTCGAGTCGGTCGTGCAGTCCAGCCGTCCGCTTCTCATCATCGCAGAGGACGTGGAAGGCGAGGCACTCGCAACGCTCGTCGTCAACAAGCTGCGTGGCGGCCTGAAGATCGCGGCCGTCAAGGCTCCGGGCTTCGGCGATCGCCGCAAGGCCATGCTTGAGGACATCGCCGTCCTGACCGGCGGCACGGTGATCTCCGAGGATCTCGGCATCAAGCTCGAGAACGTGACGCTCGAAATGCTCGGCACCGCCGACAAGGTCGAGATCACCAAGGAGACCACCACGATCGTCGACGGCGCCGGCCAGAAGGCCGACATCGAAGGCCGCGTGACGCAGATCAAGGCACAGATCGAGGAAACCTCCTCGGACTACGACCGTGAAAAGCTGCAGGAACGTCTTGCCAAGCTCGCCGGCGGTGTTGCCGTGATCCGCGTCGGCGGTGCGACCGAAACCGAGGTGAAGGAAAAGAAGGACCGCGTCGACGACGCCCTCAACGCGACCCGCGCGGCCGTCGAGGAAGGCATCGTCCCGGGCGGCGGTGTTGCCCTTCTGCGCGCCAAGACGGCCGTCGAAAAGCTGACGTCGGACAACTCCGACATCATGGCCGGCATCAAGATCGTGCTGCGCGCGCTTGAAGCCCCGATCCGCCAGATCGCCGAAAACGCCGGCGTCGAAGGCTCGATCGTGGTCGGCAAGATCCAGGAGAACAACGACCCGAACTTCGGCTTCAATGCTCAAAGCGAGCAGTTCGTCGACATGGTCGAGACCGGCATCATCGACCCGACCAAGGTCGTGCGGACGGCTCTCCAGGATGCGGCATCCATCGCCGGCCTGCTCATCACGACCGAAGCCATGGTCGCCGAGCTGCCGAAGAAGGATGGCGGCGGCGCCCCGGCAATGCCGGGCGGCGGCATGGGCGGCATGGACTTCTAAGAAGTCCAAAGCCAGCCCATCCCAAAGACCTGATGAAACCGCCAACTGGCGGTTTCAGATGGCGGCATGGACTTCCAACAAGTCCAAAGCCAGCCCATCCCAAAGACCTGATGAAACCGCCAACTGGCGGTTTCAGATGGCGGCATGGACCTCCAACAAGTCCAAAGCCAGCCCATCACCCAGAACGCTGAAGCCGCCGAAAGGCAGTTTCAGATGGCGGCATGGACTTCCAACAAGTCCAAAGCCAGCCCATCCCAAAGACCTGATGAAACCGCCAACTGGCGGTTTCAGATGGCGGCATGGACTTCCAACAAGTCCAAAGCCAGCCCATCCCAAAGACCTGATGAAACCGCCAACTGGCGGTTTCAGATGGCGGCATGGACCTCCAACAAGTCCAAAGCCAGCCCATCACCCAGAACGCTGAAGCCGCCGAAAGGCAGTTTCAGGCCGGAAATGAAGTTGTTCCTGGTTTCGCGGGTCCATTTCATTTGATTTCGACGGGCGGCCTTCGGGCCGCCCGTTTCGTTTGGGCCTTGCCGTTGAGCGATCCCGCGCACAGACTGCGGCGGATTTCACACCCCGGGTTTCAGATCCTTGAAAGACCAGAAGATGGACAGCGAAACGCTTGCACGCATCGACCGGCTGGAAGAGCAAATCGCTCACCAGTCGCTGACAATCGATGAGCTGAACGAGGTCGTCGTGCGTCAGGCTGCCCTGATCGACGGGCTTACGCGCAAGATGGCAGCCCTTACATCGCAGATTGAAGAATTGGAGGATACCGCGATCCCCCAGCCGGCAATTACAAAACCGCCCCACTACTGACGCAAATCGGGTCAATCTCCCGCACACGAAATTTCACAGCGATTCGCGTCCCGATGGACGCGCAAACATGCAAGCCAGCGAGCCGACCCGACAAGATGAGGCAGATTTTCTCAATTGCAGCGCTATTGGCCGGCTCGGGTCTCTTGTTGCTTGCAGGTGGCCTGCACGGGCTTTTGCTGCCGCTGCGCGGCTCGGCGGAAGGTTTTTCCGACACCTCTCTCGGACTTCTTGGAACCGGTTGGGCGGTCGGCTATGTCGCCGGCTGCATCACGACACCGATGATCGTGAGTCGCGTCGGCCATATCCGGTCGTTCGGCGTCTTCTGCTCGGCTGCCAGCATCGTTGTCTTGTTGAACCTGCTGATCCTGCATCCAGGTGCCTGGATCCCCTTGCGTGCGCTTTCCGGCTTCTGTTTCGCAGGCGCGGCGATGGTGGTGGAGAGCTGGCTGAACGAACGCGCCACACCCGAGACACGGGGACGGATCTTCGGCTTTTACACAATGATCAATCTGGCGGCGACGACGGTTGGACAGATGTTGCTTACGCTCGGAGCCCCGGCCGGCTATCTGTTTTTCGTCATCGGGGCCATCGTCTATTCACTGGCGCTGCTGCCGACCGCGCTTTCGACCGTTGCAGCCCCCGTGCCCCTGCTGCACTCACGACTCGACATCAAGATGCTTTGGACCAATTCGCCGGTGGCCGTGATCAGCGTGTTTCTCGTCGGCATTTCCAACAGCGCCTTCGGCACGCTCGGTGCCGTCTACGGTCGCCAGATCGGTCTGTCCGTCGGCAACATCGCAATCATGATGTCCGTGGCTCTGCTCGTCGGGGCGCTGATCCAGGTCCCGATCGGGCTGTTGTCCGATCGCATGGACCGACGCATCGTGCTCGTCGGCATAGGGTCGGCCGGCTGCGGGATCGGAGCGCTCCTGGCCATCGGCAGCAGCCTGCCGCCGTTAGCGGTGATCGTCCTGGTGGCTGCCTTCGGCGGAATGATCTACTCGATGTATCCGGTCATCGTCGCGCATGCGAACGACTATACGCCGGCTGGCGAGTTTCTGAAGACAAGCGGCGGACTGCTTCTCCTGTTCGGAGCCGGCTCCATCGTCGGCCCGATACTCGCGGCCGCAATGATGACGATCACCACCCCGCAAGGTCTCTTCGCCGTCACCTCGGCGGCTCATGCATCGCTGATCGCCTTCGCCCTGTGGCGAATGACCCAGCGCAAGTCTATCGCTCCGGCAGACCGGGACGACTTTGTGGCCATGCCCTCCGGTGTCCGCTTCTCCACCCCGGAAACGCTCGCGATGGATCCGCGTGTCGAAGAAAGCGAGGTCGAGGCGGAATACGAGGAATACGAGGCCTACGAGGAAAGCCGGGAGCCGGCGGACCCGCATGAGAGCCCGGACCCCGACACCTCGCGCATGTGAGCGTCCCTCTTGCACGGCACGGCGTCACGTGTCATAGGGGTTCCCGTCATCAAGAGAAGGGCTGGCGCCCTCGCCAACCTGCCCGACCGGGCAAGGTGGTTTCCCTGACGGATCCAGTCGTTGCATGCAACGACCGAAGAGTTCGGGGATGTGGCCGCGAAAGCGGCAACGAAACGGTCAACGTTCGCGCCAGTCCTCCTCGGGAAACCGACGGAGGAATTTTCATGTCCGCATTGCCCCTTTCCCCCGCTCGCGCGTCTGGCGACCGCCCCGTACCGGCGCCGCGATCCGATAGCGCATCGGAGAATACCCGCCGTTTCGCGGAGCTGCGCGTGCTTGCCGCCGGATGCCGGGTGCGCTGGGGGGTCTCACCGAACCCCGCGCATCGCGATCCACTTTTGTCGGCCGAAGCGCGTGCCGTCCGGCTGGATGCGCTTCTGGTATTGTGGGAGGCAGGATACCGGCAGGCCCTGGACGAGGATCTGTATCGCGACATCGCCGTCCGGTACCCGCGCATGATGTCGGTGTTTCGCAACCGCCTTCGGCGCCGGCCGGGTGTCGACGGTCCTGCCCGCATTCCCCGGACCGCCTCGGGGCCCCCTGCCGACATTCCGAGGATCGCGTGACGACAGCTTGTCGCGGCTATCCGGCATCATCGGACACCGGCGGCACGGGGCGCGGACGCCCGGTGTCGTCGACGGCAACGAAGGTGAACATCGCGTCCGTCACTTTTTGACGCTTGCCATGACGGTGGCGCAAGGCCCAGGCCTCGATCGCAACCTTCATCGATGTCCGTCCGACCGAGGAAATCGCGCAATAGACGCACAGGACATCTCCGACATGCACGGGCCGGATGAAGGTCATGCGTTCGACAGAAATCGTGACCACGCGGCCCGCCGCGCGCTGGCCGGCGGCAATCCCGCCGGCAAGATCCATCTGCGAAAGAACCCATCCGCCGAAAATATCACCGGACGCATTGGTGTCGGCGGGCATCGCCATGGTGCGCAGGGTCAACTCACCCGTCGGGACCGTCGCTTCGCTGTCTTGCGTCACGCATTCACTCCATCAAGAATCGTCGCACGCCATGTGCGGACCTGACGCAAGCCTAAGACCGCAAGCCGGCGATGCCAACACGACGGCAGCTCAAACCAAAACGGCGGGACCCGTGTCCCGCCGTTGCTGTCTGGTCTGTCGCTGTTGTGCGGGCCGTCGTCAGGCAGCGGCCACGTCGTTGAGGAAGCGGTCGATCTCCTCGCGCAGCGCATCGGTGTTCTGCGACATGGCGCCGGAGGCGGAGAGCACATTGTCGGCGGCGGCGCTGGTGCTTTCCACCGTCGTCGCCAGTTGCTCCATGTTGCTCGTCACCGCGCCCGTTCCCTGTGCGGCCTGCTGCACCGAGCGCGAGATGTCGCTGGTCGCCGCCCCCTGCTGCTCCACCGCGCTGGCGATGGAGGAGGTGTAGCCGTTCACTTCCTGCATGATCTGGGCGATCTCGCCGATGGCCGAGACGGCCTCGCCGGTCGAGCCCTGGATCGCGCCGATCTGCGCGCTGATCTCCTCGGTCGCCTTGGAGGTCTGCGTCGCCAGTTCCTTCACCTCGGCCGCCACGACCGCAAAGCCCTTGCCGGCCTCGCCGGCGCGCGCCGCCTCGATGGTGGCGTTCAGCGCCAAGAGGTTGGTCTGTTCGGCGATGTCGGTGATCAGCTTGACCACCTCGCCGATCTTGCTGGCGGCCTGGGCGAGTCCCGCGATCTTCTCGTTGGTCGCATGCGTCCCCTCCGTCGCCTGGGAGACGACCTGGGTGGTCTGGCCGACCTGGCGCGAGATCTCGGCGATGGAGGCGGAAAGTTCCTCCGCCGCACTCGCCACCGTCTGCACGCTGTCGGTCGCCGCCGAGCTTGCATCGGCCGTTTCGCCCGCCCGCGCCGCGCTGTCCTGCGCCGAGGCGCTCAGTTCGCGCGCCGTCTGGTCCAGACCCTGCGCCGTCTCCCCCACCGCGCCGATCAGATGCTGAACCGTGCCCCGGAAACCCGAAATCAGCTCGTCGGTCCGCGCCTGGCGGGCCATGCGCGCCTTCTCGTCCTCGCCCTGGATTGCCTCCAGGCGCTGGCGTTCGATGGCATTCTCGCGGAACGTCTCCACAGCGCTCGCCATTTCGCCGATCTCGTCCTTGCGGTCGTCGATTGCAACCTCGACAGAGGTGTCGCCATCGGCCAGACGGCGCATCACCTGGGTCAGCCTCGCGACCGGACGGGCCAGCGCGCCGGCCCCATACCAGACCAGCCCCATGACAAGCAGCACAAGGACGCCGGAAATCGCCAGCATGGTGTTGCGCGCAGACGTGGCACCGGCCACCATCGCGGAATAGGGAACATCGATCGCGACGTACCAGACATCGTCGACACCGTTGAAGGCAACGGGCGAAAGGGCCACGAAACGGTCGCCCACCTGCTGCACGCGGTGTTTGGATCCGGTGGCGCTCATCAGGTCGAGAAGCGCGGATTCCTGGACGGGCTTGCCGAGTTTGGCGGCATCGGCATTTGCGACCCAGAGGTTGTCGCCGCCGATAAGCGTGACCTCGCCTTCGCCGAATGGCTTGAGCGTCGACATCGTCTCAACGATATCGGCCAGCGAGAGGTCGGATGTCGTGATGCCGATCGCCTTGCCGTTCTCGCGCACCACCCAGCTGATTGTCGTCATCAGCACATCCTTGCCGTCGATCGGATAGGTGTAGGGCGGCGTGATCAGCGGCCGGTTCTCGCGGACCGGTTTGTCATACCAGCCCTCCGTGCCCGTTTCCTTGCTCATTATCAGCTTCTCGAACACGACCTTGCCGTCCGAGCGGTAGAAATAGGGGACGAAGCGACCATTGGCGTCAGAATACTTGTGTGTCTTGAAATCCGCATCGCGCCCGTCAAGCCCGTTCGGCTCGAAGGCCAGGGTCATGCCCACCAGTTCGGGCGTGTTTTCGACCGTGCGGATCATCATGTCGCCAAGCGCGTCGCGGTCACGCATGCCGCTCTTGAGCAAGCCTTCGACACCGGCGGCGGCGGATTTGGCAACGGTCAGCGAAGCGCCGATTTCGCCCGAGACATCATTGGCATATGCATCGAGGAGCGTTCTGGCTTCCTCAAGCGCCGCTTCTTCGGCTGCCGAGGACATCACGATGGAACCGGTCAGGGTAACCCCGATCATTGACGTGAAGAACAGCGCGCCCGCGCTGATCAGCAACTTGTTTCTAATCGACAGATCGGAAAACCGCATTTCCAACTCCACACTCTGGCCCGACACAATGGTCATATAGGCATAGCGGGAATCATGTTACCGACGACTTAATATGCGCTGTCTAAACTTGGTTTTATTTCAAAAAAGCAAGTCACGAACCCGTATTTGTAGCTTACCAAAGGTAAACTAAAGAAAATCCATGTACTTCCTTGCGGGTGAAATCGAGAATACGCAACCATAAAGAGAGATCACCGGGGCCTTGCGCCCCTACAGCGCCGAGGCCTGGCGCAGCCAGTCGGGTTTTTCCAGACAGTAATATCCCGAAATCCGGCTGATCGTGCCCGCCCGCTTCCAGTCGTTGAGCACGCGGCTGACGTTTTCGCGCGCCGCCCCGGCCATGTTGGCGATGTCGGCCTGCGATAGCTTATAGTGGATAAGCACGCGGCCGTTGTCGACCGGCTTGCCGAAGGTCTCGGCCAGTTGCAGCAGCGTCTGCGCGACACGGCCCGGCAACGGCAGGAAGGAGCGCGCGGCCAGCACATCGTTCGCCTGCCGCAGCCTACCGCCGACGATCGACAGCATGTGGCGGTAGAGCGCGGGGTTCTTGTCTGCGAAACGCTCAAAACCGTGTTTTTCGATAAAGGCCAGACGGGTCTGCTTGAGGGCTGTGACATTTGCGGATCGAACCCGCCCATCGAGCAGCGCGAGTTCCCCGACGATGCTGCCCGGTCCCATCACGGCAAGCAGCTGCTCGTCGCCGTCGACGCTGACGATGGAGACCTTGAGCGAGCCCTCCAGGATCGCGTAGCAGCCGTTGCCGGGGTCGCCGGCCTCGAACAGGATCGATCCGGGCTTGACCGAGAACGGCCGGGCCAGGTCCGCAAGACCCGTCGCCAGTTCGCAATCCAGCCCCTCCATCGAGAAGCTGTTTTCCAGAAACGACTTGAGTTCCACCATCCGCCTGCCCCGCTTGGTCGCAGCCCATCTGCGTCGCAGCGCCGGTCAGGACCTGCCCCGGTTCGGACGCTGCCCGCCCATCATACCGCGCCTCGGCCTTCGGCAAAACGCATTGTGTGATCATCGTCACTGTCGCGCAAACGCGGTTGGCGCATTGTCGTCTCGACAGCCGCCGCTTGCCTGACCTCGCGGCGGCCCGCCCCAACGAAAATCCGGCTCCCCAATCCCCGCGGGGAGCCGGATTTCGTTCGTCCGCAGGAACCTTTGGTCAGTAGAGAAAGATATCTTTCTCCACGAGCAGCAGCGGAAAGACGGAGCTCTTGAAAAATCCCGTCTGGATCTCGCGCACGCTCAGATCGGCGCGCGGTTCCAGGCGTCGCAAGCGATCGTCCGCCTCGCCGAGATTGCAAAACACCATCGTGCGGTCGTCCAGCCCATTGAACCCGTTGCGCAGGTGGCTTTCCTGCGCCTCGTGCGTCGGCACCTGGGGAAACGACGGGCCGCGCTGCAGGACGCGCAGACGCGCCCGCGCGGCATGGCGGACAAAGACGCGCGCGGCGTGTCGCGCGCGGCGTCCCTCCCCGTCCCAGGCCGGAGAGACCAGCGCCGGAGCGTGCTTGCGCAGCGCCACCGTCCTGATCACGGTACGCGCGACGCGCGGGAGGGCGAGAAGATCATCGGCCACATGCAGGAAGTCGGGCGGGCGCTGGTAGTACTCCTCGAAACAGACGAGCTGGGCGTCGACCTCTTCCGCCAGATCCTCCGTCGGCAGAAGACGCAAGGCATCGCGCCAGCGCCACCAGCGCGGCGGCGGGAAGGCATCGCCGAAACGCGTGCGTCCGCGCACCGACACCGGCGCATGCGGACGGGTGAGCGTCACCGTCAGTCCGACGAGCGTGCGGTGACGGGCGGCATCGACGGCATCGCGCAGCGGCAGATACTCCCGCGACCAAAGATCGGAGGCGACCAAACATCCGACGGCGGACAGCCGGCCTTCCGCAATCAGCTCGCGCAGGGTCCGGTCGATCCCGAAGGCAAGTCCGTAGTCGGGCGACGTCATCAAAATGCGTTTCATCGCTCTATCCTATGCGCGGATCCGCGCCTGCTGCCAAGAGGCGTGAGGCGCAATCGCTCAGCGATACGGATTGTCAGTGAAGCGGATAGACGGGATCGCGCGGGTCGCCGCGCGCAGCCGCGACCCGGTAGACCACAAGCTCTTCCAGCGCCACGCCCTTCACACGCCGGGTCACAACCGCGATGCGCTCGACGTCGCCGAAGCGGTGGCTCAACGCCGCCGCACCCGGATCGCGCCGCGCCTCAACTATGAAGAGCGCCGGCCGGGCCAGCGTCTCGGCATCGAGGGAAGGCTGCATGACATAGCGGATGCGCTCTGTGAGCTGTTCGACCGGAAGGATGTCGGAGAGATTGAAGGCAAGCTGCGCGTTGAGGCCGTAGCCATAGGTCGCGATCCAGGCCGCGCCTTCCCGGCGCGCGAGTTCCGCGACCTGATCGCGCACATCCGGCCAGCCACGCGTCTGGAACGTCGGATCCTTGCGCGCAAGACCTCCGGTCAGCGGCTGGACGGCATGGACATAGACGATGAGCGACACCGCGAGACCCAGCACCACGGCGGCCTTCGCGAGCAGTGCGAAACCGCGCCGAAAGGCTGCGGGCGGATCGGCCGCAACGACGCCGGCCAGAAGGGCAAGGGCTGGAAAAAGCGGCGCCGGCCAGTTGCCCTGCACCCGCGAATGCAGCGAATGCAGCAGCAGATAGGCGAAGAAGGGTACGCAGGTCCAGAGCACGAGGCCGAAGGCAGCATCGCCCCGGCGCGCGCCGGACATTGCCCGCGCCAGACCGACGCCGGCGAGTACGGCGACCAGCGGATTGAGCAGGCCGATCACCGCGCCGAGGAACTCGAAGATGAACTTCAGGCTCCAGCCGTCGGGCACCGCGCGGCCGAACTGCTTGATGAAGGACGCCCACTCATGATCGGCGTTCCAAAGCACCACCGGCGCGACGATGACCAGCGCCAGCGCGCCGCCAGCCCACAGCTGCCAGCTTCGCCACCAGCGCCGGGCGTCGGGCACCAGCACAAGCCACAGCACGATGCCGGCTCCGAGAAACAGGACGGAATATTTCGAGGCAAGCCCGAGGCCGGCGAAGACGCCAACGGCGAGCCACCAGTTGGCGTTGCGGCCGGCGTTAAGCTCCGACAGCGCCCAGATCGTCAGCCCCCAGAAGAACACCGACGGCGCGTCCGGGGTCGCCAGCAAGCTGCCGATGCCGATCAGGAGCGAGGCGTTGAAGAAAAGCACCGCCCAGCCGGCGGCGCGTGCGCCGAAAAGCAGATATCCGGTGCGCCAGAGCGCCATCGAACCGGCAAGCGCGGAGAGAACCGGCAACAGGCGGATGCCGAGCGGCGTGTCGCCCGCGATCCACAAACCGGCCGCGACCCACCAGCCGACCATCGGCGGGTGATCGTAATAGCCGGCGGACGGGTTCAGGCCCCAGAGCCGGTAATAAGCCTCGTCCTCGGCCAGCCCCGAATTGGCCGCGACGACGAGCTTCACCGCGGTGAGCGCCAGCACGACCAGCGCCAGCATCGCGGGTCGCAACCAGACCGGCAGGTCCGTTCCGGCGTCGCGGGTCGCGGGCGCCATCACCGCGTCAGGCCTTGCGCCAGGTCAGGACCGAGCTTGCGGCATAGTTCCACACCGCGCCCATCACCGCGCCGGCGGCCCCGGCGACGCCGATGAGAATGCGCCCGGCGTCTTCCTGATAGATCAGCGAGGCGACGCCGACATTGGCGATCACGCCGAAGCCGCAGACCACATAAAAGGTCAAGAGCCCGCGCAGGGCGGCCCAGCCGTGCAGCCGACGGTCGCGGTAGGTCAGGCGGTTGTTGAGATAGAAGTTCGTCGTCATGGCCACGAAGGTCGCCGCCGTCTGCGCGACCTGGAAGTTCATCGCGAAGCCCTCGATCAGCGAGAACAGCGCCACCATGTGCACGACGACGCCGGAGGCGCCGACCATCATGAACATCAGGAACCGCACGGACACGAGATCGCCAACCAGTTTCGACAAGATAAGCCCCAGAAAATCGAGCGCGACCAGCGTGTCGAGCTTGCTTTGACCGTGCAGCCTCTCGCGGAAGACGAAAGGCAGTTCGACGATGCGCAAGGATCCCTTCGCGCTGGCGACGATGTCCAGCAGGATCTTGAAGCCTTGCGAGGAAAGCTGCGGCGCGAGACGTTCCACTTGCGTGCGGCGGATCATGAAGAAGCCGCTCATCGGATCCGACAGATCGACATGCAGGAAGATGCGCGCCAGACGGTTCGCCAGTCCCGAGCCGGAGGCGCGCATCGCCGACAGCCCGTCGCCCACCGCGCCGCCGTCGACATGGCGGCTGGCGACGGCGAGATCGGCGCCCGGATTGCCCGCCGTGCCGTCGCCGGCGAGCTTTTCCAGCATTTTCGGCAGCAGCGTCTCGTCATGCTGCAGGTCGGCATCCATCACCGCGACGTAGTCGGCGGAAGACGCCAGCATGCCCTCGATGCAGGCGCCCGAAAGCCCGCGCCGGCCGACCCGGCGGATGACGCGGATGCGCGGGTCGCGGTTGGCAAGCTGACGCGCGGTCTCCGTCGTGCCGTCGGGGGAATTGTCGTCGACGACGATGGCCTCCCAGGCGATGCCGGCAAGGGCAACGTCGAGACGCTCGATCAGCACGGGCAGGTTGTCGCGCTCGTTGAACGTCGGCAACACGACGGACAGCTCCGGCGCATGCAGGACCGCAGCGGGCTCGCCGGCGTCACCGGCCTTTGAGCCGGCGCTCTGGGATTGCGAAAGCGATGCGCCGTCGACCGGCATGGGCACTCTTGACCTCAGCGAGAGAGACGCGACGAGACTTGCGCGCAGCTCTCATGCCGCGCGGTCGCGTTTTCGCGCGGGACCATAGTCCGACCGTCCCCGATTGCAAGCGCTCAAGCGGGCTGGCGCCGATCACGGTTAAGCCGCAACCCCGCGTCCTGGCTGCGATCCTTGCCCGCGACCGCCGTTTCGTCTAGGAAACCGGCAACCGGCTGCGGGGTTCGCCCGTGGCCCCTTCCCGATTGAACGGACCTTCAAACGCCAATGGCCAAGACCAAACCGAACAAGCTCAAGGCGCGCCTGCCGCGCGGCTTCGTCGACCGCTCCGCCGCAGACATCCGCGCAACCGACGCGATGCTGGCGAAGATCCGCGGCGTCTACGAGGCCTATGGCTTCGATCCGGTGGAAACGCCGGCGTTCGAATACACCGATTGTCTCGGAAAATTCCTGCCCGACACCGACCGGCCGAACGCCGGCGTCTTCTCCGTGCAGGACGACGACGAACAGTGGATGAGCCTGCGCTACGACCTGACGGCGCCGCTCGCCCGCCATGTGTCGGAAAACATCAACGAGATCCAGCTGCCGTTTCGCAGCTACCGCGCCGGCTGGGTGTTCCGCAACGAAAAGCCGGGCCCGGGCCGCTTCCGCCAGTTCATGCAGTTCGACGCCGATACGGTCGGCGCGCCGGGCGTCCAGGCGGACGCGGAAATGTGCATGATGATGGCCGACACGATGGAGGCGCTGGGCATTCCGCGCGGCCAATACGTCATCCGCGTCAACAACCGCAAGGTGCTCGACGGCGTGATGGAGGCGATCGGTCTCGGCGGCGAGGAGAACGCCGAACGGCGTCTCACAGTGCTTCGCGCCATCGACAAGCTAGACAAGTTCGGCGTCGAGGGCGTGCGCCTGCTGCTTGGCGAGGGCCGTAAGGATGAGAGCGGCGACTTTACAAAGGGCGCGGGGCTGAGCAAAAAGCAAATCGATCATTTGATTTGGTTTACGCAGCTGAGAAGTCGGCCGTACGATCAGAATCCTCAGCCATTCGTTTTGAACCCGGTATTCCGCTACGTGTCGGAGACAGACCCGTCAGCGGAGCCAGTGGAGAAGGACATGCTCTCCGCTATGCGGCAGAGCAAAATATATGGTCCAGTTCAGTCCTTCTCAGAAGGCGTCGCTGAATTCGAGACTATTGCAAAACTAGTTCAAGCCTCCGGATATGATGATGGGCGCGTGATAATCGACCCCTCCGTCGTGCGCGGCCTCGAATATTACACCGGGCCGGTCTATGAGGCGGAGCTCCTCTTCGACGTCACCAACGAGAAGGGCGAGGTCGTGCAGTTCGGCTCCGTCGGCGGCGGCGGGCGCTATGACGGTCTGGTCAAGCGCTTCACCGGGCGCGACGTGCCGGCGACCGGCTTTTCCATCGGCGTGTCGCGGCTGATGAGCGCGCTGAAGAACCTCGGCAAGCTGAAGACCGACACGGTGCTCGCGCCCGTGCTCGTCACCGTGATGGACGGCGACACGGCAAGCCTCGCGCGCTACCAGAAAATGACCCAGGACCTGCGTGCCGCCGGCATCCGTGCCGAGATGTATCAGGGCAACTGGAAGAAATTCGGCAACCAGCTCAAATACGCCGACCGGCGCGACTGCCCGCTCGCCATCATCCAGGGCGGCGACGAACGGGCCGAGGGCGTGGTGCAGATCAAGGACCTGATCGAGGGCAAGCGGCTGTCCGGCGAGATCGCCGACAATGTGACCTGGCGCGAAAGCCGTCCGGCGCAGATCAGCGTGGCCGAAAGCGAGTTGGTCGAGACGGTCAAGCGCCTGCTCGCCGAACAGGCCGAGGACCGCGCGAAAAGCGGCCCGCAGGGAGAAAGCGCATGACCCTGCCCGACCCTTACGCGAAGCTGCGCGGCCTGTTTCAGGACAACGGCTTTCCGGCAATGGAACCGGAGATCCTGCAGCCGTCGCGGCTCTTTCTCGACCTGATCGGCGAGGACATTCGCGGGCGCATGTATCTCACCGGCGACCGTGCCGGCGAGGAATTGTGCCTGCGTCCCGACTATACGCTTCCCGTCTGCCGGGCGCATCTCGACGGCGGCGCGGCGGAAACGCCGGCGCGCTATTCCTATTGCGGCAAGGTGTTCCGCCAGCGCCAGGACGGCGCGGGCGAATTCATGCAGGCCGGCGTCGAATGCCTGGGCCGCGCCGATCTGGAAGCCGCCGACGCCGACACGCTGGCGCTTGCGCTCTCAGCGCTGGAAACGCTCGGCGTTTCCGACACGCGCATCCACATCGGCGACGAGGCGCTGTTTCGCGCCGTGCTTTCGGGTCTGAACCTGCCTGCCGTGTGGGAGCGTCGTCTGGGCGATCTCTTCGGCGAGCGCGACCGGCTGGACGCGGCGATTGCAGCCATGCGCGGCGCAGGCATCGAGGCGGAGCGCGGCGACACATCCGCCGCAGAGCTTGCACGCGCGCTCGACGGGCTTGCGCCGGACACCGCACAGGCGGCGGTCGCCGAGCTTTTGCGCCTCACCGGACTCAAGCCGATTGCCGGGCGCAGCGCCGGCGACATCGCCGAACGGCTGCTGGAACAGGCAGCCCTTGCCCGCCACGATCCGCAAACCGACCGCGCCGCCGATGTGCTCACCCGCTATCTGGCGATTGCCGGCGATCCGCGCGCATCGGTCGAGACAATCGCGACCTTCGCCGAAGACGCCGGTCTCGACCTGACCGATGCGCTTTCAAGCTTCTCCGCGCGGCTCGACGCCATCGCCGCGCACGGGATTTCCGACCGATCCCTGACGTTTGCGGCCGATTTCGGCCGACGGCTGGACTATTACACGGGCTTCGTGTTCGAAATCCATTCCGCCGCGCGCGAGACGGCCGGCCAGATCGTCGGCGGCGGACGCTACGACAAGCTTCTGGCGCTGCTCGGCGCCACGGCTCATATTCCGGCCACCGGGTTCTCCATCTGGCTGGATCGCATTTGAGGGTCTCATGACGCCATTGACCATCGCCATTCCCTCCAAGGGACGGCTGCAGGACAACACGCACGATTTCTTCGCCCGCGCCGGCCTGCCGGTGCGCCAGCCGGGCGGCGCGCGCAACTATCGCGGCCGCCTCGGCCGCTTCGACGCGCAGGAGGTGGAAATCGCCTTCCTCTCGGCGTCCGAGATCGCGCGCGAACTGGCCAACGGCCAGGCGCATCTCGGCGTCACCGGGCTCGATCTGGTGCATGAGACCATCGCCGATCCCGAAACCAGCGTGCACACCGTCACCCCGCTCGGCTTCGGCTTCGCCGATGTGGTGGTCGCGGTGCCCGACGCCTGGATCGACGTGTCGACCATGGCCGATCTCGCCGATGTCGCGGCGCATTTTCGCGCCCGCAAGGGCGAGCGGCTGCGGGTTGCGACCAAATACGTCACGCTGACGCGCGACTTCTTCGCCCGGCACGGGATTTCCGACTACCGGATCGTGGAAAGCGCCGGCGCGACAGAGGGCGCGCCGGCCGCCGGCACGGCGGAACTGATCGTCGACATCACCACCACCGGCTCGACGCTTGTCGCCAACAACCTGAAGATCCTCGACGACGGCGTCATCCTGAAGAGCCAGGCCCATCTGGTCGCCTCGCTGAGCGCGAGCTGGAGCGCGGAGAAACTGGGTTTTGCCCGCGTCATCCTCGACCGGATCGCAGCGGAAGAGCGCGCCCGGGGCTTCCGGGAAATCCGCGCGCTGGTGGCCGCGCCGGAGCTGACGGCGCGCGCCGCCGGCGACCAGTTCGGCGCGATTGCGCCCTTCGGCACCCAGGTCGGCCAGCCGCTGCTGCTGCATTGCCCGGCGACGAGCGCCGCCGATTGCGCGACGCTGCTGCGCGACCACGGCGCGCCGCATGTCAGCGTCACCACGCTCGATTATGTGTTCGGCACCAGCAACCCGCTCTACGATCCGCTGGCGGAAAAGGTCGGATCTTAAGTCCCTGTTTCATCAGGATACGGGACGGGAGGCCCGGGCCATGACCGCAGACGAGATCACCGCCCTGTCGGCGCGGGCGCTGTCTGAAGCCATCCACGCAAGGCGCGTCTCGGCGCGCGAGGTGATGCAGGCGACGCTTGCCCGCATCGACGCGCTCAACCCGACGCTCAACGCGATTGTGTCGCTGCGCGACGCCGACGCGCTGCTGGCCGAGGCCGACACGCTCGATGCGGAACTCGCCGCCGGGCGCTCGCGCGGCTGGATGCACGGCATGCCGCAGGCGATCAAGGATCTCGCCATGACGGCGGGGCTGACGACCACCATGGGATCGCCGGTCTTCGCCCGCCAGGTGCCGGCGGAGGACAGCCTCCATGTGGCGCGCATGCGCGCGGCCGGGGCTATTCTCGTCGGCAAGACCAATGTGCCGGAATTCGGCCTTGGCTCGCACACCACCAATCCGCTGTTCGGCCCGACGCTCAACCCCCATGACACAACCCGCAGCGCCGGCGGCTCCAGCGGCGGGGCGGCGGCGGCAATCGCCGCGCGGATCTTCGCCGTTGCCGACGGCAGCGACATGATGGGCTCGCTGCGCAATCCGGCCGCCTTCAACAACATCATCGGCATGCGCCCGAGCTATGGCCGCGTGCCGGCGGGTCCCTCGCCTGAGCTCTTCATGGACACGATGGCAACCGACGGCCCGATGGCCCGCGATGTCGACGACCTCGCCATGCTGCTTTCCATCCAGGCCGGGTACGATCCCCGCGCGCCACAGTCGCTCGACGGCGACGGCAGCGCCTTCGCCGGCACCGTGACACCTAAGGTGAAGGACCTCCGCATCGGTTCGCTGGGCGATCTCGACGGGTATCTCCCCTTCGAGGACGGCATTCTGGACCTCGTGGGCGACGGACTGACGCGGCTGGTCGAGCTTGGCGCGCATCTCGAGGAGACCGGCCCGGGCTATGCCCCAGAGCGCATCTGGCAATCGTGGTGCGATCTGAGGAGCTGGCGCGTGGCCGCGAAACTCGGCGCGATCTACGATGCGCCTGCCACCCGCGACAAGCTCAAGCCCGCCGCGATCTGGGAAATCGAGCGGGGGCGCGCGCTGTCGATGGCGGCCATCGAAGAGGCGAGTGCCATGCGCAGCGCCTGGTATCGCGCCGTGCTGCGGCTGTTCGAGTGCTACGACTACCTGGTCGCCCCGAGCGCGCAGGTCTATCCCTTCGACGTCACGCTCGACTGGCCGAAAGAAATCGCCGGGCGCGAAATGGACACCTATCACCGCTGGATGGAAACCGTCGTCGGCGTCAGCCTGCTGGGATTGCCTGCCGTTTCCGTGCCGGCCGGCTTCAACGCCGCCGGCCTGCCGACCGGCTTTCAGATCATCGGCCGTCCGCGCGACGATCTCGGCGTGCTGCAGGTCGCAAAGGCCTACGATCAGGCGACGGGATGGACGGCGAAAGCACCGGCGATGGTGGCTGTCGGCGGGAAGTAAAAAGGAGGCCGCTCCGGGGGAGAGCGACCTCCAAAACGGGTGGCCGATCGGGGTGGACCGCCCGAAAAGCCGGATTCGGGTGGTTGACGGCGGATCGGGAACTGCCGTCGTCCTCCGGCTTATTCCCCACTTACGCCGCGTGACCATGTCCGGATCATCGCGGCGCGAATTTTCGCCCGTCAGTCACGCTTGTCGGCGTAGCGGCTTTCTTCCTCGTAATAGGCATCGAAGCCGACCGCCTTGCGCAGATCGGCAAAGGGAAGAAGCGCGTCGTCGGGATGACGTCCGGCGGCCATTTCGGCCAGCGCCTCCTGCATCGCCCTGATTGCGGTGGAGAGGAGTGTCAGCGGATAGGCGGCAAGCCGATAGCCGATCCGTTCCAATTCCGCATGCGGCAGCATCGGCGTCGCGCCGCCTTCCACCAGATTGGCCATGTGCCAGCCCGGCACCTCGCGGCAGATCGTTTCCATCTCGCCCACATCATGCGGCGCTTCCACGAAGAGAAGATCGGCGCCGGCTTCCTTGAAGGCGCGCGCGCGTTCCAGCGCTTCGTCCAGCCCGTGACCGTGGCGTGCATCCGTGCGCGCCAGGATGAGAATATCGGATCCTTCCTCGCGCGCATCCACCGCCGCCTTGATGCGGTCGACGGCCTCATCGCGCGAGACGACGAGCTTGCCCTTGGTGTGGCCGCAGCGCTTGGGGGCAAGCTGATCCTCGATCATCACGGCGGCAAAGCCCGCCTGGGCATAGCCCTTGACCGTGCGTTTGACGTTGAGCGCATTGCCATAGCCGGTGTCGCCGTCGCCGATGATCAGCGCCGAGGTCGCCGCGCAAACGTTGCGGCCCTGGTCGACCATTTCGCCATAGGAAATCAGGCCGGTGTCCGGCGCACCGATACGCGCGGCGGAAACGGCAAAGCCCGACATGAAAGACACCGGAAAACCGGCGTCGCCGATCAGCTTGGCGGACAGGCCGTCGAAGCAGCAGGGCATCACGGTGAGCGGCGTCTTGCTCAAATGGGCGCGCAGGCGCGCGGCGGGCGTCGTCATGGTCTTGGCCTTTCGGCGGCCGGCGCGGCGTCAGGTCCGCGCGGCCGAACGGGGTTACATCTTGAAGGGGATATACAGCACCAGGTCCGTCCACCAGAAGATCAGGAGCACGCTGAACAGCATGATCGCGAGGAACGGCCAGACGCCGGACGAAACCTCGCCCATCGTCGCCTTGCCGACCGCCTGGATGACATAGAGATTGAGCCCGACCGGCGGGGTGATCAGGGCGCATTCGACCATCACGACGAAGAAGACGCCAAACCAGATCGGATCGAGACCCAGCGCGAAGAGCGCGCCCGACAGCACCGGCACCATGATCAGCATCATCGACAGGGCTTCCAGGAAAAGCCCCATCACCAGCAGCACCAGCGCCACCAGAAGCACGAACATGCCGGCGGAGGAAATGTGTTCCGACAGGAACATCGAGATGTCCTGCGGGATCCGGTACAGCGTGATCGCCTTGCCGAAGACCTTGGCGCCGGCGACGATCAGCAGGATCGCCACGGTGGTGGTCATCGCCTCGGCGACCGCGTCGCGCAGCTTCGGCCAGTCGAGCGTGCGCAGAACGATACCGACGACGACCAGCGCACCAATGAAGCCGACGGCCGCCGCCTCCGTCGGCGTGAACAGGCCAGTGTAGATGCCGACGATCACAAGCGCTGCCAGCACCACCGTCGGAAAGGCACGGATGGCCGTCCGGCGCCGTTCGTCCCAGCTCGACTTGGGGCTCGGCTTGTAATCGGAGGCGAAGCTTGCGTAGAGCACGGACCAGCCGATGAAGAGCCCCATCAGCAACAGCCCCGGACCGATGCCGGCCAGAAACAGCGAGATGATCGATTCCTCCGTGATCACGCCATATACGATCATCGGGATCGACGGCGGGATCAGGATGCCGAGCGTGCCGCCGGCGGCCAAAAGCCCGAGCACGAAGCGACGCGGGTAACCGCGTTGCGTCATCTCCGGGATCGCGACCGTGCCGATGGTGGCAGCGGTTGCGACGGAAGAGCCAGATATCGCGGCAAAGATGCCGCAGGACAGGATCGTGGCAACCGCAAGCCCGCCGGGCCAGTGCCCGACCCAGGCCTGGACGGCGGCGAAGAGATCGCGCCCGACGCCACCCTTCAAAAGCACATTGGACATCAGCAGGAACAGCGGCACGGCGACCAGCACGAAGCTGTCGGCGGAAGACAACAGGCCCTGCGGCACCATCAGTGGCGAGAACCCGCCGACCGCAAGCAGGCCGAAGCCGAGGCCGGTCAGCGCGAAGGCAACCGGGATGCCGGCGAGAAGAAGCGCAAAGAGCGCCGCGAGAATGAGCAGGGATGTCATGGCGGCCTCAGTGATCGATGCGCGTCGGCCGGGCGGTGTCGACGCCGTTGAGCGCGACCCGCACAGCCTCGGCGAATGCCTGGATACCCAGCAGCGTGAAACAGGCGGGGATCGAAGCCTGCGACCACCAGGCCGGGACGTCGAGCATGGAGCCGGTGGTGCGCCCGCGCGTGAAGGAATCCAGCGCGATATCAGCGCCGTAGTAAACCACCACAGCCGAAAGGGCGATGATGAAGGCGAGCACGAACAGCTCCTGCGCCCGGCGTGCGCCCGGCGACAGACTGTCGGTCAGAAGCGTGATCACGATGTGCTGGCGACGATGCAGCAACAGCGCGGCACCGCCGAAGGTCGCCCAGATCAGGAACATGCGCGACAGTTCCTCGGCCCAGATCGTCGGGTCGCCGAGATAGCGCATCAAAACCTCGTATCCGAGCATCAATGCGATGAGGAAATAGCCCCAGCCCGCAATCAGGCCGGCAAAGCGCGAGGCGCCGTCGATGATCCGCAACATGAGAGGGTCCATCACAGGAAACGGCCGGAGCGGACGCGCCACCCCGGCAAGGAACCCGGCCGGAGCAAATACGCCGCTCCGGCACGGGACAGCCCGTTTTGCCTATTCGGCGAGGTTGCGCGCGGCGTCGAGGACCTTTTGACCCAGTTCGCCGGCATCATCCTTGAACTGGTCGTAGACCGGCTGCGCCGCCGCCTTCCAGGCCGCGACTTCCTCGTCGCTCAGCCGATAGACGGTCATGCCGTTGTCCTTGGCCATCGCATAGGCTTCCGCCTCGATGGAGGCCATGCGGTCACGCACGTCCTGCTCCGACTCGCGCGCAGCCTGGGTAATCCAGGCGCGGTGCTGCTCCGGCAGGCCCTGCCAGAAGTCCTCGTTGACCACCACGATGAACTCGATGTCCGCGTTGTTGGTGACGGTGATCGTGTCCATCACCTCCCAAAGGCGCCGGCTCTTCACGCCGGACACACCGGTCATGCCGATGTCGACCGTGCCGCGCTGATAAGCGATATACTGCTCTGAGCCGGAAATCAGCGTCGGCGCGCCGCCGGCCGCCTTGATCCACTCGCCCAGCGTCTTGCCGAAGACGCGCACCTTCTTGCCCTCGATGTCGGCCGGCGTCTTCAGCGGGGCCTCCTTGGACAGGAGCACGACGCCACCATAGGCCTGCCACCACAGCACGCGGCTGCCGGTACCGAGGATCGCTTCGTCAAGCGGCGCACGAACCGGGCTGTCCGGCGCGACGGCCTTGCGCACCAGTTCCTCGTTGTTCAGCAGGAACGGCATGTAGAAAAGATCAACCGCCGGAACGTCGCCGACATAGCGGGTGAGCGATGCCACGCCCATCTCGATCGCGCCCGAGCCGACGGCCTGCGGGACTTCGCTGTCCTTGTAGAGCTGCGCGGAATCGTAGATCTCGACCGAGACCTCACCGTTCGACAGATCCTCAACCTTCTCCTTGAAGAGCGCAACGTTCTGGCCGAGGTGGCTCTTCATCGGCAATTGCAGCGTGATGCGGAGCGTGGTGTCTTCCGCGAGCGCAGACGACATGAACGATGCCACGCCAAGGCCCACGCCAACCGCCAAGCCGGCGGCAATGCGCGCAAATTTCATTGTGCAACCTCCCTAGGGACGCCCTGTTTGACGGCGCCTATTGTTTGTCTTGCAGGCCAGCCCGACGGTCGCGACCAACGGGAGCGACAGACACCGGGCCGAATCCTTCGGTGAAAATAACCGGACAAGGGCGGGAAACGCAACGTCGCGAGTGTTTCATACTACAAATGACCCACTGTCATTTTTTCGGACGCTGGAACGCATTTCTCTGCGCCTCAACCGTCGCGCGCATGCAGCACCCCTCCAGATGATCGTTGACGAGACCCATCGCCTGCATGAAGGCATAGACCGTGGTCGGGCCGACGAAACTCCAGCCGCGCTTCTTGAGATCCTTCGACAAGGCAGTTGAAGCCGGCGTCTGTGCGAGAGCCGACACGCTGGCATAATCGCACCGCGCCGGACGTTCCTCAGGCCCCGGCTCATGCCGCCAGAAATAGGCCGCCAGGGATCCGAACTCGTCGCGCAGCTCGCGGGCACGTGCCGCATTTTTGATGGTGGAGACAATCTTGCCGCGATGGCGCACGATCCCGGCATCGCCAAGCAGCCGGGCAATGTCTTTCTCGTCGAAGTCGGCAACCCGGTCGAAGTCGAAACCGGCAAAGGCAGTCCGAAAATTCTCCCGCTTGCGCAGGATCGTCAGCCAGGACAGCCCGGACTGAAAGCCCTCAAGGCAGATCTTTTCGAACAAACGGCGGTCATCGGCCATCGGCCGTCCCCACTCCGCATCGTGATAGACGAGATAGTCGGGCTTATTGCCATGCCACCAACAGCGCATGTGCCCGTCGTCACCACGTATCAGCCCTTTGCCCGATGCCTCGTCCGTCATGCCACCCCCGCTTTGCCCCGATCCGCAACCGTCGAAACCGATGTCCCCGGCAATCGCCTTGCCGAGTTCTTGATTTGTTCATGCTATCGTCCGACACCTGCACGCACAAGAGCAGGTGTTCGGAGACGCAACTGGCCATGCCAGGATGCAAGGGGGCTTGCGTGGAGAACGCGCGGTTACGCGAAGAGCGCGTCGATATCGTCCTGGCTGGCAACGCCGGCATCGATATCAAGCGACGGGCCATTGAGCAGGGCGCCATCACCCTCGCGCTCGGGACGGGCGTCGGGTTCGATCGACTTGAAGGTCTCGATGCCACCCCAGATATCCATCATCCGCACGATGCGATCCTCGATGAAGCGCAGCGTGTTGATAACCTTGGTGATGCGCTGGCCGGTGAGATCCTGGAAGTTGCAGGATTCGAAGATCTGAACGACCTTTTCCTGAATATCGTTGGCGAGTTCGGCGTCCTGGCCGGCCAGTCGTGCGCTCAAGGTGTTGGCGGTTTCGTCGATGAACTCGGCGGCCGACAGGATACCCTCGGTCGCCCCTTCCGTTCCCAGCACAACGGCATCGAGCTCGTTGGTGACGCGGGTCATATCCTGGCTCTCGGACCCGGCTGTGTTGTGCAGGGTCGCGATCTCGCGCTTGGTCTTGGCGATCGCCTCGTACATCGAGTCGAGTTCCGCCTTGAGCTTGAACGCTTCACCAAGCTCCGCCTTGAAGGTCTCGAGCATGTGATGGCCCACCTCCTCGGTGGGACGAATCAGCTCCTTGATCGAAGCGATCTCGGCCAGGATTTCCCGGTGCTGCTGGCTGCTGTTGCCATCACCCGCCCGCGACGGTGCATCCGATTTGCTGATCAAAAGGCTTTCGGCTCTAAAAGCTCTTCTTGTCGCCGTCATCGTATTGTCCGTCTCCACATCTCGGCCCGGGCGCCACCTTGCATGTGAGATCGTTGTAACCGACGAGGTTTAAGGAAATGTTCCTGTCGTGAATGACCGGCCCGAATTCCCGATGGCCCGTCAGCCGCAAAATGCCCGGCCCCCGGGCGCGCAACGGCGATTTGCCGTTCCGCTCCGCCAATCATTTTTGTATGGTCTTTTCCGACGGTGATCGTCGATCACCGCGATACCCGGAAGTCGGAAACAGCCCTTGCGCATCGCCAGAACCGTAATGTCGGTCCTCATTGTCAGCTTGGTTTTGGGGCTTTCGGCGCCGGTCGAGCGGACCGAGGCAGCCTCCTATACATTTTCGACGGAGGAGTTGATCCGCGGCTTCATGAAAACCGTCTTTGGACTGGAATACCGCTCGTGGAGCTGGCAGCCCTATCTGGTAAAGAAATACGTCGGTCCGGTTCGCTTCTATGTCCACAACCTGGCGCGCCGGGACCGCAAGCCCATGGCGTACCGGTTCATCGGCAAGCTGGGACGCAGTGTGCGCGGTCTGGCAACGACCATCGTATCGCGACCGGAAGACGCCAATTTCCATATCTACATCGTTGATCGCAGCCAGTACGGCGACGTGGTGCGCGAGAGGATCTACGACGATCCGCGGGCCGACGTCCCCGGCCGCTGCCTGGTGCGTGTGGTCTCCGACAGCAGCGGCATCTCGCAGTCGGCAGCCGTGATCGTGTCGGACGAGGGCGACTTCCTGTTTCGCCGGTGCCTGGTGGAGGAAGTGCTGCAGGGCCTTGGTCCGATGAACGACGATCCGTCGCTTGCCCATTCCGTGTTCAACGACAGTTCGCGCCACAGCCGCTTTACCTCCTTCGACAAGTATATCCTGAACATGCTCTACCATCGGCGCATTCGCCCTGGCATGCGTCCGGCCCAGGTGGAGCCGATGCTCCCCTCCATCGTCCGCGAAATCCGACCGTTGGTGAATTGAGACGTTAACGTCGGCGTTGTTGCAGCCGAAGTTCTTCAGATCTCGTTGACCACGTCTGGAAACGCCGCGCTAACCACGCGAACAAAAAGACACCTCACGGCGCCCCCGGATTCACGATTGCTGTTTTCGCCGGCCCTATTCTGCCGGGGCGAGCGCTCCCGACCGGTCGACGTCTGACAGGGCCGGACCGTGGAAACGCGCACGCGCCCCGTGTCCCGGCGAAGAGGTTGCGAGTACGTCGATGCACCGATCCAGAATTGTCCTGATGGCGCTGGCTCTTGCCTGCGCCCCGTTCGTCACGTCCGCGCAGGCGGATTACCGCAGCGGCGCCGGTGCGCCGCCGCTACTGCTCAGTCCCGATCTCACCGAGCCCTGGGTTCTGCAGCTCCAGCCAAACCGCCGCGCGATGCGCCCGGCGGTGACAAACCGCCCCCTGCCCCGCCAGAGGCAGACAATCCGCCGCAGCACGGCGCGCGCCGCCGCCTCGGCCCCGTCGCGTCGCCAACGCGGCATCGATCCGCGCTTTTTGCCGTCGACGGTCGCCTGGGACGGCAAGCAGAAGCCGGGCACGATCGTCATCGACACCCGCGAACGCTATCTCTATCTCGTCGAAAAGGGCGGTTTTGCCCGCCGCTACGGCGTCGGCGTCGGGCGCCCCGGCTTCGAATGGGCCGGCACGCACAAGGTGTCACGCAAGGCGGAATGGCCGGACTGGCGCCCGCCCGCGGAAATGCGGCAGCGGCAGCCGAACCTGCCGTCCTTCGTTCCTGGCGGGCCGAAGAACCCGCTTGGCGCACGGGCCCTCTACCTCGGGTCCACGCTCTACCGTATTCACGGGTCGAACGAGCCCTGGACGATCGGTCGCGCGGTCTCGTCAGGCTGCATCCGCATGCGCAACGAGGACGTCACAGATCTTTACAACCGCGTTCCGGTGGGCGCGAGGGTGCAGGTCATCTAGGGTGTGGCCCCATGAATGAGACCGCACCCTGGTACGGATTTCAGCCAGCTCCGCCCTGCAGGCATACGGCCGGTCCCGAAAAGCCAGGCGCACCCTGCGTCTGGCGATTTGCGCCCTTGTGAAAAACCCCTATAGTTCGCCCGTGCCAAACGCCTTTGGCAGCTTTACGCCATTATCGGGGGGCTTATGGCGATGGATGGGGCAGGCCGCGAAACCTCCGCGGCAGCAAATGATCTAAATGAGCAATCGGCATTGTCCGCAGGCGAGGTGCGCGCAGCGCTCGAACGCCTGCTGGCGGTTCCCGCTCTTGCGCGCGCGCCGAAAATCAGCCGCCTGCTTGTCTATCTCGTCGATGCCCATCTCGACGGAACGCCGGACACCTTGAGCGAATCGGCAATCGCCGCCGCGGTATTTGAGCAGCGGGACGACTTCAATCCGCGATCCAATCCGATCGTGCGGGTCAATGCCTCCAGGCTGCGCAACGTCCTGCGCAAACACTTCGAAGGCGCCGGGGCCACAGATCCGGTCAAGGTCCATCTTGCCAGGATCGGCTACACGCTCGAGATACGACGCACCTCCGTGATTCGCGCGCCCGACCCCGCCCTTCCGGCCGGGTCAGACGCCGGCTCAGCAACGAAGCCCGAAGGCTGGACCTCCACGGCGTTCAGCGATACGACCGCGACGGAAAAGTCCGCCAGTCCCCCGCCCCTCTCCCTGGCGACCCGCAAACCCTGGAACCGGCTTCGCGCGCCGGCCTCGCTCGGCACGGTGCTCGCCCTGGCGCTGGTGGTTTTGACGTGCAACGCATTCTACATCCGGTATGTGTACGGCGCGGGCAGCTCCTGCATCGTGACAGCCCCGGTGACCGCCAGCGCCCCCTTGCGAAACTGACAAAGGTCACGCACCCTTACGCTACGTCACTTATTCACGATCCGTGCCTTGCATGATGGAGCCCTTCAGCCGATGCGATCCAATCCTCTTTCGACATCCCGTCCAGCAGCCGCACACCGTGGGGCAGCGCGCATCGGAGCCGGCATCCTTGCCGCAACCCTTGCCCTCGCCTCACTTTCGGCGATCGCCCATCAGGGAGCGACGGGAATCGTCAAGGAGCGCATGGACACCATGTCGGCGATCGCCAAGAACATGAAGGCCCTTGCCGCCATGGTGAAGACCGGTGCGGTGGATGCGGATGCGGCAAAGGAGATCGGCGCCCGGGTGGCGGACCATGCCCGCCTCTTCCCCACGCAGTTTCCGAAAGGAAGCCTTTCGCAAAAAAGCGAAGCGCGGGAAGAGATCTGGACGGATTTCCCCGATTTCGAAGCCAAGTCCGATGCGCTGGTCGTGGCCGCGTCCGACCTCGCAGAAAGCGACTCCGACGATCTCGACCGCGGCACCCTGGGTCAGGCGCTGAAAAGCATGGGCAAGACCTGCAAGGCCTGCCACGAAAGCTATCGCCTCAAGAAAAACTGAGGCCGGGACCCGCGCTACTCGGCCGCTTCCAGTTCCTGTCGTCTCACCCGGCGTGCGAGCGGTGTCTCGACAAGCGTCGCCGGCACGGGGCCTCCATACACCCAGTCGAGCAGTTCAACCGTGTGCACCACGGGAAGCTGCGTGCCGCCGCCGATTTGCGTCATGCAGCCGATGTTGCCGGTGGCGACGAGATCCGGCACGGTCGCTTCGATGTTCGCCACCTTGCGGTCGCGGAGTTGTCGCGCCAGATCCGGCTGGAGAATGTTGTAGGTGCCGGCCGATCCGCAGCACAGATGCCCTTCCGGCACGTCGCGCACCGCAAAACCGGCCGCCTTCAGCAGATCCTTGGGCTGTCGCGTGATCTTCTGCCCGTGCTGCATCGAACAGGCGGAGTGATAGGCGACCGTGAGATCGGGCAGGCGCTCCGTCGTCCCCAGCGACAGGGTTGCAAGATACTCGGTGATATCCTTGGCAAGGGCGGAGACCCGCGCCGCCTTTTCCGCATAGGCGGGATCGCCGCGCAGCATGAAGCCGTAATCCTTCACTGTCGTGCCGCAGCCCGACGCGGTGATCAGGATCGCGTCGAGACCGCCCGCCTCGATTTCCGCGCTCCAGGCATCGACGTTGCGCCGCGCATCGGCGAGCGCGCGCTCCTCCTTGCCCATGTGATGAACGAGCGCGCCGCAACAGCCCTCTCCCTTCGGCAACACCACCTCGATACCCTTGCGGGTCAGCAGACGGATCGTCGCCTCGTTGATATGCGGAGCGAGAACCGGCTGGGCGCAGCCGGACAGAAGCGCGACGCGGCCCGCGCATGCCGGCGTTTCGGCCGGAAAGGTCGCGGGTCCTTCCATGCGAGACCGCGCAGGCGCACGGGCCGGCGCAAGCTCCAGCATCGCACCCATCTGCTTCAGCGGCCCGCCGGCGGCCTTCAAGACCCCGGCGAAGGGGCGCGCGAAAAAGGCGGCGATCAGCGACAGCCGGAACCGGCCGGGCCTCGGCAGCACGAAGGCCAGAAGCTCGCGCAGCGCCCGGTCGGCGAGCGGCCTGCGATAGGTCTGCTCTATGTGGGTCCGGGCATGGTCGACCAGATGCATGTAGTGCACCCCGGACGGGCAGGTCGTCATACAGGACAGGCAGGACAGACAGCGGTCGATATGCTTGACCGTGCGCGCATCGGCCGGACGGTCGTTTTCCAGCATTTCCTTGATCAGATAGATCCGCCCGCGCGGGCTGTCGAGTTCATCGCCGAGAAGCGCGAACGTCGGGCAGGTGGCCGTGCAAAAGCCGCAGTGCACGCATTTGCGCAGAATTTTCTCGGATTCCGCGACATGCGGATCGGCCAGCTGGTGAATCGAGAAATGCGTCTGCATCCGACCCGGCTCCTCTTCCATCGACGATTGTAGCGTTCCGGCTAACATGAACGCCGGATTGAGATCTGCGTCACAGTCCGTTCAGGCAGCCTGCTTTAAACCCTCACCCCAAGGCGAGGCACACACAAACGCCTTGGAGTTTTCGACATGAACACGACATTCAAGATCCTGATCGCATCGACGCTCTTGGTTTCTCTCGCTTCCGCGGCTTCGGCCAAGGACTGGATCGAAACCGTGAAACTCACGAAAGACGGCATCGACGCCGTCCCGATCGAAGTCTCCGCCAACGCCGGCGGCTACACCAGTATCAAGAGTTCCAGCCACCGGTTCCTGATGAAGCTCCATGCCCGCGCGACCAGTGGCGAGCGCATCGTCGCGATGAAAATCGGCGCGTTCAAGGGCGTGCGCTACTTCGAAAGCGACGGCGGGCACTGGAGCCGGTCCTTCGCCAACCGCGATGTCGGCGCGGGCAAGAAGCGCACCGTCAGCCTCAATGCCAACCCGGTGGTCCCGACGGCCAAGATCGCCTGGCAGGGTCCGTCGCCGAAGCAGGTATGCGAGGCCAACCTCGCCAACCGGAGGGCCAAGGGCATGCGCAGGTCCGAAGTTCTCTCCAAGTCGTGGACCGTCAGCGCGCACGCCTATTTCGAACTCGACGCGGTTGCGGCGCGCAAGAACAAGGCAAAGAACAACAAGTGGTCGATCAAGAACACCACCAACCAGCGCGACGGCATGACCTACAAAGTGCCGGTCAAATGCAACGCCGGGCTCAAGAAGAACTCCTGACAGGCCCAGGGCATGCAGCGCCCCGGGACCGGCGACATGCGCCTCCCGGGGTGTTTGCAGATGAACAGCCGCGAAAAGCGTCATATCCTCACGACCCCATTCGACCGGGATTGAGAATCCCGTGAGGATCGAACTGCGCCTTGATGCGGGCCGAGAGCGCGGCAAGCGCCGACGGCTGCGGCTGGAACACCTCGATGGAAGACCGCACCGGCGCGGGCGCGCGCACCAGCATCGCATGCCCGCCGCCGACAACCTCAACCGCTGCACGCACCGCTTCTGCCTGCGGTTCCTTGTCGGACAGCGCCAGCCAGACCAGCCCGCCCGACCAATCGAAATAGGCGCGGCACGACAGCTCCGCCTGAACACGTGCGATGAACTCCGCGCCCGCCGTCGGAGCGACAGAGATCCGCCAGACGTGTTCCTCCGTTCCCGCGAAGGCCCGGCAGTCCCGCACGTCACGCCAGAGCGCGCGCGAGGCTTCGGCGTCGAGGCGCGAAACCGTCCCGCTGTCGCGCAACAGGGTCTTGAGGGCGCCGAAGCGATAGTCGACCGAGGTGGCAAAGCCTTCCAGGCGCAGCAGGGTCGCCGACCCGTTCAGCGCATGACCTTGCGTCGCCAGCGTTGCGGCAATGTCGGGCGGAAGATGCGCGGCTGCGGAGACCTCCGCGGACGATCCCATCGCCGCGGTCATGGCCTGCGTTGCCTCGCTCGCGTTCAACCCGGAGATGAGGAAGGTCGCCTCGGTCTCCGCCTTCGGCTGAACCTTCAGCGTGATCCGGGTCGCGACGGCAAGCGTTCCCCAGGACCCGGTCAGCGTGCGCGGCAGGTCGTAGCCGGTCACGTTCTTCACAACGCGGCCGCCCGACTTGAAGATCTCGCCCCGGCCCGAGACCGCTTCCATCCCGAGAATATGATCGCGCGCGGCGCCGAATTTCAGCCGCTTGGAACCGGCAAGATTGGCGCCGATCATTCCGCCCACGGTGCCCGCGCCCGGCGCCTGAGCAAGCAGCGGCCCATAGTCGATCGGATCGAACGCGAGCTCCTGATTGTGCTCCTCAAGCGCCGCTTCGATCTCGGCCAGCGGCGTTCCGGCGAGCGCGGAGATCACAAGTTCGGCCGGCTCGTAGAGCGCAATGCCGGAAAGGCCGGAGAGATCCAGCGCATGCCCGGCCTGAACCGGACGGCCGAGCACCCGTTTCGAACCGGTGCCGAGAACCTCAAGCGGATGTTGTTCGGCAGCCGCCCATTGCACGGCCTCGCGAACCTCTTCCGCGCTGCGCGGTGACAGTCTGTCTGACATCAACTGTGGCCCTTAAAAGCGGGGAATGTCGGGAAACGGCAATTGCCCCTTGTGCACATGCATGCGGCCGAGCTCGGCGCAGCGGTGCAGCACGGGGAAGACCTTTCCCGGATTGAGCAACTGCTTGGGATCGAAAGCGCATTTGACCCGTTGCTGCTGCTTCAGATCGTCCTCGGAAAACATCTCCGGCATCAGGTCGCGCTTTTCGATACCGACACCATGCTCGCCGGTGAGCACACCGTCGAACTCAACGCACAGCCGCAGGATATCGGCGCCGAAGGCTTCGGCCGCCTCAAGCTGCCCCGGCTGGTTGGCATCATAGAGAATGAGCGGATGCAGGTTGCCGTCGCCGGCATGAAAGACGTTGGCGCAGCGCAGACCGTGTTTCTCGCCGAGCGCACGCATGCGCGTCAGCACCTCGGGCAGGGCCTTGCGCGGGATCGTGCCGTCCATGCACAGATAGTCGGGCGAAATGCGCCCGACCGCCGGAAAGGCCGCCTTGCGACCCGCCCAGAACGTATTGCGCTCCTCCTCGCTGGTGGAGACGCGCAGGGAGCTCGCCTTGTTGCGCCTGGCGATGGCCTCGATCTCGCCGAGCAGATAGTCGACCTCCGCTTCCGGCCCGTCGAGTTCGACAATCAGCAGCGCACCGGCATCGCGTGGGTAACCGGCATTGACGAAATCCTCCGCCGCGTTGATCGCCAGTTCGTCCATCATCTCCATGCCGCCGGGAATGATACCGGCTGCGATGATGTCGGCAACACACTGGCCGCCGTCCTCGCTGGTGGGAAAACCGATCAACGCGGCACGCGCCGTCTCCGGCTTTTGCAGGATGCGCACCGTGACCTCGGTAACGACGCCCAGAAGCCCTTCGGAGCCCGTCATCAGGGCGAGAATGTCATAGCCTTCGCTGTCGAGGTGCTTGCCGCCGAGCCGGATCACCTCGCCCGTTACGAGCACCATTTCCAGCCCGAGCACATTGTTGGTGGTCAGCCCGTATTTCAGGCAATGCACGCCACCGGAGTTTTCCGCGATGTTGCCGCCGATGGAACAGGCGATCTGGGAGGACGGATCCGGCGCATAGTAAAAGCCGAGATGCTCCACCGCCCGGGTGATGCCGAGGTTCGTCACACCCGGCTGCACGACGGCGACGCGATTGGCGGCGTCGATATCCAGCGTCCGGTTGAACTTCATCATCGAAAGGAGCACGCCGTCGCCGACGGGAAGCGCTCCGCCCGACAGCGATGTTCCCGCCCCGCGCGGCACGACCTTGACGCTGTTTTCATGGCAATAGCGCAGAACGGCGGACACCTGTTCCACGGTCTCCGGAAGGACGACAACAAGCGGAAGCTGCCGATAGGCCGTCAGTGCATCGCTTTCATAGGCGCGCATCTCGACGGCGGCGTCAATCACACCCTCGCCGGGGACAAACCGCTTGAGAGCCGCCACGATCTCCGCACGCCGCTCCAACACGTCGCTGTCGGGCCTGGGCATGACTATCCCGCTCATCAAGCGATCCTTCCTCATTCACTTTTGCTGTGACGAAAACAAATCCGCCCGCTTTTTATGCGCGTACACACTCAATAGACAACAGTATGGGCATTTACCGGGCTGCGTCGAGCGTGTGTGTGACTGCAAATTTGGCAGATGGAACGGTGTCCATAAATCGTTGAAGGCAGAGAAAAACCAATTCCGGTGCGTTGAAAATGAGCAGTTTTCCCGACATGGAAATCTTCGCGCGGGTCGTGGGAGCCGGGAGCATGTCCGCGGCCGGACGGGAGATGGGTCTCTCGCCCGCGGTCGTCTCGAAACGACTCAGGCGCCTTGAAGACCGACTTGGTACACGGCTTTTGCAGCGGACCACCCGCCAGCTCGCTCTTACGGAGGCCGGCCAAGGGTACTACAAGCGCGTGGTTGCGATCCTCGCGTCGGTGGAAGAGGCGGAAGCCTTCGTCACGCGTCGCTCCGCGATGGCGCGCGGCACTTTGAAGGTCAGTGCGCCAACATCCTTCGGGCGCATGCACATCGCGCCGCATCTGGCGGCGTTTCTCGCCGACAACCCCGATCTTTCGGTCAATCTCGACCTCTCCGACGAACTCATCGACATTGTCGGCGAGGGCTATGACCTGGCCATTCGCATAGCCGAACTGGAGGACAGCAGCCTCGTGGCACGCCGCCTTGCGCCGGTCCACCGCATCCTGTGCGCCGCCCCCGACTACCTGAAACGCGCCGGGGCGCCGACCTCCGTCGAAGACCTTCAGGCCAATCACGCGTGCCTGGCAACGACCCAACAGGACGTCTGGCGGCTGTCGGGCCCGCAAGGCACCGAAATGCTGCGAACCGGCGGACCGATCCGTACGAACTCGAGCGAAGTGGTGCGCGAGTCGCTCCTCGCCGGTCTCGGTGTGGCGCTGCGCTCCACCTGGGATATCGGACCGGAACTGCGGGAAGGCAAACTCCGGATTGTCCTGCCCCAGTATCGCGCTTCCAAGAACGTCGGCCTGCATGCCGTCTATCCCAGCAGGCGCTTTCTGCCCGCAAAGGTGCGGGTTTTCATCGATTTCCTCGCCAAACTCTATGGGCCGGCCCCCTATTGGGATCAGGGGCTGGACGACTGGCTGACCTTGCCGGAGGCAGAGGCGGCTGCCGCGGAATGACCGTGTGCCAGCCGCATTCTTGCGGAAATCAAATGCGACAAAGTGCCCGTCAGGGGTGACGTCGTAAAAGATCGTGCTAGTGTTCGCCGGTATTGAACACAGGTTTTCGGACACGATCGGTCCCACCTGTTGCACACGAGAATCTCGGGAGAGAAACTTATGAAACGTCTTATGTTGCTTGCTGGAGCTGCCGTCCTGGCCATGTCCGCGAACGCAATTGCCGCGGAAGGTGACGCAGCCGCCGGCGAGAAAGTGTTCCGCAAGTGCAAGGCCTGTCATGCTGTCGGAGAGGGCGCCCGCAACAAGGTCGGTCCGCAACTGAACGGCATCGTCGGCCGCGAGGCTGCAAGCGTCGAAGATTACCGGTACTCCAAGGCGGCAGAAGAGCATGCCTCGGAGACCGGCGAATGGGAACCTGAAGAGATTTTCGCCTACCTCGAGGATCCGAGCGAATTCCTTGGCGGTCGCTCGAAGATGGCCTTCAAGCTGCGCAAGGAAGACGACCGCAACGATGTCATCGCCTATCTTGCCCAGTTCAACGCCGACGGCACCATGAAGTGACGTCGTCCGCCTTGGGCGGAAGGGTATGAAGGTTTCGAGGCCGGGCATCTGTCCGGCCTCTTTCTTTGTCCGGCCCCTGCTCCGGGTCACACCGACAGCCGGGGCCAGAACCGATTACCGGGAAAAATGCCGCCTCACTCATCCCCCTCGCGCTCGTCATGATGACGGCGGATGCGGCGTACGAACAAGAACACCGTGATCAGGACCAGGGGGACGGCAATTCCGGTCATCACGCCCTGGGATGGCAGAAAGGCGCCGACGGGACTGTCGGCGAGCGCCTTGGCCAGATACGCAAAAAGACCGACGACATAATAGCTCACGGCGGCAACGGACAGGCCCTCAACGGTCTGCTGCAGGCGAAGTTGCAGCCGCGCCCGCCGGTTCATCCCGGCAAGCTGGCCCCGGTTTTGTTCCTGCAGCTCCACGTCAACGCGGGTGCGCAACAGCGTTGCCGCACGCGCCAGTTTGCGCGACAGGTTGGCTTGTCGCGTTTCCAGCGTTTCGCAGGTGCGCATGGCCGGCGCCAGCCGCCGGGTCAGGAACTGCGTGAAGGTGAAATGCCCGTCGCGCGACTGCTCGCCCAATGCCTCCAGACGCTGCTTCACGATCAGATAATAGGCGCGGCTGGCTCCCAGGCGATAGGCGCTCGCCGCCGCGCCCGCCTCCAGATCGGCCGCAAGCCGCGTCAGTTCGTCGAGCAGCAGCCGGTTCGCTTCGAGCCCCTCGCTGGCACGCATGCGTTCCGCGATGCCAAGCAGCCCGGCCTCGATGATCGAGACCTTCGGCGCCTGCCGGTTCGCCTCCGTCAGGCCGAGCATGGCGAACGTGCGGTAGGTCTCCAGCTCCAGAAGCCGCTGGGTCAAAGCGCCCGCCTGCACCTGGTTCAGGGTCCTGTCGCCGATCACGATGCGGGTCAGTCCGTCCCGGTCCTGACGAAAGTCTGTGGCAATGATCGCTGCCTGCTGATCGACATCGGACACCGAAAGGCTGGTCTGGTCGAACCGGTCGAACTGGCGCTGGAAGGCAGCGCTGTCCGCCCGAAGGAAGTCGCAACGCACCGCGACCATGAGCGGCCCGGGCGCGCGAAACCGCGCACCAAAGGGATGGTCCGGCGGTTCGCCACCCGACGCATCCGTGTCATCCAGCGGCCCGTCCCAGGTGTAGGTGATGAACTCGCCATGCCGTTCGCGACGCAACACGCTCTCGCCAATGCGCACAAGATGATGGCGCGAGGCCGCGCCCGGTCCCTGTTCACCGACCGACTGGCAATAGCGGCCGAACCAGTCGCGGTCAGCCTCCGCCGCCGCCTCGTCAGCGATAAAGCCATAGCGCAGAAAAACCCTTGGCCCCGACAGCGGATGAAACGGCCGCGCATGCACCTCGCCGATCACCAGCGCCCGGGCCGGATGCGCCTCGAAGGCAGGAAGGCCGCTGCCACGCGCGCCGCTATCCTCGGTTTCAGACATCGCTGCCGCCCATCTTGAATTGACGGCGGCCGGAAACCATCCGGCCGCTTCCGCTCTCACGGCATTACGTCACGCGTGAGCCCTCAAAGCAATGCGTTGGGAAGCCACAGGACGATGCCCGGAAACAGCATGCACAAGGCGAGGCCGATGAGCTGCAGAAGCACGAAGGGAATGATGCCCTTGTAGATCTGCTGAATGGTCACCCCGGGAGGCGCCACCCCCTTCATGTAGAACAGCGCGAAGCCGAAGGGCGGCGTCAGGAAGGAGGTTTGCAGGTTGGTCGACACCAGAATGGTGAACCAGATGAGCGCGACCTCGTTGACGCCCTCGAACCCCGCGAGATGCGCGCCGAAATCGAGTTTTGCAACGATCGGGCCGAAGACCGGCAGGACGATCAGCGTGATCTCGACCCAGTCGAAGAAGAAGCCGAGGAAGAAGACCATGCCCATCAAAACGAACAAGATGCCCCACGACCCAACGCCGGCCCAGGCGATGAACTCGTCGATCAGGACCTCGCCGCCCAGCCAGCGGAAAACAAGCGAAAAGCAGGTGGCGCCAAGGAAGATGCCAAAGAGCATCGCGGTCGTCAGCGCCGACCGGTGGCACACATCCCGCAAGACAGTGAACGCAAGCTTGCGATTGAGGATCGCCAGAAGGGTCGCGCCGACCGCGCCGACGCCCGCAGCTTCCGTGGGCGTTGCAATACCGGCAAAGATCGACCCCAGCACGATCATGATCAGGAAGACCGGCGGCACGAAGCTCTTCAGGATCATCACCCAGAATTCCGCGCGTGTCTTTGGCCCGATATCGTCGGGAAGCGGCGGCGCGAGCTGTGGCTTGAAATGGCACAGAACGAGGATGTAGACCGCATAGAGGGTCGCCAGCAGAAGCCCCGGGATGATGGCGGCGACGAACACCGTGCCGACGGGGATCGACATCAGATCCGACATGATCACCAGCATGATCGATGGCGGAATGAGAATGCCGAGCGTTCCCGAAGAGGCAATGGTGCCGGTCGCCAGCGGAATGTTGTAGTTGCGCTCCAGCATGACGGGAAGCGCCAGCAGGGTCATCATCACCACCGAGGCACCGATGATGCCGGTGGTGGCCGCCATGATGGTGCCCATCAGCGTGACAGACAGCGCAAGACCGCCGGGCACGCGACGGGTCAGGACCTGCAGGCAGTTGAGCAGGTCCTTGGCGACGCCGGATTTCTCCAGCATCGTGCCCATGAAAATGAACATCGGAATGGCGACGAGGACCGGGTTCTCCATCGTCGAACCGAAGATGCGGTTCGGAATGATCACCAGCCGCGCGACGTTGAATGCGTCCAGTTCCTGCGCGAGGAAGGCAAAGCCGAGACCGACCCCGCCGAGAATGAAGGCAACGGGGAAACCGGTGAACAGCAAGAGCCCGAGCGCCAGGAACATGAAGACCGGCAGAAGTTCCACAAATGTCATGGTGCGTTTTCCCCGATCAGTCCGTTATCGGGCCCTTGATGGCCACGTCTTCCGGCAGATCCGCGTGATGGGTACCGGCATAATCGCCGGCGCGTTCGTTGAGGTAGGTGGGGCCGAACAGATAGACGACGCAGCGGAACGCGGCCGACAGTCCGGCCGTGAACAGGAGCGCGAAGCCGAACGGCAGCATCGCCTTGATGATCCAGCGGTGGGTAAGACCAGTCTGCGCCGCCGACACCTCGCCGATCCTGTAGGAATTGTTTGCAAAGACCCAGCCGAACTCGACGATCAGGTAACAGTAGGTAAGCAGGAAGCAAACGACGCCGATCAGCTCCATCCACACCCGCGAGCGCTGCGCCATGCGGTCACGCACCAGTTCGATGCGCACATGTGCGTCATAACGGTAGGCAAACCCGAGACAAAGCAGGAACAGCACGGCATGCAGATGCCACTCGAGTTCCTGCAGCTTGGTGCTGTCGAAGTAGAAGACGGAATCGATGATGTTGTTGTCGAAGTCCAGCATCTTGCGCTGGCTGACGTCGTAGAAGATCACGATCATCATTGGAACGAACAGCCAGGACGCCAGCTTGCCGACGCCGTTGACGACCGTGTCGAAATCGTCGGACGCCCCCAGCATCGTCTCGCAGGATTGCGGCGCGTTTCGGCGAACCATCACCAGCGTCAGGGCCAGGACGGCGAGCGCGCCGATCAGGCCGGACATGCCGTCGTAGAACTTGAAGAAGCGTTTCGGGTTGACGTCCGCCATCTGCAGGATGGCCGAAAACCCGTCCGGCGCGATCGCGAAGGCAAAGATCGTGAACACCATGCCGGCGATCACCACGGACAACCGAGCACGGGCGAATCCGCCGATCACGCAAAGCACGAAGCCGACGATGCACAGGACATAGGCCGGCACGCCGACCCCAACCAGCCCGAGCGCCGCCAGGGCGATACCGATCAAACACAGCAGCGTTGACATGAAAGGCTCTTCTCCCGGATCGAGACAACCGAGCCCGCGGGACACCGCGGAACCGTCTGGATGAAGGCATTTTGAACATCCCATCCTGCCCCGAAGCAGCAGACAACGAAAGACGGGAAACAGGAAAAGGGAAAACCGTACCGCCAGCCCGGGATCGCATGGGCCGTCGTGACAGCAAACAGAGACGACACCCGGTCGCGCCCGGCCTCGCAGTCATCTACGGACCTGCGCGTGCGAACACGACCGCCCGGCATGCGCACGCCCCGCAGATCCCGAAGGGAAGCGCAGGGCGTGCGCAAATCACGCGATAGCCGGTTTCTCGCCGCTTACTTGAGGTAGCCGAGCTCCGACCAACCTTCGTATTGGGCGCGGAATTCAGTCAGCGATTCCCAAACCTTTGCGAAGTTCGGGTTGGCTGCCTTTTCTTCCTCGACCACTTCGAGCCAGGCGCTGCGCAACGTATCGAGGATCGCCGGATCCCAGGTCTTGATGTTGACGCCCTTTTCCTTCAGTTCCGCGATCGCGGCCGGCTGGATCGCCTCGCCCTCGGCAATGCCGTAGGTGATGTTGGCGTCGCAAACGGTCTCGAACACGGCCTTGGTCTGGTCGTCAAGCGCGTCCCACTCGTCCTTGTTCAGCATCAGCTCGAAAATCGTCGACTGCTGGTGCCAGCCCGGGAAGTAGTAATATTTGGCAACCTGGTAGAAGCCGAGCTTGAGGTCGATCGCCGGCATGGAGAATTCCGTCGCGTCGATCGTTCCAAGCTCAAGCGCGGGGAAGATGTCGCCGCCAGCCAGAAGCTGCGTGGAAACACCGAGCTTCTGCATCACCTTGGCGCCAAGGCCGAAGAAACGCATCTTCAGGCCCTTGAGATCGTCCACGGAGTTGATCTCGTTGCGGAACCAGCCCGAAGCCTCGGGCGCGATGACGGCGCAGGCGAGAGACTTGATGCCGTAGGACGCATAGATTTCGTCGAACAGCTCGTTACCGCCGCCGAACTTCATCCAGGCGATATATTCGGACGCGCGCGGACCGAAGGGAACCGCCGCGAAAAGCGCAAGCGAGGTATCCTTGCCGGTCCAGTAACCCGGCGTCGACCAACCGGCCTGCACCGCGCCGGACGCGACCGCGTCGAATGTCTCAAGAGCGGGAACGATCGCCCCCGGCTCCTGGAACTTCAGATTGATCGAACCGCCGGATACCGCCGTGAGGCGCTCC